>NZ_SCKY01000032.1:0-20298 GCF_004100315.1 Hydrotalea sp. AMD | reverse complement strand
AGCCACATATCCGGCTGACGTATTTCAATTAAGATGTTTATCATTTTCTGTACTTTTATTTTTTTAATCAACTTCGGCAGCCAGCTTGACGGGTGCTATTGCCCCGCCTTCGGCAATACCTACCGTTAGCGGTAATTCTATGGCGACAGTGCAGACATCAAGCGAAAGTTACAAAACTGGAAAGACAAACGCCAACGCTTCGCAAAATAAAAAGAGCTGCAATGCCACCCGCAAGCCGACACAAATTGCAGCACATTTTATTTTGCCCAACGCACAGACAGCGTTACTCAAATGACATACAGATTTTCAGCAAACTTTTGACTGACACTTGACTTTTTTCCGTTGACTTCTATTTCCATTGTTCCGTCAAATTCCTGACGACTGACTACTTTTATCTTGCTGCTTAATCCCAATCCGACCTTGACAACATATTGCAGAAACGAAGCCGTGTTATCTTTGACAGCAATGAGTTTACAGGTTTTGCCGACGGCTACTTGCGACAAATTTTTACGGACTTGAAACTTCAACTCGCCTTTTGCATTTGGGATAGCATCTCCGTGCGGGTCAAATTCAGGGTAATCCAAAAACTTGTCAAGTTTTTCAATCAGTTTGGGCGAATGAATATGTTCTAACTGTTCAGCAACTTCGTGAACTTCATCCCAAGTAAACTCAAATTTTTCATACAAAAAAGTTTCCCAAAGACGATGCTTTCGGACGATTTCAATAGCTTGTTTTTTCCCCGAAGCAGTCAATGAAATTTTCCCATATTTCTCATAGTTAATGAGTTTCTTCTCTTTCAGCTTTTTAAGCATATCATTAGCCGTGGCTGGCTTTACATTCAGCATTGCCGCCAGTTCGTTTGTTCCTGCTTCAGATTTATCGGAACTTTCCGAAGTAATATGAAACAATGCTTTGAGATAGTTCTCTTCTGTTTGGGATAACATTTGACAAAGATAAAAAGATTTCTCAAAATCATTTTGTTAGGTTAATCTAACTTTATATTTTTGCTGCCATAACTAATTTATGGTGGGAATGAAACTTATTTTATCGTTAATGGCATCTATAGCTTTGGCGTATGCTGCAAATGCTCAAACGGCAAGCATTACAGGAAAAATCGTATCGGATGGAAAACCGTTGGCATTTGCAAGCGTAGGCATAACAGGAACGGGATTTGGTGCCACAACAGACAGTTCAGGTATCTATATCATCAAAAATATTCCAGAAGGAAATTATTTGCTCAGAGCTTCAAGTATTGGCTTCAATGATTTTGAAAAACAGATTACAATAAAAAGCGGAGAAAATATTTTGCTCAATGTTACTTTAACGGCAAATACTTCTACACTCAACGAAGTAGTAGTAACTGGTGTTTCAAGAGCAACGCTCATCCGCGAAAACCCGATTTCCATTATGAGCATTTCGCCAAAAGCAATTGAGCAAACAAACGAAAGCAACATTATTGATGTGTTGGTAAAAAACGCCCCTGGACTGAATGCAGTGAAAACGGGACCAAATATTTCAAAACCGTTTATTCGTGGGCTTGGCTATAATCGGGTGCTGACTTTGTATGACGGCATCAGGCAGGAAGGTCAGCAGTGGGGAGACGAACACGGCATTGAAGTGGATGCTTACAATATTGACAAAGCAGAAGTAATTAAAGGTCCCGCCAGTTTGATGTATGGCTCGGATGCTTTAGCTGGTGTTGTGAGTTTGTTTCCTTTTATTCCAAATAACAACGATGGACAACCACACGGAAAATTTACAAGTGAATATCAAACAAACAATAATTTAATCGGGAATGGCTTGCGGCTTGATTACAATAATGAACATTTTTTGTTTGCTGTTCGTGGCTCATATCGTATTGCGAAAAATTATCGCAACGCCATTGACGGCAGAATTTACAATAGCAATTTTGATGAAAAAAATTTATCAGCACTTATCGGCTATAAGAGCAACAAGGGTTTTTCGCATTTCAATGTTACACTATATGACAATCTGCAAGGCATTCCTGACGGTAGCCGTGATTCGCTTACAAGAAAATTTACCAAACAAATTTATGAAGGCAGCAATGACGATATAAAAACTCGTCCTGTTGTTTCGGATGCTGAATTAAATTCTTATCAGCTTTCGCCATTGCACCAACACATTCAGCATTACAGAATTTATACGCATAATTTTTATCAAATCGGAAATGGCGATATTGATTTTCTTTTTGCATTGCAGCAAAACATTCGTAGAGAATATAATCACCCGACAATGCCCGAACAGGCAGGAATGTATGTGCGGTTGAATACTTTAAATTACGGATTGCGTTACAACGCTCCCAAGTTTGCAAACATTGAAACAAGCATTGGCATCAACGGAATGTTTCAAAATAATAAGAGCCTGAACGCAACCGATTTTCCTATTCCCGACTATAATTTGTATGATGGTGGAATGTATGTGTATGCAAAATGGAAATACAACAAATGGAGTGTAAGCGGTGGTATCCGTTACGATGTGCGACAAGTGCAATGGAATGATTTTTATGTAAAAACAAATGCGGCAACTGGTTTTGATGAACATACCATATCTGATACAAGCAATGCTGTTTTACAATTTCCTGCATACAAAAAAACTTTTCAGGGAATGTCGGCAAGTTTGGGATTGACATATCAGGCAACAAAACAAATCAGTATCAAAGCCAATGTAGGCAGGGGTTACAGAGCACCTAACATTACCGAAATGGGAAGTAACGGACTTGACCCCGGAGCACACATCATTTATTTAGGCAACAGAAATTTTAATCCTGAATTTTCATTGCAGGAAGATATTGGAGCAAGTGCAAGATTTAAAAATGTTTCGGCAGATGTAAGTGTATTCAACAACAATATTCAGAACTACATTTATCTCACTATGCTTGTTGATGCAAACGGAAATCCGATTACCGATGCACAAGGCAACAAAACTTATCAGTATCAGCAGGCATCGGCACAACTCTACGGAGCAGAAGTATGGTTCTCAATTCATCCTGAAAAATGGAGTGGCTTTAGTTTTGACAATAGCTTAGCGGTTGTTTATGGCTTCAACAGAAAAACTATTTACAAAAACGAAGGCATAAGCGGAGAATATTTGCCGCTCATTCCACCATTGAAATGGTTGAGCAGTGTTTCAAATAAATTTCAGCCTAACACAAAATGTTTAGCTTCACTAACTCCGAAAATAGAATTGGAATTTTCAGCAACGCAAAACAGATATTTAGGATTGAACAACACTGAAACACCAACGCCAGCTTATGCTTTATTCAACTGCGGAATTTCGGCAGAGATAAAATATTCTAAGACACAAACATTACAATTACAATTTCAAGTGAACAACTTGCTTGACAAAGCATATCAATCAAATCTTAGCCGGCTAAAATATTTTGAGTATTACAGTCAATCTCCAAACGGACATTTGGGAATGTATAATATGGGACGGAATATTTGTTTGAAGATAATTTTACCTTTCTGAGAAGCCAACGCTTTTGCAAGCACATTTGCATTTTTACCAACAGCACAAAGCCAAACAAAAAATGCAAAAGAGCTTGCAAGCAACCGCACAGGGACACTGCTGACTTGACACGACAGACCTCTATAACGAGAAGAAGAACAACCGCTAACATGGTATTGCCGCAATGGGGGCTGACGAAAGTAATTGAACAGTTGTGCTACTATTAAACTTTAGTGCTAAATTTGGGCTGACGGTTTTCAAAATCCCCCACTGCGGCAATACCCGAACCGTTGTATGTCACCCTAAACGAGCATCCTACTTAAATTCAAACTAACATGACTTTGCCAAGCTACCCCATGCAATTTTTAGCACTTGGCAAGGCTCACAAAACCCAGACACAATGCCAACCTTGCCAAGAGCTAAAAATGCCTACGCACAGCCCACCCACCCCGGCTGACGAATATCTATCATCATTAGTTCAACACTTCAGCAATATATCTCTACTGAACACCTAAACCCACCCACCACCCAACTGGCGGACAGTTAATAGTTTGCGACCCACAATTGCAGCAAAGAGGCTTTAAAAACTTAACTTAGCGACCACAAAAAATAAAGAATTTTATAAATGTCAGAAGACCAAAAAAAGATACTTGAACAACAACTTTGGAACATTGCCAACACCCTGAGAGGCAAGATGAATGCGGACGAGTTCCGAGATTATATTTTGGGTTTCATTTTCTATAAATATCTATCTGAAAGAATGGACATGTATGCCAACAGCATACTGAAAGCCGACAAAATCAAATACAAAGACATTAAAGAAAACACCAAACAAGGCAAAGAATACATTCAAGCCATCCGTGAAGAATCGTTGGAGAAATTGGGTTATTTCCTAAAACCTTCTGAATTGTTCAGCGAAGTAGCTAAACGTGGCAACAGCGACAAAGAAGAAGATGAGAGCAATTTTATATTGGAAGACCTGCAAAAAATCCTGACCAATATTCAGCAAAGCACAATGGGAACAGAATCGGAAGAAGATTTTGACCATTTGTTTGAGGACATGGATTTGAACAGCACCAAACTTGGCAAAACTCCCGAAGCAAGAAATGCAATTATTGCAAAGGTGCTATCGCACCTTGACAAGATTGATTTCAAATTGGAGCAAACCGAATTGGACGTGTTGGGTGATGCTTATGAATACCTGATTGCACAGTTTGCCAGTGGTGCAGGAAAAAAGGCAGGTGAGTTTTACACGCCACAGGAAGTAAGTATGGTGCTTGCAAAAATTGTAACCACAGGCAAGCAAAAACTAAAATCGGTTTATGACCCGACTTGTGGTTCGGGTTCTTTGTTGCTTCGTGTGGCTAAGGAAGTGAAAGACGTAAGCAACTTTTACGGACAGGAACTCAACCGAACCACTTACAACCTTGCACGAATGAACATGATTTTGCATGGAGTGCATTATCGCAAATTCGACATTAAGCAAGAGGACACCTTAGAACATCCGCAACATATTGACAAAACCTTTGAAGCTATTGTTGCTAATCCGCCATTTTCGGCTCAATGGAGTGCCAACCCTTTGTTTACAAGTGACGACCGCTTTAGCCAATACGGAAAGTTGGCACCGAGCAGTAAAGCCGACTTTGCTTTTGTGCAACACATGATTTACCATTTGGCTGAAAATGGAATTATGGCAATTGTGTTACCGCATGGAGCTTTGTTTCGCAGTGGTGCAGAGCAACACATACGCAGGTATTTGATTGAAGACAAAAACTATTTGGATGCCGTGATTGGCTTGCCAGCCAACTTGTTTTACGGAACACCAATTCCAACTTGTATCATGGTTTTCAAGAAGTGCAGAGAAAACCCTGAAGATGTGTTGTTCATGAATGCAGCAGAACACTTTGAAAGAGGAACTCAAAACACTTTGCGACAAGAGGACATTGACCGCATTATTGACACGTATCGCAACCGCAAGGAAGTTCCGAAATACAGCAGTTTGGCAACGCTTGAATTTATTGCCGAAAATGAATACAATCTGAATATTCCACGCTATGTAAACACTTTTGAGGAAGAAGAAAAGATTGACATTGCAGCAGTTTCCAAGCAATTGAAAAGTTTGGAAAAGGAAATGAAAAATACAGATGCCGAACTCATGGCTTTTTGTAAAGAATTAAAAATTGACACACCGTTTTAACCATGGAAAAACTGAAAGGAAAAAAGCCGAACATCAGGTTTCCGGAGTTTAAAGACGACTGGCAACATACCAAACTGAGTGAATTATTAAGCGAAGCAAAAAAGCGGAACGAGGATTTGAAATACGGAAAAGACGAAGTGCTTTCTGTTTCGGGTGAATTGGGCATTGTAAACCAAATTGAACATTTGGGCAGAAGCTATGCAGGTGCATCCGTTCACAATTACCATGTGGTGGAAACTGGTGATATTGTTTACACCAAAAGCCCTTTAAAGGCAAATCCCTTTGGCATTATCAAACTCAATAAAGGCAAAGCAGGCATTGTTTCTACTTTGTATGCTGTTTACAAAGTGAACAACAAAACCTGTTTCGGACCTTGGATAGACTATTACTTCTCGTTAGATGCCAATACCAACCGCTATTTGCGACCCTTGGTAAAGAAAGGTGCAAAGAACGATATGAAGATTAACAACGCTTATGTATTGCACGACAGAATTTTTGCTCCAAGCATTCCCGAACAAAAACGCATTGCTGCTTTCTTTACGGTAGTGGACAAGAAAATTGCCGAACTTAAACAAAAGAAAACCCTGCTGGAGCAATACAAAAAAGGCGTAATGCAAAAACTCTTTTCGCAGGAGTTGAGGTTTAAAGATGAAAATGGAAAAGAGTTTCCGAAATGGGAGAAACTACAATTTGGAGATTTGTATTGCTTCAAAACAACCAATTCACTTTCGAGAGATTTTTTGAACTATGAACACGGTAAAGTAAAAAACATTCATTACGGTGACATTCATACACAATTCAAAACACTTTTCAATATCAGACAAGAAAGAGTGCCCTTTATAAATTCAACTTTCAAAATCGATAGAATTACGGCAGAAAACTATTGTCAAGTAGGTGATTTAGTTATTGCAGACGCTTCAGAAGATTATTCTGATATTGGTAAGGCGATTGAGATTATTGAAACCGACAATCAACTTATTTTGGCTGGTTTACATACAATTCTTGCAAGACCTGATAAAAATAAAGTCGAGATAGGATTTGGCGGTTATTTAATGGGTGTAGAATATGTTCAAATGCAAATACGAAAAATTGCCCAAGGAACAAAGGTGCTCGGTTTGTCATCTAAGAAATTATCTGCAATTGATATTTATCTTCCCGTAAAGAAAGAACAAACTAAAATTGTGAGCTTTCTGATTTCAATAGACGATAAAATAAACCGAACCAAAAATCAATTACAGCAAACCCAGGAATGGAAAAAGGGTTTGCTTCAAAATATGAATTGTTAAATGAAGGATAATCCAGAAAACATAGATAAGTGGTTAAAATTCCTTGACCCTGAAAACCTAAAAGGGAACTTGATGTTTTCTTCTCTTTTCATTGCTTCATTTGAAGCTTTCAAGGACTACGTTGTTGATGAAGTAAAGTTTTTCTTCAATAATGGTTTTTCAGATGGAGAATTTACTTTTTCTGAGGATTACAACACAAAAGTAAAAGCACTTGACAAAAGCATACTAAAAGCAACCCTACTGTGGCTAAAAGATTTAGATGCGATTGCCGAAAATGATATTGAGACCTATGACGAACTTCGACAATACAGAAATAAATTATCCCATGAATTGATGACCTTGCTATTTGAGGGGCTTCCGAAAGAACTTCCTGAAAAGTTTGCCCAACTGATTGCATTAAGAGTAAAAATTGAAAAGTGGTGGATAATGAATATTGAAATCCCAACAAATCCTGATTTTGATGCACCAACAGAGGTTAAAGAAGAAGATATAATGACTTCTTCTCAAATGTTCAATCAATTAATTTTTGACATGCTTTCTGGAGATGAGAAAAGGGCATCCTATTATCAAAATGAATTTAAGCAGAGATTTAATAAATAATGGCTAAACAACCCGAACAAATATTAGAAGAACAATTAGTTGCACAGCTTCAAAAGTTGGGTTATGGTTTGGTGTATATCAAAGACGAAAAAGAACTGATTGCCAATCTGAAAACGCAATTAGAAAAACACAACAACATACAATTCAGTCCCAAAGAATTTGAACGGGTGCTGAATATTTTGAGCAAAGGTTCGGTATTTGAAAAAGCTAAAACGCTTCGTCAAAAACAGCACATTGTAAGAGATAATGGCGACAACCTGTATTTTGAATTTGTGAATGTAGAACACTGGTGCCAAAACCAATTTCAGGTTACGCATCAGGTTACAATGGAAGGCAAATACAAAAACCGTTATGATGTTACATTGCTTATCAACGGTTTGCCATTAGTGCAAATAGAACTGAAACGCAGAGGACTTGAACTGAAAGAAGCCTTTAACCAAATTAACCGCTACCAACGACATTCATTCGGGGCAAATTCTGCCTTGTATCAATACGTTCAGATTTTCATTATCAGCAACGGAGTAAATACAAAGTATTACGCCAACAACAGGCATCAGTCATTCAAACAAACTTTCTACTGGACAGACAAGGAAAACAAACGCCTGACCAACATTGTAAACGGTTTTACTTCTGAATTTTTAGAGCCGTGCCACATCAGCAAAATGATATGCAAATACATTGTGCTGAACGAAACCAACAAGATTTTGATGGTGCTTCGCCCCTATCAGTTTTATGCCGTTGAGGCATTGATTGACCGTGTAAAGAACACTAACAAAAACGGTTATATCTGGCACACCACAGGTTCGGGCAAAACACTAACCAGTTTCAAAGCCAGTCAGATTTTAATGAATCTGCCACAGGTAAAAAAAGTGGTATTTGTGGTGGACAGGAAAGATTTGGATTACCAAACCAACAAAGAATTCAACAGCTTTAGCAAAGGTTGCATTGACGGCACAGACAACACCAATCAATTGGTAAAGCAGTTTTCAGACGATACCAAACTGATTGTTACTACTATTCAAAAACTCAATACTGCCATCAGCAAAAAGCAGTATTTAGGCAAAATGGAAAAGCTGAAAGACGAAAAAATCGTTTTCATTTTTGACGAGTGCCACCGTTCACAGTTTGGCGAAACGCATAGCCGTATCAAATCATTCTTCAACAACATTCAGATGTTCGGATTTACAGGCACACCCATTTTTGCCGATAATGCCGTGAAGAATGAATTGGGCAAACGAACCACCAAAGAACTGTTTGCCGACAGTCTGCATAAATATGTAATTACAGATGCCATTAAAGACGAAAACGTCTTGAAGTTTTCAGTGGAATATGTGGGCAGATACAAACGCAAGGAAACCGCCACCGAAATTGATATTGAGGTAGAAGACATTGACAAAAAAGAGTTGATGGAATCGCCTGTGAGATTGGAAAAAATTGCCGATTACATTTTGGCACATCACAACCGCAAAACCCACAATCGGGATTTTACCGCCATGTTTTGTGTGAGCAGTGTGGAAACGCTGATAAAGTATTACGACATATTCCAACGCAAAAAAGAAGAAGGCAAACACAACCTAAGAATTGCCACTATTTTCAGCTATGCCAGCAATGAAGATGATGCAGATGCCAATGGATTTTTGCCCGAAGAATTATCGGTTGTTGAAGAGCCAAAAGCACTTTATGGATTGGCTGTACACAGTCGTGAAAAGCTGGATGAATTTATCGGGAATTACAACCAAATGTTTGAAACGAAATTCTCCACCAAAGACAGCGAGAGTTTTTACAACTACTATAACGACATTTCCAAGAAAGTAAAAGAACGAAAGATTGATATTTTGTTGGTGGTAAATATGTTCCTTACAGGTTTTGACAGCCCAACGTTAAACACCTTGTATGTGGACAAGAATTTGCGTTATCACGGTTTAATACAAGCGTATTCGAGAACCAACCGAATTTTAAACGAACAGAAATCACAAGGCAACATCATTGTTTTCCGTAACCTAAAAAACGCTACTGACGAAGCCATTACGTTGTTCAGCAACAAAGAAGCGATTGAGGTTATCATCATGAAACCTTATGAGGATTATGTAAAGAAATTCAATGAAGCCTTTATTGCCTTGCTGAAAATTACACCAACTGTAAACAGCGTAAACGAGCTGCAAACCGAAAATGACGAACTGGAATTTATCAAAGCATTTCGTGAACTGATAAGGATAAAAAACATTTTGGCTGCCTTTGCCGACTTCAAATGGGAAGATTTCGCAATGAATGAACAGTTGTTTGAAGATTATAAAAGCAAATACCTTGACCTATACGACAAAGTAAAAAGCGATCATCAAAAAGAGAAAGTTTCCATTTTGGAAGATGTCGACTTTGAACTGGAACTCATACACCGTGACGAAATCAATGTTGCTTACATCATTCAGTTGCTCATAAAACTGAAATCGAAAGTGCAGAAAGATGTATCGCAAGCCGAAAAGGAAATCTTCAATTTGTTGAACACAGAAGCACATTTAAGAAGCAAGCGGGAATTGATAGAGAAATTCATTCAGGAGAATTTGCCTGTGCTGGAAGACGAAGACGACATTCCAGAAGCATTTGACAAGTTTTGGAATGAAGAACAACAAAACGCTTTCAATAAATTGGTGAAAGAAGAAAACCTATCACCCGACAAAACCCAAACCCTGATTGAAGATTACTT
This sequence comes from Hydrotalea sp. AMD, assembly GCF_004100315.1. NCBI lineage: Bacteria > Pseudomonadati > Bacteroidota > Chitinophagia > Chitinophagales > Chitinophagaceae > Hydrotalea > Hydrotalea sp. AMD. The sequence continues at coordinate 10,046 of NZ_SCKY01000032.1, read as the reverse complement.
GTATGCAGAAAGAGAACCATTGAGAGATGAAATTTTAGAATTGTTGGAGGGCGAAAAACCTTCGGTTTTAGAACGCAAGAAAACAGGCGATAGAATTTTGAGTAAAATCCTGGGCTTTGTAGAAACTTTTATAAATGGAATGACGAATTGATATGAATATAGTAACCCTTTTGTTCCGCTTGTTTCTGACCTTCAATGCAACATCATTGATTTTAGTGGTGTATTTAGTAAAGGAGCAGAAAGTTATAAATGGCTGGTCTTATTACTTGGCAGGATTGCCACATTGGCTTTCTTATGTTCTGTATTTTGCCGTTCCCGTTCTATTAACGTTTTTGAGTTTATTGTTATCAAACAAATTGGCTGATGATAACATTGAAGCCGAAAATGGGAAATCGGCAATAAGAGAAATTGAGCAAGCCAACAACGCCTATTTACCAAGCTATTTGGGTTATTTCTTTGTTGCGTTAAGTGTTCCGCATTGCGACACATTAATTTTTGTTTTTGCGATTCTGTTTCTATTTACATTCTTATCTCAAACACTTTATTTCAATCCCTTGTTTTTGGTATTCGGCTATCATTTCTATTACCTGACAACTGAAACAAACATCAAAATATTTGTGATTTCAAAAAGAAATTTAAAGCACCCAAGTGGATTGAGTTTTCCAAATTTGAAACGCATCAATGATTTTACATTCATAGATAAAGACAAGTAACAATATGAATCATCTTTTAGCAAAAACGAAAGGCAGAAATGGAAACTTTTTCAAAGTAATTTCTAACAGGCAAATTTTTGATATGCCTGACGACCTGATTAATGCCGTAGAATATAACTCCGATTACAAATTGGAAGATGATGAATGGTTTGCGGTTACCGAATTTTTAGAAAAGGAATATTGCATTGAGTTTTTAACGACAAGATTTATTTCAACTGATTACAACCAATTAGCAAGAGCAGAATATACCAATGTGGAATATTTGGTTGCTTATCAAACAGGTGTTTACTGTTTTCAAAAACTTTCATCCAGCCAAATAATCCGCAAAAAGTATTTTTCAATTTCCGACCAACCCGACTTGGTGGACTCCCCAATAATTGTAATTAATCAAGTTCCTGATGCGATTTATGTAAAAGATGATGACACTTTGTATTTCAAACGACGCCGGCCATAACGACAATTTTCAAAGGCATTTACGAACTCTACAAAGAAGCGACTCAGGAAGAAACAGAGGAGTTTTTACAAAATGACTTTATCAATCTGGAGGAGAGTTTTACGGCAGACAGTGTAAAAAAAGCGAACAGAAAACGTATTGCAATGGCTCAAGAGACTTTGAAGAAATTTAAGCCAAAAGAGAAAAAGCAAATTTTCAGTTACATACGAGAATACTGTGCAGACTTAGATTTTGACGAGAATGACGAGAACTTTTCAATATCAAATGAGGAGGACTTGAAAAAACTGCTTTACGGAATTGAACAGCGTTACTACACGACAAGAGTAGGTAATGAAAAGAGACTAGCTAATTCAATAATTCCAGTCTAGAAATGATTTAGCCGACGCACCAAGTCAGGCACATTTGCAAGGCACACAAAGCCAACCCACAAAAGCCAACCTTGCAAAAGAGCCTGCCTTGTTCCCACGCTTCCGGGACACACCCTGCCACGGTAGACACAGACTAAAAATTTGAAGTGACAAGACAAAGGGCGAACATACAACAAAAGGTTTGCCGCAAGTCTGGCGGACGTAATAACAATCGGCTGTTGTACTACTATCATCTAATATCGGGCTTGACCGAATTCTATTTGGCTTTTAGTTGTTAACTTCAACTTTAGTATTTCAATCGGCTTCAGTTGCCAGGCGGACAGCTATAAAATACCAGCCCTGCGGCAAGCCTCGAACGTTAGCACTCACCCTAAAAGACGACACGACCAACAATAAACGAACAGAAAAAGATAGATAAGATGCCAACGCTTCAGCAAAATCAAAAGAGCTGCAACCCCACCCACAAAGCCAAACCAATGCAGCACATTTGCTTTTGCTCCAACCGCTGACTAAACTCGACAGAAAATGATATTGAACGAGACATATTATCAGAAACTTATAGAAAATTTCAAGGATGTTCAACATCTTGAAAATGATTTTTCTAATAATGTTGTAGCTCTGACAGTAAAAGTTATTCTTAAACATTACTACGACAACAAACCGCTTCACATAAATTTCCAAAACGCAAAAGACTCCTTATTTGAAATAGCAAAACACTTATATATTGAGTTGGCAAATGACATCTATAAAAACCACTACGACCTTCCTGACAATTTTGCTATCGGTGACAAGTTGAAAAGAATAAAAGACAACCAATATTATGAGATTACCAAAGTTGAAAATAACGACTACACTATCAGACAAATATTAAGAAAAAGAAAAACGGATATTTCCCCTGCAACCTTATCAGGAATTACCTATGAAAGGCTAACAAAAAACTATGTAAAATTAAAAGAAGGTACAGGAATTAGTGAAAGAACTATAAAAAATTACTTTGACTTTTTTGAAAACCTAAATAAGGAAAAGTGTGAGTTCCCAAGGTTGAATTTTGACAGAAAAACTGTATTTATTTCAAAAAAACCTTTATGGGACAGTTTAAATGTAAAGAGTAAAATACCCTCAATTTATCTACCAAATCCTAGGGAAGAGAATCATCTAAGTGAGACAAAGTCAATTCCTGCATTAACAGATTGTTTAGTTTATTTCACTCCAAAGTATGAAGTTTGTTATCAAAACATTTTACTTCAAAATAAACGATTAAAATCAGTTATTGTTTTTGATACAGAAGCTACGAGTATCGAACAAATGCTACTTGACAAACAACGGTTCGGATTCAATTTAATAATTTTATCAAACAGCTTAACTCCACAGAAAAACAACTCAATTCCTTGTTGGAATTGGTTCAAAGAAGAAGTTGAATTAGTAAATGCGTTATGATAAGATTTAAGAACATGCCAAGTCTGGAAATTGAGAACTCTATAAAGAACCTCGATAATAAAATCTCCATTGTAAATACTGAGTTTGGAATTGAACTCAAGTCTTATGGAAATATTTTAAGAATAGCAATTAATGCAATCCAACCAGACACAATTGAAAATCTAATTGAAAGATTAAAGATCAATAAAGAATTAGAACACGGCTTAGAAAATTATGGTGGCTATACCATAGAATATTTAGCGGATAATAATCCAAAGGATGAGTTGTTTAGGCTCTTGGAGTATCTCAAAAAAACCTTACCAAAACAGGAAACGCTTATAAAGTTCTTAAATCAATCAGACAAAAAAACTATTGCCTTTTTCGACAACAACGATATTGACTTTGCAATAAAAAACGTTCGAAATCGAAAAGTAGAAATCCACCCCTTTTCTGCTTTAAAAAGAATAGCCATAGAAAATAAAACATTGGTATTTCATAGTTTCAATGGGCAAAAAGATTTCGATTTACTGTACAATCTAAATTCTGATGTTGTTTTAGTTGTTTATAAGCAAGAAAAAAATCTTTACTATAAATATCTTGACAATAGAAAAAAACTAATTGAAGAAGAAATAAAATCTAAAGATAGGCTTTCAATATGTGGAATCGAGTATCAAGAATCAAGAAATTACTCAGTTGATATTAGTTCGACTATAAATGGCATAGTTTCAAGACTAGACGATTTTGGGAACAGAGCTTATGAAGGATATAAAAATGAATGTGATGTATTACTAAATGATAGTGAAGAAAAGTTGATTTATAAGGTTGGAACAAATATATCTCACTTGTATCTTGAAAGTAACGACACCATTTTTACTGAGCGAGGCGAACTAAATAAAACTTATAAAATTAAAATCGGAGATAAAATTAGAGTTTACCCGAAAGAGCAGCTTGCAGAAAATTTGTATCAAGTTGCAGTTGAAACTGAACCCGATATTTTTGGCAAAGTTGAAGAGCATTCAGTTTATTGGAAACAGCTAATAAATGAACTTAGAAATAAATTCGGAGACGAAATATTATACAAAAAATTAAAAGAAAAGGGGTTAAGAATTTTGCCAAATACACTTGCAACATATGGAAAAGGATTTAGAAAGTTTCCAATGTATAAAAATGACCTTCGTGCAATTTTTAAACAATACTTCTCCGATAAAACTGATATTGAAATTGACACTTTGATTAAGCCAATTTTAAAATCTAAAACAACATACAATAGCACAATGATTGTTCTTGGTAGAGGATTAAAACAAGAGCTAAGATTATTTTTAAGAGAAAATAAAATTGGAGAGATTTTGCAAAAACGAAATTTTAATGAATCCACTTTGAGAGCATTCGTAGAGGAGTTTATGCCTTTACATACGGTTTTAAGTAAAGAAGTCTTTAATGACAGTATTGAAACTTTAGATGAAAAAACATTACAACTATTTGAATTATGAGCGTAAAAGAAAATCGAAATATAATTATAGAGAGGGTTAAAAAAGAACTATTAGGTCCAGGTTCTGATATTTTTGTTTGCAATGATGATTTTGCAAACGAGATAATAGAAGGAAAACCATTACAGAGATATTTCACAGGGATACTTTTTCCAAAGCAACTTCAAACAAATGGTAGTGACAATGGGCAAGAGGAAATGAAAGAAGAGGATGAAGACGATTTAACAGAGCTGAAACTTGAATTTCCTGATGAAGAAAAAAAGGAAACAGAGATATTTGAAGAAGATGATGAAGTCGAGAAGACAGATACTCAACCAAAATACAGTGCGAATACATTTTTTCCTTCACATTTTGGGATAACTTTCGCAGTAGATAAGTCTTGTCAAAAGTTTAAATCAACTATAAGATTTGGAAATTACAAGAAAGCAGATTTTGCAGAAATTAAAATCTCCTACAATGGCGAAGGTGTTAATTTGCTGAGCGAACACGGTTTGAATAGCATTGTACACTATGATGAAGAAACGAAATTGATTTCTCAAAGCAAAAAAGTACAGCGAACCAAAGACGGAAAACTAACCGCAGAATATCAGGCATTTCAAGAAGGCTTAAAATCGTTAGGCAAAGCTACTTCTTACGACCACGCCTTATATAAAATCATTTCAAAACTATTTTTCAAAGACAAATACAAACGTAACGATAACAGCATTGAATTTGAAACAAAAATTGCCGACATTCTTTCAGCCGAAAATCAACACATCGAATTAAAATTATCGGAACTACCAAACTGTATTTCTGATAATTGGCACAAGGAGCTAAAGGAAAACCTTGTATTTCATCTGAAACTTTATTCAAATTACCCTGACAAATACTACATCAAAGCTGTAATTGAAAACAGAGTAAAAATCCCTAAAGACAAATTTTCACTTTCTAAAGAAAAAGTCAATCAAGTAAGTTGTTTTCAAACAGAGATAAAAATTGAGACTGAAAAGCTTTTACCTTTTAGAGACTATAAATCACATTTATACAAAACGGATGAGGATAGAATGTTAGACTATCTATACCGTGAAAAACTTGCTTTTGGTATTGGACATAATACTGCTTGCACTTGGGAAAACGCTCAATCACCAAACACCCCCCAATGGATTCAATCGACTTTTTTACCTGATTATGATGTAAAAAGCCAAAGTTCAGAAACGGATAAAATAAAGGGTGAGATTCTTAACATCAAAAATCTTTCTATTTATAATTCAGATAAAAATGGGATAATCGAAAACCTTAAAAAAGTTGCAGATGCCTATAGAAATTGGATTAATAATGAAAGTCAAGCAGCAAATGGAAATGAGCTTGGTCAAAAAAATATATCTAAATGCGAATTAATTCTTAGTAGAATTAGCAATGGTATTAACAAACTCGAAAAGAATGAAAAGGCTTTAAGAGCATTTCAATTAGCGAACACAGCAATTTATTTGCAGATGTTCCAAACTGCTCAACATTTCGGCACCAAAAAGGAAGGTTTTGAAGTATGGGAAAGAAATGATGTTTTACAACACAAATTTGAAGAGTATGGAGTTTTACAATTTCCAAAAAATAGCAAAGGAGAAATCAAAGAACCTGAATGGCGGCCATTTCAGTTAGCATTTATTCTTCAATGTTTAGCATCATTTGTTGATGAGAATAGTACTGAAAAGGAATTAATTGATTTGCTTTATTTCCCAACGGGTGGTGGTAAAACAGAAGCATATTTAGCAGTTTCAGCATTTTTAATTTTTTGGAGAAGATTAGAATATCCGACAAGCTATGATGGTGTAAATATTATTATTCGCTATACTTTGAGGCTTCTATCCGCTCAACAATTTGAAAGAGCTTCTAAAATGATATTGGCTTGCGAGTTTATTCGCAGTAATCATAAAGATTTAGGAGATAAAAAAATCACTATTGGTTTTTGGGTAGGTAAACAAACAATTCCAAACAGTATAGCAGATGCACAAAGAAAATTACAATCAACTCAACAGAAGTTAAACCAAGGAAACACTTTTGTGATAAATCCATTTCAACTATCAAATTGTCAATGGTGCAACACTAAAATAATTTCAAAGCTTTCGGGAAATGATGCAGCATATCAAATTGGGCATAGAATTGATAGGCATTTAAAAAGCCATTGTTTAAATGAAGCCTGTCATTATTCTGAACAAAATGGTGGGTTACCAATAGTATTGATTGATGATGATATTTATTCAAAACCACCAACTATTTTATTTGCAACAGTAGACAAGTTTGCTGCAATCGCTTGGAGAGGTGAAGCTACTACCCTTTTTAACTATGGTGACAATAGAAAACCTGAGTTAATTATTCAGGACGAGTTGCACTTGTTAAATGGAACTCTTGGGAGTCTTGTTGGTCTTTTTGAAAATGCACTTTTAGAAATTTGCAACCATCCTAAAATAATTGCATCAACTGCGACAGTAAAAAACGTTGATAAACAAATTTTAGGGTTATATGGTCGTGAAGCAAGAGTTTTCCCCCAATATGCCACAAACTCGGACGACACATTTTTCTCAAAAGTAATTGATGAAAGCAAGAGAAAATACATTGGTGTTTTACCTACCGGTAAAACTACTGTAATTACTAACCTTCAATTATTAGCTTCCTTACTTTTTGCAAGGCTTGAAATTTGGAAAAAATCATCTGAAAAAGCTGATGCTGATAGCTTTTGGACTTTGCTTTCTTATTTCAAAAGTTTAAAGGAGATCGGTCGTTTTTCAAATAAGATAAATTCAGAATTAAAACCAATAATCAAACAGCTTCAAGTTAGGTATTTGATAGATGACTTTAATTCAGCAAACAATTACAATAAACTTTCATACAGAAATATTGAATTAACTAGCCGAATACCCAATGAAAAAATTAAGAAGAACTTAGATAAACTCGACATTCAGTTTAATGGAGATTTGAAAGACCATAAGGCATATGATTTAGTGCTTGCAACAAATATGATAAGCGTTGGTCTTGATGTTGGTCGTTTAGGTGTGATGATAATGAACGGAATGCCACCAAATACAGCCGAATATATTCAGGCTAGTAGCCGTGTTGCAAGAAAAAATGAAGGTGTTGTATTTACTCTATACGACCCATTCAATAGTAGAGATTTATCGTTCTATGAGGATTTTGTTCAGTTTCACAAAACCTTTTATAAGCAAGTTGAACCATTAAGTGTAACTCCTTTTGCGGAGAATGCACTTGATAAAATGCTGTTTACGCTAATTCTAGCTTATTTCCGACATACCACTCAATACACAAGCAATGATGCGGCTAATGCAATTATTGATGATAGAGTGAAAAATGAACTCAAAAGCAACCTTTTACAACTTTTCCAGAATCACCAGTTCGCTCAAGATGATATTCAACTAATAATGGAAAAGGTAGATATTATCCTAAGAGATTGGAAATACAAAGTTGAAGCAGATAGAAACTTGAAATACTATTGGTATAACCACCCTAAAGAATCTTTGATGGTGCCAATGCAAGAAAAGAAAAATGATGATGAAACATTAGTTGCAATGCAATCTATGAGAAGCGTAGAACCGAGTGCAGAAATATTAATCAGACAATATTAGAATATATGCCAAACGATAAAATTAAACACGGTAGAAGTAAGCATATTTCAAATTATGGTGGAGTTGGTTCAATAATTGAAACAACAGACAATTCAATTATCATTGAAACATTTGATAATTGGGGTTATTCAGACTTAAATGAGAAATTAGCTCATTACATAATTAAAGATGATAGGCTTTTACAACGACTGAAAAATAGATTTCCAAATCTCAAACATTTAGTTGCAATACCAACAGATAGAGATTCATTTTTGCATCAGGTTAGACCTAAAGCAAATTATTTTCCAAAATGGTTTTATTGTACTCATTGTAACCGCTTTGCTTCATACTTTGAGTGGAAAAATAGGTGGCGAAGTGCAGGCAAAAATTTAGATTTTTTTAATCCTCCTAAATGTGCGAATCGTGATTGCAAGGAAAATCATTTAGAACAAATAAGATTTGTTCTGACTTGCAGTAATGGACATATTCACGACTTGCCTTGGGAGTATTGGAACAATCGCTTGCCATCAGATAAAAGTAATGTTGAAGAAACTGAGGATGAAGAAAAAAATGAAAAACAAAGTGGGCCACAATTAGATTATTCAAAAAAATGTTGTGATCAACAAGATTTAATTTATAAAATAAGTCGAGAAAACACTGAACTTTCAGGTATTTGGATAGAGTGTAAGAATTGTAAAAAGAAAGCCAATCTTAAAGGTATTTTCAATTTTGAAAAAAAGTGTGATGGCAAGAAATATTGGCTTGGTCAACTTAACGGTAAATTCCACGAAGAAGAATGCGGTATAAGTATGTCTCCAAGTATTTCAGTTAAGGTCAAAACGAGTAATAGCGTTTATTATGCAAACACATTAAGTAGTTTGTTTATACCTGAAATGCAAAATCCGCTTTCATCCGAAGTGAGAATTGATATTGATAATATGGTTGAAAGTGCTCAATTTACCAATGAACAAATCATTCAATTAGTAAGTATTCAAAAGAAAATTGACAAAGAGTTAATCCAACAATATTTAGAATCAGGAGACATTCAATACATTCCAGATAATGTTTATCGTCAAGCTGAATATGATTACTTCCTAGAAAAAGAACAGCCAGATAACAAACAAATTAAATTCAGAGTAATTGACTGTACAGACCAAATTAATGGCTTTTCAAAATTGGTAAAGATTGACAAATTGAAAAAAACAACAGTTCAAACTTCATTTACTCGTAACGAACCAATAGACATAGATTCAATCTTACAAAACCAATCCGAATACGAATACACTGTTCAACGACAATCTGTATCAAAAAATAATTTTGACTCAAAAACATTACCAGCGTTAGAAAGCTATGGTGAGGGAATTCTATTCGTTTTAGACAAAAACAAATTAGAACAATGGGAAAAACAACAAGTCGTTATTGAAAGAACTGACAAAATAAAAAATAACGCTAAAAATGCAGATTGGAAATCTCATCAGATAATTGCTAAAACACTTACTCCAAGAAAGGTATTAATTCATACTCTTTCACATTTACTAATGAGAGAATTAGAATACGTTTGTGGCTATCCAACATCATCACTTTCTGAAAGACTATTTGTAAGTGACACAATGCACGGATTTTTAATTTCAGCTTTTGACGGAACAGACGGGTATTTAGGTGGTCTTTCAAACTTATGCAACGACTTGGACAACTTGAGGAAAATTATTGAAAGTGCTATATTCAGAGCAACAGACTGTTCTTCTGACCCTATTTGTATTGAATCAGAAGGACAAGGAGTGGGACAACTTAACTTAGCTGCTTGCCATTCCTGCACTTTGACACCTGAAACGACTTGTGAACTTTCAAACTTATACTTAGACAGAAGTTTAGTGATAAATAGAGCATGTCTCAAAAGTATGTTTTTTGTAATAAATTGAATGAATTTGCCGTTTATAAGAGAAACGACATTTATGGATATCACAAACGAACAATGGGACTTGATCTGTGGGTTGATTGAAAAAAATATTCCGGCC
>NZ_SCKY01000104.1:0-793 GCF_004100315.1 Hydrotalea sp. AMD | reverse complement strand
ATCGGCAGGTGTTGGTTGATCCGCAAGGGCGGACGTTGACGGTGACGCCGGGCATGCAGGCGGTGGCGGAAATCAATCAGGGCAAGAGGACGGTGCTGGAATATCTGCTGTCGCCGGTGCAGAAGGCGCTCAATGAGGCGGGAAGGGAAAGATAATGCATGCTAAACGGCTGTAAAAATAAAAATGGTTTTCTATCAGAGATAATTTAGTTAAATTCATTTCGAAAGCAAAAAATGAAATTGGGATTTTATAGTTGGTTTATTGCAGTTTTATACGGACTGGTTTTTGTTCTTCCAGTAAAAATTAAAATTTGGAAAAAACATGGATTACAAATTGCATATCAGGACATGGTTAAGCTAGCCAATGAAGGGAATTTGGAAATAATTAAATTACGTAAGAGAACAAAAATAATGCTAGCAATTCTGGTGGGCGGCGTTCTTATAGAGATTAATTGGAGGTTATTTTAAATGAAAAGTTTGCGAAAGTATTTGAGCTCTCTTTTTGTTGGATTTTGCGTATCGTATGGCTTTACTAAATTGGCGGATTCACACTCAAGTCTAATTCGAACAATATATATATATTCGCATCCCATCGTAGTATTTTGCTTAGCCATATTAGCCCTATGCTTTACAGAGATTGGTTTAAAAATAGCAAATGTTGTTCAGATACTGCGTTCTCGCTTGTGCCCAGAAAGCGCTTGATGCGCAAATGCTGCTTGATCCACTTAAAAAACAATTCCACCTGCCAGCGGCTCTTGTACAGCGCGGCGATGATCAACGCGGGCAAGCTCGTA
>NZ_SCKY01000103.1:0-794 GCF_004100315.1 Hydrotalea sp. AMD | reverse complement strand
CGTATAATTTCAGTTTTAGCAATAGCATACGCATCCATGTCAGGGCCTTTGGCATTACCCAGTTCTTTAACTATTTTACCATTTACATCTACCAATGCCATACGTGCTGGCGTTTGTGTATTACTGTAGGTGGTAATAAAATATTTACCACCGGGTGAAAAATTGATAGTATGGTTATAATTACCAAAAGTTAAGCGTTGGGGTTGTCCGCCATCAAAACTAATTTTATACAAATCGGTACGGGTTGAGTTTTCAATACCACGTGCTGTAAAATAAATGGTGCGATTGGCTTCATCAATATACTCAATTCCGGTAACGGTGAAATTTCCATTAGTAATAGCATGTTGCAGGGTACCATCTATATTGTATAAGTACAGCATATTCCATCCACTTTTATCGCTCTGGGCAATATAACCGCTGCCATCTTTTAAAAAGTTAATACGGCCGCCTACCCTGTCTTCCAAATCAATCCAGGTTTTTTGTGTTTCGGTATATACCGGTTTACGTGCCCCCGTTTGTGTATTAACTTCATAAATAATCAGGCTGTCTTGTTTACGGTTCATCCAGGGCAACCATAAACTATTGTTGCTGCTGCGCCACATGGGCCAGCCAAAATATTGGTCGTCTTTTTCATTAAAATTGGCCCAGGTGGTATTGCCACCATCCGGACTAACAAATCCCATTTTCACTTCCGGATTTTTATCGCCTGCTTCGGGATAACGGGTATATTCCAAATAACCATGTTGCCCCTCGCTACTGTAAATAGGAAACATAGGCACCATACTTTCATCAAA
>NZ_SCKY01000102.1:0-799 GCF_004100315.1 Hydrotalea sp. AMD | reverse complement strand
CGTTGCCTGTCATGCCCAACAACCCGTTTAAAGTTCACGGCTGATATTTACAACTTTTTATTTTTTCATTTTTAAAATTTCATAATAATATGGTTCATTCGCCTAACAGCAGTTGGACAAAATGCCCCAAGTGCGACAAAACACAATTTGAACTTGTTGAAGATGTCCCTACTGGGACAACATGGGTGCATCTTTATTTAAGATGTTCAAGTTGTAAAACTTTTTTACAAATGGTTCCGTATGATAACACAAATGTTTTACTTGAAACAATGCAAAAAGACATCAACAAAATCAAAAGTGTTTTAAAAATTATTGATTAAGGATTTTAGGATTAACTTCTTTTGGAAAGTTTTGAATCCAATCATAATAATTCTTTGCGGTATCAAGAATTTTATCAGGACAATGCTTACATGCTTCTGCAGCAATTCTAAGACACATTATTTTTACATCTACAAACTTTTCAACTGACATGATTTTTCTGCGACTGCCCAAACTTGTTATTAAAATATTCAGTTTTGACACAACACTTTTTGGGCAGTCGGCTTTGGACTGTAAGCGAAGCATAAAACCTATAAATAAAAGAACTTGTTTTGACAATGGCACGAACAGGCAACAAATGTATTGCCAATAGCAGGGGGCGACAGTCCGCAATTCAACTGCGGAACTTTATTCAGCCACATATCCGGCTGACGTATTTCAATTAAGATGTTTATCATTTTCTGTACTTTTATTTTTTTAATCAACTTCGGCAGCCAGCTTGACGGGTGCTATTGCCCCGCCTTCGGCAATACCTACCGTT
>NZ_SCKY01000101.1:0-810 GCF_004100315.1 Hydrotalea sp. AMD | reverse complement strand
TGTACAAGCTAATTGTACAAATCCGAGAAAATTAGCATCATAGTAATCAAATCTTGTTTGACAACGTCGAAACTGCTGAATCCAGGCAAAGACTCTTTCGATCTTCCACCTGTTTTTGTATCGTCGTAATTCACGTCTATCCTGTGTGGCCTTTTTCACCCGGTTGGTTTTATGTGGAGCGATCATTTTGATGCGGTTCCCTTTAAGTATTTTATCAAGAGGATCACTATCATAAGCCATATCCCCAATCAAGCGTTTAGGCTTTGTTCGCGTAAATCGTTTTGATATCGTTTTTTCAACGAGTTTAATCTCATGGGTACTTGCTTCATGTGTGGAAATGGCGATAGGAAGACCATTACGGTCTGCAATTGCCATGAGCTTCGTACCCTTGCCCCGCTTAGTTTTCCCAACTCCAAAGCCCCTTTTTTAGCCGCTGAAAAGCTGCCGTCAATATAACATTCTGCCAAATCAATCTTTCCCCTAGTTTTTAAATCCACCGCCAGGCGACTTAATATCTGCTCCCATAGCAAACACTTTACCCATTCCTGAAATCGCCGGTGACAGGTCTGATAAGGTGGATATCGATCTGGCAGGTCTTTCCATGGTGCCCCGGTTCTACATATCCATAATATCCCATTTAAAATTGCTCTATCATCTACTCGAGGACGTCCGGCTATCTTTTTGGCCGGAATATTTTTTTCAATCAACCCACAGATCAAGTCCCATTGTTCGTTTGTGATATCCATAAATGTCGTTTCTCTTATAAACGGCAAATTCATTCAATTTATTACAAAAAACATACTTTTGAGA
>NZ_SCKY01000015.1:0-105772 GCF_004100315.1 Hydrotalea sp. AMD | reverse complement strand
TAAACAAATATAGTACCCCGCTCTAGCGGTCATAAGTTATGTCCATATAATCTTATATTATTAATTATTATACCCTAATTAAATAATTAATCAACTGGGATTTCCCAGTTGATTTTATTCTTATTGGCTAACTTATAATATTAATAAATTATTGGTCATCAAGATTATGATAACCATCTTTGTCTTCTCGTCCTAATGGTGCTTTATAACATAACCATAATAAGATACCAATAGAGACTAAACATAACACTATTAATACAATCAGACCAATACTCATTTAGTTCCCCCTAACTATTCTTTATTGTTGCATAATATGTAGATGCACCTGCTGGTGTACATCCTGCTTCAGATTGAAAAAGAGCAATGAAGTGTGCCCGTTTAGTAAAACCTTTTGCACGCTCTCGAGCATATATTGCTCTTGCATGCTCCATTTTGTTCTTGTATCCTGTTGGATTAGGAAATGGACTACTAATAGTTTTATTTTGTTTATTAATAGTTGAGATAGATACTGTCATATCCTCTTCATCATCTGATCCATAACTACTTCCATCATCAGCAAATTCAGATGGATCAAATTGATTAGAGACAATAATAATATCAGAATCATCGTTATCCTGAATATTACTCGATTTACCTTTAACTAAAGGAAGATCTTCATCATCCAATAATCCATTTATATCATCAGTATAATTACTACTAGTAAAGATACTATCTAATACATTATTAAAATCATCATCGTAGGCCATATATATTCCCTCACATTTTTTTGTTAATATTATACTACTTATATTTTATTAATCAACTGTGGATTATTTGATTAATAAAATATAACCATTCATATGAATGGTTATAATATTAATTATTGAATTGATGCAGCTAATGCTTGAACAGAATTATACTTCTTGAACTCTTGCTCCAATCTGTCAATTCGTTGTCCATTTACTTCACCAGGCAAGAACTTACACAACTTCACTACCTTATTGAGTTCAACTTTTGATAAACCAGTTGATTCAAGTGTCTCACCTGATCGATTTACTTTGAACTTAATTGAACCCATTGGATAGGTTGCTTTGATTGAGAGACTATCATGTCTCACAACCTTATTGATTTTAACAGCCATACTATCCTCCTACAAATAAAAAAGGATGAACATTATATAATGTTCATCCTTTAGATTGGATTAAGCAGCTTCTTCTTGATCGTTGTCTTCAACTGAATCGAAGTCACTGGTATCAAATCCAGCATCCAAATCCAGATTTGGATCTACTGAATGATCTTCAGATACCAATCCTTCTTTCAGATCAACTGAAGTACTTTCTTCAGTTGTTTCAGCCGTAGGAGCGACATAATGTTTGGCCATAAACCCAACATGATCTTTTTTGTATTCTGCCATGATATTGGCATAATAAGTGTTTGCACCAGCTGGTGTGCAACCTGCTTCTGATTGGAACTCATTGATAATGTTTTTCCGTACCAATGTACCTGTTGCTGCATGACGTGCAAATACACGACGAGCCAACATTGTTTTTGGTACTTCAGTTGATCCAGCTTTAACAACAGGAGCAGCCGATCCGTTCATTTTAGCCAATTCGGCTGGTGAGAACATCTTACCAACATTCGCCCATTGATGAAATGTTTTTGGTTTTGTACCAGCCGCAGCACATTCCAATGTATATTCATTGTAGGCCACACGCTGTTCGATTTCAGAATCAGATGCGTTGTTGGTTGAATTGTTTGTGTTTGTAGACATAATAGTCTCCTTAATATTGAAGATGAATTTAAGTGGTAACAATTTGTTTAAATTGTTAACATTATTATACTGATTTTTAATTCTTTTTCAACTGGGATTTTTGATTAATTGGGTAATTAAACCCATATCCCAGCTTTACAATTCCAGGCATATGTGTTTGCACCTGCTTGCGTCAAATCAAGTTTTTCAATAATTAACTTGACAAAGTCCTTATTAGACATTCCTTCGTCCACAACATGTTTACGATACATTTCCAAACATAATATCCTTTTTCCACCTTTCTTGATTTTGGTCTTACCCGTCACTGCATCCGTTTTAATAGCAACCTTAGTTGTTATTCCTTCCACCACTTGTTGTCTAACTTCTTGCATTGGTTTAAGTATAACATTTCCCTCCTCATCAATTATATCCTTCTCATTACTCTTTAAGAATGACCAGGCAGGATCATCACAGAAATGTTGAGCATATGCCAATACTTTTTGAACTAGACTCTTGACCTCACAATCCAATTCATATTTCATATAATATAACTCAACCATTAACTTTTTTACACTAATCCTGGCATATAACTCATCATCAAACTTCTGATCATAATCTAACATGATCTTAAAGATTTGTTCACCAATGGCACATTCATCTTTTGATTCCTTCATGATGATACCAATATCAGTTGTCAATCCAGCCAAACTAAACGTTCTGACCTTCTTACTGTCCAAATAACCCTTTATTGAACTCATCTCGTCTCTCCTCACTTTTTAATTTTTGAAAAATATATTATATTAAATAAGTGAAAAATTTTCAAGTGGACAAAATTTATATTCCATTCCACCATTTAATAAATTCATTCAATGTTACTTTTACACCTTCCTCTGTCGTACATTTTCCCTTTGCTACATCACTAAATGGAAGTCTACCATCCATGTTCATAACTTCATTAACACTAATATTATGAAACTTACCCAATTTAATTACTCCTTCTTGTTGTTCCTTCTTCCTACTCTTAAACTTAACTTCTCCATCCGATCCATATCCAAACTTTTGACCCAAAATATCAAAGACACGATGAACCGCACGCTCACGCAATTCTATCATTGCATATCCACTTGGCTTTGTCTTTCCTGGTTTAAGTTCAAATAATTTGATACTATCCTTACTATATTTTAACCCAATTGATTGTAATACATCTTTGTTTAAACTCGTCCATTTATACTTTGATATGTTTAAAAAACTAACATCATATTTGTCCTTCTTTGTCTTTACTTTAGACATGATATCAGTTATTAATACACCCAATTTGAGATATGTATCATCACTCATAGATACAATAACGGAAGTAGGTTTAGCTTCCCAATAATATGGTATTTTATTTCCATTATTGTACATATCCCATATATCATCCAATTGATATAATACATCAGTTGCTTCTTCCAATGTAACTGTCTTTACCTCTAACTGAAATTTATCATCTTGTATTATTTGATACATAATGGCTCTCTATATAATTAATAAAATGAAGATATTACTCCCTTTTTACAAAAAATCAACTGGGAAAACCTCAGTCCAAATGTTAGTTTTTATACTCACCCGGGTGAAAAACACATTTTTTGACTCTTTCTGTTCACCCATTTTTTACAATCTTTTAATTACCAATTTGGTTAAAGTAAAATTTCTCAATAAAATCAATAAGTTAGATAACTATTTAAAATAGTTTAGGAAGGTATATGAAATATCATGACCTGGAGTAGTGTGTTTGATCATATATCATAACTAGGTAATGATACATTCTATAGTCATCATATATGATAAATCCTTTATAATCTTACCTTTACCCTAAAACTTTTATACTCACCCGCGTGACAAACACATTTTTTCCTGTTATTCATACAAGAAACAACCATCTCATCACCACCATAATTCAAACTCGACCATAGTAGAAGCCGCAGAAACTGTGGGTGTTCGTCCAATAATAGCCGTTAGGGGTGTAAATGCACCCCATTGTTACTGGACCATTATGTAATTGAGTGTAATATATTGATATAGAAGGGTATTATGGGCTATAGGGAATAGTATTATGTTATGATGTTATACAGTGCGGAATCTGTGGAAGTTATCATATATGATAACTATTTGTGTATAGTGATGAAATATGATAAGAGAGTATTAATTGATATGATATATGATGACCCCATATAGTGTGAATATGTATTAATTATGTTTACTAGTAAAGGTATGGTACTATTGATATATTTACTAGTATAGGTATACTGTACCATTGATTAATTGATATTCGTATTGATATTGTATTAAAGTAATGGTACTGTTGGAACAATTATAATTTATTGGATTGTAGTTCTATATTATGTTTAAGTGATTGGGATATAGAGATAAGGAAGTAGGCTTGAGAGTATAATTGTTTAAGTTCTGAATCTGACAAAGATATTTGATCATTGACTACTTGTTGTAGTTGATTTTTGATTAGATGTAATTGGTTAGTAACGTTATCTAATTGAACTAATTGAGTAGAGATGATAATATTATTAGACCATTGGGTAAGCCAATGTGGTTTTTTGAAAGTAATGATTGGTGTTAAGGAGGAAGCGGTTATGAAGGGAATGATTATAATTAACCAATCGGGGAGTTGGAAGAAGAGGTTAGATATGAGAAGGATGATTGAAATAAATGTAATGGGTAGCCAGATTAAGGTCCAAAGGAAATGATGGATGATGGCTATATTTGTGATGGGGTGGAAATTTGGGTGAAGTTTAGATTTGACATCTGGAGAGATTGCGGTTAGGATAAAGTTTCTGATGAAATTTGAATAGGTAGAGATTTGTTTCAAGGAGAAGATTAGGATGAGGGAGATGAAGATAGAGAGGAAGATGGTAAACATAATAATAGTCCTTTATTATTGATTAGGGGTTTGTGATGAGATAATCCAATCTGCGTTAATGGTTGAGCCAGAAGAGAG
The DNA here is from genome assembly GCF_004100315.1 of Hydrotalea sp. AMD. Taxonomy (NCBI): domain Bacteria; kingdom Pseudomonadati; phylum Bacteroidota; class Chitinophagia; order Chitinophagales; family Chitinophagaceae; genus Hydrotalea; species Hydrotalea sp. AMD. The sequence goes on along the minus strand of NZ_SCKY01000015.1, from coordinate 101,054 downwards.
GTAATACCAAGTACCAGATTGATTAGAAATAATTTTTTGTATAGTGCCTTGAACTTGGGTAAAGCCGCCGCCTCTGCAAGGGCATTCTGGTTTTTTGGCGATGATGAATGAATTGAGTGGTAAGTTATTATTCATAATAGAAAGTCCTTTTTCTATGTAATTAGATTGTATTATGGGGTATTTATTTTAGTAATGTCGTTAAGGTTTTTAGTAGTTAGGAAATGTTTATGATCTAATTGAAAATATTTATTAAGGGTAGGGGAGGCGATAGAAAGTTTATTACCTAAAGATATACCTGTATCTAAATAGATATGTTGTTGAAATTGGATGAGGTCGGAATTTTGTGTCATTGTATGACCGACATAAGTAGGAGATAATTGATTAGAATGGAATTGTCTTTTTGTAAAGATTCTTTTATTTTGGTGATAGGACCAATGGGCATTAAATATTTGTCTACCCCAAAGGATATCATCTTCTTGACCGGAATTAAATTTCCAATCATCGATCCAAGAGTTATCGATTAGTTGAAGTTCGTGATAATGGTTATAAGCGACAAGTTCTGCGTGAGTTATATTAAATCTATTTTCATTTTCGCCCACTGAGATGATAAGTGGTTTATGGGCAATATCCCAAGCTAATTGTGTTAATTCTTCTTTTGAGTAGGCTTTATGCCAGAGACCACCGTTATATATCCAAGTTTCGTGATATTGGGAATTACCTTTGAGGATGGATTGAATCATCATAAGTTCATGATTTCCTAATGTGCAATAAAAGTAATCCTCGTATATTAGTTCAGCACATTTAAGTGAATCAGGTCCGCGGTCAATCATATCTCCACAACTTATCAATCTATCAACTTCGGGATTAAAATTAATCCTAGATAATAGTTCCATAAGGATATCGTAATGTCCATGTAAATCTCCAACGATATAATCTTGTCCTTTTGTATTAGTGGGTAAATGTAGATGTTTTTGATAACTCATACTTTGTTCTCTAAATGTTGTTCCATATATGATAGAATGGCTCTGACATCAGATATACTGGCGTCACTTTTTAAACGATTTGCTTTCATACTTATAACTGCAATATTTCCTTTGATATAACCTAATTTGTTATCTATTCTATCTATAGATGGTGTACTATCTCTACTATGTCCTTTATTAAAATCCAATGGAATACCTAATATAGGGCAATGTGTTGGAATAACAATATCATCTAGTGTGATATTAAATTCAATTCCTTTATGTTTAGCTCTACCTTTTACTCTTGACAACAAATAAGAAGTATATCTAGATTGTCTTTGATCAAATTGTATTTGTGTTCGTTCTTGTTTATCTTTACGATTATAAGATGATCGTGCAATTTTATTTAAAGTTTCTTTGTGGGTCTTGGCATATTTCTTATAATGTTTATGTACGCGAGGCCAATCTTCTTTTCGACTTTTAGCGGAGTCGAGTCTAATACATTCGAGACAAGTAGCAGATGAAGTAAGTTTTTCAGACATATGGCCGTGTTTACATGGAACACCAGTAAAATATCTAATTAATCCTTGTTCTCTAGCTTCTTTTCTTGAAATAATATCCATAAACTTTTAAGCAAATTGAGAGATATTATAATATAAAAAATAGAAAAAGTCAACTGGGAAATAATAAATAGAAGTACATATTGAAAGGAGAAAAGGATGACATTTGTTTATTATATAAGTGCTATTGATGTAGCGAACGTATTGATACCAGGAGTATTACCATCAACATTAGATTATTTAATTGTTGGAGGTGGAGGATCTGGAGGAAGTGCTTATTATTCTGGTGGAGGTGGAGCAGGAGGATTATTACAGGGGACTGTAGCATTTCCTGCTAAAGGTACATCTGTTAGTATAACAACTGGAACAGGAGGAGCAAGTGTTTCCGGAACAGGAAGTACTCATGGTAATAATGGGAGTAATTCTATTCTTAATATTGGTGGTACTATTTTAACTGCTATTGGTGGTGGTTATGGTAGTTCTGGAGCAAATGCTTCAGGATCAGGTGGTTCATCAGGAGGAACTGGAGGTGGAGGTACAATAGGAACGAGAACAGTAGGGCAAGGTAATCTTGGTGGAACGGGTGGACCAACTCCACCACAATATGGTGGAATTGCTGGATATGCTGGAAGTGGTGGTGGAGCTGGTGGAGCTGCTAATAGTACGTATCCGCCTGTAGGTGGAATTGGTATACAATCATCGATAACTGGAACTGCATTATGGTATGCTGGTGGTGGAGGTGGATCTGTTTATTCATCTGTTGATCCAGGATATAATGGAGGATCTGGTGTAGGTGGTCGAGGAGCTGATGGATATGGTGGGCAAGCACAAGCTACAAATGGTGTTAATGGGACAGGATCTGGTGGTGGTGGAGCGTCGCATGCGAGTACGAATGTTAGTGGGGCAGGGGGAAGTGGAACAGTGATATTAAGATATCAAAAGATGTATCCAAAGTCACCGGTGTTGTTTGGTAATTTAGGAACTGTAACGACAATTACTATTGGACAAACAGATTATTATGTACATGTTTTTTCTGTTGGTACCTATAATACAACAGTATAAAAATTATAATCCCTCAATATTATTGAGGGATTACATTTTAATTTCTTGGAAAGTTCTATCTCTGTAGGTGAATTGTTTAGGTATTTTGAATCTGATTAATTTTGTTTGTCCCACAGGGATATAGCCTAATAATTGAGATTTATCTTTTGTTGTTAGATAAGTATGTCTAATTTTAGGTGGGAAAGTTGTAGTAGTTTCTTTAAGGAGTTTCATTTATGTTTCTCCTGAATAAATTTATTTGATCGTAGTTTCTCTATTTGTTTATCCAAATCATTAACAATTTGTAGAAGGATGGCTCGTTGGTGTTCGAGTAATTTAATTTCTGATATTAAATTTGTCTCGATCATTGCATCTCTTTCTTTGGCTAATTCGATAAACTTAGAATGAATTGATTTCTCAGGTTTATCAAAGAAAGGATAACCAATATCATCAAATACAAACAGATTTCCCCAAATAGCTAATGATTGATTAGACATATAGGGTCTAATCACATTAATATTATGTTGATTTATTTGACAATCGTTGAATGACAGATCAAATATAGGAGTATTTTTGATAAGACATTTTACACCTGCACCTAGATGTTCTGATAAATTTAGGCTTTCATGTAGTTTCTCTTTAACAATGTCAAGAAGAGAATCATATTGATCTTGATTCAGATCGCAATTGATATAATAATGTATACCATCATTTAAATGTGGTAGATTACTAAAATCTAATTGACTTGGTTGCCAAATATGTATTGGTATATTATTGATATTAATCATCAGTTGTCCTTAATAGTATTCAATTTATATAGGTCTATACTTAATGTGAGATCAAGTTGTGGTTGTTCTTCTTTTGTTGGTTGAGGAACATCTGAAAGTTGATACCAAACTGTACTTTCTCCAAGATATCCTTTCCATATTGTTCCATCATCACATAGAGCAATAAGAATTCTATTATCATATGTAATTTGTATGATTTTTCTTTTCATAACTCACCGTTGATGTAAAATAAGAGGTAATTGATTTGGTTTAAGTTCCCAAAGAAATTTTCTACCACAATCTACGCATATTTTATGATTTTGGGATCGAATCAGTAAAAGGCTTTTTTGACAAAAGGGACACATATTATTAGGTGTTTCGATATTAAGTAAGGTAGATTTATCAATCATTACTTTTGCCTGCTAAATCTGTTAAATGTTGTTCAAGAGTTGACCAATAACCTTGTTTGCCTATTACTTCCAAATCAGTCCAATAATCAGCATTTACACCGATACTATATCGGATTTTATGTTTAGTTATTGGATGTGTCCAAATATAACTTCTAACTAATCCAACAGCTGAAATATTATCTGGTTCATAGCCAAATCTTTTCAGTAGGTTATAGTGCCATTCTTGTTCGACAAAATGGATTATTTCGTTAGGATCACTTGACATGATATTTCTACCTATTAATTTTTAATTAAATTTATTATACTAAAATTCAACAAAATTTTCAATAGGGAAAATTATTTGAATCTTATAGGTTTAGGAACAGTTATATCATGAATCCAAATTGCTTGTTTATACATTTTGAACCAAGCTAAGATTTGCATTAATGGATGAGCTATCAAATTATGAATAACCCAACTATTCTTCTTAAATCTTATATTGGTTTTACCTTCTAAAACACTAGGTTTTATTAACCAAATTAATTCTAAAGCAGGAAATCCTGTTACCTCAATTACTTGATTATCAATTAAATACACATCAATTGTTTCACTTTTAAATTTTGACAAATCGATTTTAACGATATCATTAAGTTTAACGATTTGGGAATTAATATTGACAAAATTTACAGTGGATTCCATAGTGGTATTAAGTATATTAAAGTTGAAAAACTTTTTAAATTGTATTATAATTTCTTTTGGATGTCAACTGGAATTATTATGGATATAATTACAAGAAAAGAAGCAAAAGAAAAAGGATTGAAAAGATATTTTTTAGGTACCAAATGTACTCTTGGTGGTATAGGAGAACGATTAACATCTAGTAGCGGATGCTTATGTGAGATACATAAAGCTAAAGCTGCCAAATATGTTCGTGATAAGTGTGATCGAGATCCAGAATATAGACAACGAAGAGTAGATATTGTTAAAAAATATAGACATGATAATAAAGAACAGTGTGTAATATCAGGTAAACGATTTTATGACAAAGAAGAACAAACCGTTCGAAATAAGCGTAGTAGAACTTGGTATAACAATAAATCAGAACCAGAACGGTTAAAATATAGTAAACATAAGTATTACAAAAATTTACAACGTTCGTTGTTTAATAGTGCTAAACAACGAGCAAAACGTTTGAAAGTTTTATTTGATTTGACATTAGATGATATTATCATTCCTGAAGTATGTCCTGTATTTGGACAACCATTCAAGTGGGGGATTGAATTTGGAAAAAATGATTATAGCCCTTCTTTGGATAGAATTATACCAGAGAAAGGCTATGTTAAGGGGAATGTTGTGGTTATTTCTTGGTTAGCGAATAGATTAAAGAGTGATGCTACATTAGAACAACTTAAACAAATATGTACTTACTATGAAAGTAATACAATATCTTGTTGTCCAATAAACGCCGCATCAGGATCTGAAAATGTTGCTAATGCCGGTGTTGACTTGCTCCCCATTGATATGAGTTGATTGTTATCATTAAACAATAATCCATTAGAAAATTTGTCAAGGCTGAAATCTGAGCTACCTCTTGATTCAGTAGTATGGGTTCTCAGCTCAGTTGCGATATTGAACGCGTCGAATTCTGTGATATGAGATGGAAGTTGTGCCGCTAGATCTTTGTTATCAAAGACTGACGGTTTGTATATGTGTGACAATTGGTTCTGTGGAGAAACAACATTTAATAGACCTAACAAGCGACGATGTTCTTGTTGTTCAATTGATGTAACTACGCGTTCGAGGATATGATTCTCGAGTAATAGACATTGACCAACAGAAGCTCTTGTATCTGCCATAATTTGAACACGATCGATAACGATTGAACTAACTTTATTTTGGATCTGACGAGCTGCAATATCCAAGTGTTCAGTTTGACGATTTAACAATGGAATTTTTGTATTGAGGAAGGATGTAACTCCTACCATTCCATTAGTACAAATCAATCGTACTAAATCAAATGAACTGTTAATAAAGGTAACAAACGGATTCCAGACAAATGACAATTCTGAATGGAACTCTCCTCCACTAACATATCCAGGAACGATAATCTCGTTCTTGTCCCAAACTGATCTGAGCAGAATTTTGTCATCTGCCAGTTTACGACGATGAGCAAATGCCAAATCTTCTTTGTGAACATATCCAAGTAGTTCCATATATTGGTCTACCATTCCGTCTGTGTGGATGAAGCCATTATAATGGCCATCTCTCCAATCGACAAGTTGATCTTCAACGAAGAAGTAGGTACCGCCATCAAGGCGTGTTTCGAGGATTTCAGGGGTCATGACATCGAGATGTCTTGTTACACGACTTTTTGGTGGAAAAGTGTGTTCATATTGACCATTTACTTCAATATGGGCACAATCGTGACCTTTTTCATTTTTGACTTTACTAACTTTGACTTGGGCGTTGCGAATTAATTGATGAACGTTTGACATAATTTGGTTCCTATTCTGTAATTAGACATTATAGTTGTGTTAAAGATTGTTTTTTGTACTCTAATTATCTGTTGAATAACATTTAATTATTAAAGTATATTATACTTACTTTTTTGAAAAAGTCAATAGGGTAAATATGAATATATTTACTCACCAAACTTCACAACAACTATGGATGTTAATACCAAAGAAGCAAACCAAGTTGCCATTGTATATTCGATATGAAGTTGAAACAATGTATTCAGTGACCAAATAACCAATTCGGGAACTGCAACTACTATTGCTAAAATGTAAATGATAATTTCTAACATAAAAACCTTTTGTTATTGTGATTGAGTAGGAATATACAATGGAATTTCCAGACTGTCATATTTCTTCAATTGACTGTTAGGCCAATATTCGATAATATGTGGTTCAACTAATCCACATGATGATTCATATTTGATTACATTATCACAGTCATCGTATTGTTGTGTCCACCAAGCCCCGTCGGAATCTCTGAACGAAATAATATTATGTCGTTCATCGTAATGATATTCGTGCCAATTTTGATCCGAATCTTCAAAACGCATTTTGTTATTGTTTTCATCGTAATATTTGGTCCAACAATAATGAGTTGAATCCTCATAACTAATATGATTATTTCGATCATCAAATTGATTGATATACCAAAATCCATCATAATTAGTAAATCCGATTATATTGTTTTGATCATCATATTGGTTAGTGAACCAATTACCATATGAATTATCGAATCGTATTTTGTTATTTCGATCATCATATTGGTTAGTGAACCAATTACCATTGTGTCGATCGGAACGAATTAAATTATTTCGTTCATCGTATTGTTTTGTCTGCCATTCACCAAACGAATTATCACAACGAATCAGATTTTGATTTTCATCATACAGATGAGTTATCCAAAACCCATTTGAATTATCTAAACGGATCTCGTTGTTATTTTCATCATACTGTTTGGTCCACCAAAACCCAGTATTGTCTTCTTCACGAATTTGATTATCTCGTTCATCAAATTGTTTTATTATCCATTGTCCATTCCACCAACTAATTTTAATTTGATTTTGTTGTTCATCCACATCAAATGTTCTGGATTTAAGCCATTTAACAAATCCAGAATGATCTCCTTTCACCTCAGTAAGAAGTGAAAGAGGAAGACCAAATAATTTATGTTTCTCACAAAACAAAATTGAGCCTTCACAAGCATTAGCTCGTTCCAATAATTGTTTGGTTAACAACATGTTTTTATACCTCACTAATTAATCCACCAATGTTCATGGTACCAGATGATTTACGACGAGCACTTGATTTTGCTTGTTCGATAATATTGATCAAGTTTAATCTTGTAAAGTTGTCTTCATCAAGTAATTCATCAACTGATTTAAGTGGAACAGTTTGAACTGAATGACCTTCTTGGAAGACATTTTGTGCTTTAAAGGCAGTATTACGATATACACCTTTTTGTGTTAAGTACTTCATTAATGATCTCATCATGATATAATTATCAAGATTATCTGCATTTCGAAGCAAACCTAATAACCAAGCCATTGCATGAGTAAATCGTATTCCAATGTCATATGTGGCTCGAATTTGTTTAGGAACGTTTGGAAGATTGACTGTATGAAGATCAATCATCAATCTTGGTAATTGAAGTGGCTCAACAAAATTATAACCAAACATAGAACCAATACTACGACCTGCAGCTAATGCGAAATTAAGATTGACAGACATTTGTTCATCAATCTTATTGAATGAGTACATATTGATAGAAGGATTTGATTCATCATCTTCTAATTTATTGGCACCAACTGTTGATAGATCTTTCCAGATTGGAGGAGAGATTGAATATTGACCTGTATTGGAAACGAAAGTTACACAAGTTCTTTCTGTTGGAGTGATTTTGTCTGCATTGGCAAGTTCTTGTGTATCGATAGACATACAAATCAATTTACGGAATTGACCATCTTCGGTTAGATGTTGAGCATTGGCTATTTCTTTATCAATATCCAAACTATTAAATGAATAGATATATCGACCATCGAAGAACCATTCACGAGTTGGTTTAAAGATTAATGGATTGATATAGCGATCTAGATTGAGTTCGCTATCAGGTTGCCATTTTTTCATTTCACCATCGAACCCAAGTGATTCCATTTCACCGAATGTGCCGAGTGGGTGTCTTTCCAAAGTTAGCACGATATCATCATATTTTACTATAGCTGTGATAACAGGAATTAAATATTTAGTTGTTTTTTTATGTTTTTGAATGAAGGCTCTTGCTACAGATAAAGGACACTTGATGCGTTTGGTAACTTCCTTTCTATATGAAGAGTTTTCTTCGTCAAGTACTGAAATTGATCCTCCCAAAGCAGTTGTAACAGATTTAAGACGCACAATCTCAACCGTAATTCGTGATGGGTCATAATGAATCATGTGATTCCTTCCTATTAATTTGATTTTAAAAATTATATTTTACTACAAATTTAATTATTTTCAATAGGTAATTTTTTATAATCGCTTTCCCATATAAAAATTAAATTATATCCTAGATCGCGTATAATTTGTTCTTTCTTTACTGTTCTTTGATAAAGTTCGCCCATTGTAACATAATTTGTAGCATTAATTTCGTGGGGGTCGAATATATTTGGATTTCCATGCCAATAATCTCCGTAAAATTCGTATACCGTATTTGTTTCAACGCAAAATCCATCAACATAATATCTGGTATTCGGAATTCTGTATTCCCCACCATTTAACATGTGTTGAATGTTAATATTATTGTTAGTTGAAATTTGTTGTAACCATTTAATAGCTGGTTTGCTGTATCTCGATGTGCATTTAGGACAACCTACTCCTCTCAAGTGCTCTCCTGGTCGTTGATGAAATATTCCATGTGTTGGACATATTATATCGATTTTAGTTGAGTTATTGACATATACTACATTATCATATGAATATTTATCATTGTGTATTTTATTAGATCTATCAACAAATTCTGACAATGAATGTGCTTTTAATGTTCTATTTAATTCATTTGCACACAATTTACATCCATGTCCCAATATTGAATGGTTTATAGGTGTTTGATAAAATATGCCATGTATCGGACAAATAATTCTAATCTTTGTATTCCCTTTTACGTAAGGATCGGGATATTGGTACTTATTATTATGTACCAAATTAGCTTGACGAATGAATGATTGGGTGTCTTTATATTTTCCTGCACACTGGGGACATCCCGTTTTTGAATATATATGTTTAGCAGGGGTTTGGAGAAATTCTCCATGAATAAGACATAATATCCTAATTTTTGTATGTAAGGTTGAATATGAGTCAGGATATTGATACCTACTATTGTGGATAGTATGAGCGTTACTCAAAAACCATTCATTATCGTGTCGTTGTCTCATATATCAATATAACAATCGAGATTGTTATACCTCCCATTAAAATAATTAATAAAAAAATTATAATCGATTTTCAAAAATTTTTCAAATGGGAGGACAAAATATAATTAAAGAAAATAATAATCCAAGTCTTCTTCTGTTACACTTACTTTTTCTTTGGTATTTGAATCATATACAGATCCATGATGACAAAAATAAGGATATCTTACTATCTTTGCTAAATCAGCTAGGTCTTCAAATGAGAAACTAAGTTGACTATAAAAAGTGTTTTTCCAAGTTATTGTTGGTACTGGATCTGGTATATTACTCATATAATACCTCGGTTTATGTTTATTTATACTGTTCTTCTAGTCTTTCTTTTATCTTAGCGGTTTGTTCAATTATAGATCGAATTTGTTTAATTAATTCTTCTTGACTTTTTTGTAACTTTTCAAGTTTATCTCTCCTCTTCTTTCTCTCATTAATTGTGACAGCAATAATACACAATAAACCGAAAAAGATAATACCAACTGATCCCGCAACAACAGCAATCTGGTTAAATGATTCAAAGGTAACACAACTCATAACTTATCCAAACTCCTTATGAAGTTTATCGTATTGTTCTTTTCTTCTTTTACGATCAGCTTCTTCTCGTGCTTGTTGTAATTGTCGTTCATGTTCTTGTCGAATTCTATCTCGTTCTTTAATATAATCACTGACAGATTCAGTAGAAGCAACAACTTCTTGAATTTCAATGGTTTCGATATAAGCATTATTCTGCTCATATGTATGTCTACCATGTCTATCTAACTGATTCAAATGACAAGTTAAATGATTTCTGGCTCTCCAAACTTTACCTGTTTTGGTAAACTTAGGACTATTACCACCACTGGAATATAATCCAGTGGTGGCACTACGAATTTTATATATCTCAGCCATATCTTCACCTATTAATATTTAATATGTGTCTGCTGCACATTCAACAGTAATATCTGTATATTCCATTTTTGGAACTAGTCTTTTGTTATGTCTTTTTCCATCTATGTATCCAAGATCATATCCCTTATTAATATCTAATGCTTGTTTATAAGAAAGTATCCATTCGTTATCATCTGCAATAACAACTGTATCACCTTCTTCTACAATTTCCTTATCTTGAATACCTTTATTTCTTCCAGTATAATATCCAATACTATAGGCAGCTTGGAAAAATGATGAATATTGTTGATCTTTTACTGGTGGTTGTAATTCATAATCCGACAAATCAGCAACTAATTCAGGTAATACTGGTTTTTTCTCAGTAACAGCAGCCTTAATATTAGGTTGTCCTAATTCACCAATAATCTCATATTGACACGCCCTTGCCTTCGTATTATTATAATCAGTTGGAATAGAAACAATATCTCTTGGATTTACCTTAAGAATCAATACTTTATCACCACTATAATTAGATAAGTATTCATGTGAACATAAGTGTAGACCAGAAGAGCAAGTTCTAGATGAGTTATCATCAACGTCTTCGCGTGGCATAGAAACGATGGTACCAATATCGTTTTTGAATGTTCTATCGTGAACACTGGTATAGTCGTTATTAACTTTTTTATATGCTAAGAAACAACCATCAGATGTAATTGGTAATTTACCATACTCAAGAAATCCATAAAGTTCGTCGATTGCTCGTTCGGATGGATTTTGATAAAGGTTAGCCATAAAGTTAACCATTGGATTAACATTAAATCCTTGTCTATACATTTCAACAATTTTTGTAACAAGCAAAGAATGAACTTCTTTTCCATTAAAAGTAATTCTACCAGCATCAAGATCAACAACTAATTCATTTGTTTCTTGTTCAAAATAATTTTGAATGGTTCTAGCTACATCAATTAGATTAAGGAGAACATCTGGATCTTGATCTCCACGAATTTCATATATGATTGCTTCATAGTTTATATGATCTTCATTTACGGTGTATGGTTTATTACCAATAACCATAGTAATTTGGTTTTGTGTCAGAATAAAAGGGATCATGTTTATGTCCTTATAAAGAGTGTAAAGTATTATCGTTTATTTTATTACAATTGTCAACGAGGTTAAAATATGTTGATAGTAATTGTAATATATTTGATTGTGTAATTGAATCTATGGAATATGGCCAATCAATGATGGTTAACATTGGATAACGGACTGATATTATATGTTGCCATTCATCAATTAGTTGTTGTCTTTTAGTTTTTAATGAAACAGAAAACAAATCAAGTTTAAGAGTATCAACTATTTGACCAATAGATTTACCATCTATATTAAGTGCTGCTACTTTTATATCTTTCAGTTTAGTTATAAATGTACCAAAATCATTATCATAATAGTGTTCAAATCTATTCCATTCGTCTATCATATAATTAAGTAATGTATTATATGGAGTAGTGTAATTAATCATTGGTAAATTATTAAATACTAAACTATTAACATACACATCATAATTTGTTTTAAAGTTCTCTCTAACCAAATCAAATAAGTTAACCCAATTGTGAGTTTTTATTTGTTTTAGTTCTTTTTCTGTGAAACCATATATTTTGGTCTTACTGTTAATAATATCAAGATTGATACAATTTTCAAGAAACTTATCAAAACTCAAGAATTGATGACCATTCAAAGATATAGCACTATTATGAATTGAAACGAATATTCCACCTTCACTTACATCAATAAGTTCATGATCCCAACAAACATGACTAAATTTATAGATAGTTTTAGGATAATAAATGGAACTTGTCGTTCTAAATCCTTTCCAATATAATTTTGATTCTTTTGCTCGTTGTGTTCTAATTGATTTATTATATACTGGTCTTGTTGAAACAAGAGGATCAGTTATTAAATATTCAGGATTATCCATTACTTCTAATAATTTAGGTAATGAATCTATTAACATATCACGTTTTTTATTGGGTCTAATAACTAATAATTGTGGTTTATTAATTCCTTTACCTCTCATATTACTCAAGTATTGTCTATATACTTGTCTCGAACGATAATAAGGATCCAATATTACCCGTTGGTTTTTTCTGACTCTTATACTAGGTTCTAATTCTGTTGTATGTAAATTTAATCTAATCTTATCATATGATAAATCAAATGATAATATTTGAGCATCTTTCAACAAATCGGGATCAAATGTATATGTTGTTTTAATAGGTTTATTATTCCATGTAAATTTCTGTACATTGTCAAATGATTGAACAACGTTTTTAAATTCATTGGTTTGGTTATTTAATAAGTCATCCAATAATAGACAAGCTGACCATTCAGATGTACATTCATCAAATTGTTTTTGAATAGCCAATTGAATTTCTGTTGCAACGTTATCTAATGCGTTAATTAGATTTCTTATTGTTCTTGGATCATATGAGAGAGCCTCACGTGATGCTGCAATATCAACTTCACCGATATCTACATAAAGATCTATATTAGTACTTAATAAGACTTGTACAATATCAGATATATCATGTTGTGATAAAATATTATGATCAATTGGATAACTAATAAACCCTTGAACAATTCTTGGACCTTTATAGTAAGAATAATAATCTGCTTCTCTTAATTTCCAATTAGTACCAGACAATGTATGTTTAACTGAATATGGTGAAAAATCAGGTTGACCGATAATAACTGGTTTAGGGTCAAAATACATGAAAGCTGTTCTTGCAGCTGTTCTAAAGCTTTCATGATCTTTTGATTGTGTTGTTAATCTTATAGTCATTCCATTTTCTTCTTCTGTTTCAAGTTCTGAAAGAAGAGTAATAGATGGAAGATTTAATTCATTCTTAAAACAAGAATATATTCTATTAATACCATCTTGTCTTGATTCAACAATAAAATTACTAACATAACTAAAAGGAGATTTAGATCCTAATCCTAACATTCCAACGTAATCATTGCTGTTATCTTTAGTTGAACTAAAATATGTAGTGTATATTGTTAATATGTCCTCATGTGATAATCCAGTTCCAAAATCTTTTACATAGAAACTTCCATCTAAAGAATTTGGTAGTTTAATTTCAATTGGTATGTCTTTTTTATTCGCTGCCACATGTGCATCGTATGCGTTTGTGGAAAGTTCGCGCACTATTGCTAATATTTTATTAGCATATAATCCACTTGAAAGAATAGAAAACGCGGCTGGTGATGCTTTTATAGTAAACTCTTTTTCTACTCCCACATTTGATTTTATTACTTCTCTTTGTTGTAATTGAGTTTTCATTTTATATCCTTATTAATATCTGTTTCCCATTTTACTACTAAATTATAACCTAATTGTCTGATTAATTCTTCTCTTTGTATTGTCTGTTTATATAATTCACCAGCGGTTAATGATGACCAAGGATTACAATATTCACTGGATTTAAATAATATAGGATTTCCATGCCAACAATCACCATGAAATTCATATATCGTATTTGTTTCTTCACAGTATCCATCAACTTTATATCTTGTTCCTGATATTTTATATTCTCCTATGTTACCAGCATGTTGAATTTCTATATTTTCAATTTGTGCAATATTTGATAACCAATGTATACATTTTTGAGAGAATCCAACATTGTGTCGTATTGGAATATTATGTCGATATAACCATTTTCCAACAGTCGATCCTGTGTTATCTAATCCGAGTTCATCTGAAATATGCAATGCTGTTTTGCCTTTTATAAGATATTGATCTTTTAACCATTCTTTGTCTTGTAAAAATTTTAGAGCTGTTACCATGTGTTTCTGTTTAGGATTACAAACATTATATTTTGATAAATTGGTATTAATTCGACGTGATACTATACATTTAGGACAACCTTGTTTTAAGTTTAAATGATTACTTGGTTTTTGTGAAAATAATCCATGGATAGGACAAATAATATCAACTTTAGTGTGAGTGTTTATATATTTCACTAAACTATAATCATATTTGTTATTATGTATAATAGATGATTCGAGTACAAAAGCTTCTTGTGTTTTTGTTAAACATTGTGTACGTTTGTTGATACCACATATAGGACATTGTTGTCCTTGTAAATGATTAGTAGGTAATTGATTGAAGTTACCATGTAATTCACATATAATAGTAACTTTGGTATGAGAATTCACATACACAACATCTGAATAATTGTATTTGTTGTTATGTATACGATTAGCTTTTGATATAAACCTATCTCGTTTGAGATTGTTATCCATGTTTTATTATTATTATAATTGTAAAGTTATTATACAATATAATAATAAAAAAGTCAATTGAGGGTAATTTGATATTAATATACTTTTAATTAAATGTAAAAATATATTAATTTTAATTTGTGAAGTTAAAATAAAAGAAATCCATTGGATTTTAAATGGATTTCTTTTAATAATAAAGAAGGATAATAATATTTAAAATATTACCACATCCCTTGATGGTCGTCACGTTGAAGTTTATCCAATCGATTTAGTCTTGTAACTAAATTTCGATTAGCAGTTATCAGATTTTGAATTTGTTTTTGTTGTTGATCAACAAATTGTTCTATTTTAACCAAATGCTGTTTTATTTCTTGAACTTGAAGATCCTGAAGTGTTATTAATTTCAATAATTCAGCCGTTGGGGTCATGGATATCTCCGCTTTTTTCTTTTCTTGATTGTAGAAGGAGTTGAGATATCCAAATAATTCCAACCTGACATTCGATAACTCTGTGTAGATGTTTTAATTTTTACATCTAAACAATTAGGTACAAGTTGTTTGATATCATTACACAACTTATTTTGTTCTTCTTGTGACCATTTACTAACATCTTTTGTTAATACTACTTTTAATTTGATATCATTTACACGACGATCATAATAATGTGCGAGTATTCCAATGTTGAGTGGTAAAAGTACAGTTCTAACTGCACCAATTTTTGATTGTTTCATTAGTGTTTCCTCCAACCTAAATAGTATGTTAAAACAATGGTAATAATAACTATATCTGATACTATTGGGTGATCAACCCACAATTGGGTTGTATTTTCATTATCAGTAATGAAAGTTGTCCATACGTCTTTAATGAAGTCCATACCTCTCTCCTGATTTATTTTTACGTTTCCAAATCCAGACATAAAAACCAATTACTGAAACAAGAAACACAGTGCAAGCATATGGATGTGTATTCCACATATGAACTGTTATCGCATTACGAGCTACCCAAGATTCATATACATCTTGAAAGAAATTCATACTTTACTCCTTATGTGTTGATTGTTTGTGTTTATAAAGACAAACTTGACTCAACACAAATAATAGTACAAGTTCTACAGTAATAAATGGATGATAACTCCACAAATATAGAAAGGCAGTTTTAATGATGATCCATACTTCACGATAATCTTGAATGTCCATACTTTACTCCTCACGAGACAAAATTAGTTCAATTAATTCATCTCTAGTTAAATGTTTATATTTCTCATCCAATTCACACAAATGTGGAGTACCATACAATTCAACGGAATCATTAACATTCCATCTATTGATTTCCAGTGCACATTCATGACAATAATACTTTTGTGTACTCTTGTTATAATAAATTGCATGAGGTCGTTGACAAGCTGTTACATTACAATGTCCATCTAATAATCCCTTATCAGGTTTATTTGTTGTGGATGTAACAATAGCTCCAAACTTTCCTTTTGACTTAGGTAAGTTTCTATACTTCTTGAATTTAGACATTACATTTGCCACAACAGTTCTCCTATTAATGTTCTACTCGATGACCCATTGCCAATCCAGATGCAATTCCAAGTTGTTTATTTGTTCTATGTGTCACATAATCAAATTCTTGTTGTAACCATGATTCACCTTGTTTCCATACCAAACGATGACTTTCTGGAATACCAACAATAACCGTAGCATCCAAATTCGTTCCACTTAATGGATTAACAAGTTCCCAATAATTACATTCAGAGTCAGGTCTCGCTGCCCGTCCAATGATTTGATTTAATTGAGCATATGATCCAAATTGACGAGCACCAATAACATCAGTACAACCAACAACATCAACCCCTTCTGAGATATAGTTACAGTTAACAATAAATTGGATTTTACCAGCAGAGAATTGATCTAACAAGAAATCTACTTCTGCTCCAGATGAATCTAATAGACCAACTGCTTGATAACCAAGTTTACGAAGTGTTAATGTTAAAGATGCTACTTCTTTTTTGGTTTTAACGAAAACCAAAGTTTGACCCATTTCGTGAGCAAAGTTGGTAAAGATGTCAGTCATGATATCAATTTTATCTCTTGATGTAACATCAACGAAAGAATGAATATTAGTTTGTGCTAACCATCCTTCAGCAACAGCTTGTTCACGACTGATAGGATTAATAATCTCATCAAATTTTATGACCAACCCATCTGCCCTATCAGGAGTGGCTGTTAAACCTATGATTGGAAAATTACCTAATACTTCTAAATGATATTGATATGTGTTAGCACCTTCATGGTGAACCTCATCAATACAAACAATATGCCATCCTTTATCCATTACATCTTGTGGAATATCTGAAAAAACACTTTGTGTTATTAATTCAATACCAGATTCTTCAGCATAAACTCGTTCTGCTTGCGTTAATAATCGATGTTTATGTGCAATAAATAACAGTCTTAATTTCTCTCCATCTTTTACTCCCAACATCTTACGAATTTTAGGAGACGAAAAAATTAATCCAGATGTAATTGTTTTGCCAGCTCCAGTAGGAAGTTGAACTAAAATACGAGCAATAGGATTGCGTTCCAATATATCTTCAACTTGATTTCTTGCTGCAATCTGAAACCATCTCGCTTCCTTTCCACCAAACATATCTATTGCTTGATCTTCATCAGACATAATTGATTCAATATCTTGAGTATTCATATTTGGAAAGCCTCGATTCGTGATGTCATAAATAAATTTAAAATTTAATTATACTCAAATTTTAAATTTATTCAATAGGGAAATTTTATGGAACAAATTATAACTAGAAAAGAAGCTAAAGAACAAGGATTAAAACACTTTTTTACAGGAAAACCATGTCCAAGAGGACATATCGATAAAAAATTAGTATCTTCTTCAACTTGTTGCACTTGTACTAGAGAAAATCATTATACTTATTATGCTAACCATAAAGAAACAGCATTAGCTGGTATTAAACGATGGTCTCAAGAAAATAAAGAAAATGTTGTAGAAGCCTCTCGTAGATATCGAAAAAATAATCCTGGAGCTGATAAACGAAACCGTACGCGATATTATAATAAACCAGAAAAGAGAGCTCAAAAATTAGCTTATAGCAAATGGTGGAGAAGTGTTAATAAAGATAAACAACAAAATTATAATGCTGTAAGAAGAGCTATGGTTAAACGAGCAATTCCATTATGGGTTGATATGGATAAAGTTGTTAGTGTGTATAAAGAAAGTGTAAGATTAACAAATGAGACTGGTATTATACATCATGTAGATCATATAATACCATTAAGTCATCCATTAGTGTGTGGATTACATGTTGAAAATAATTTACAGGTATTAGAAGGTGTAGAGAATATGTCGAAAAGTAATATGTTTTCTATTGATTTATAAATCATCTAATATATCATAAAGAGTCTCATCAATTTCTTCTAAGATCTCTTTAAGTTGATCATCACTTTCTTGATTATCTTCACTATTATTGTAAACATAATCAAATCGATCAAATAATCGATCGATATATTCAAATTCAGGATGATGTTGAATTTGATCAACTAATTTATTATACTTACCCCTTAGTTCAGCTTGGTCATCTTCGATACTCATTTTATTCCTCCTCCTGTTCGATTGAATCCAATATGAGGTCAATTGTGTCTAAAAGACTATCCACCTCATCTAGTTCTGTATCATGTAAATCACACATATCCTCATAATCATCAAAAAGACATTCGAGAAATGAGTATTGAGGATGTTTAGGAATAGATTGTTTCATTTCCTCAAATCTTTCCTTTAGTTCTTCATACATGCTTTCTGTACTCATGGTATTAATCCATAATGTTTTGATACCAAACCTCCAATGACAGATAATACTATTATTACTGCCAAACCATCAGTCCAATCCAATTTACGTTTAGTACTATTAGATTTAGTATCGAATTTAAATAAAGATGGTAATACTATTACCAACAATATAAACCCTAATATATAATCAAACCCATTTGTTTTTTTTATTCTTATCTCCTAAAATATGAATAGGGACATTATGTCCCTATTCCGTTTTGATTACTATTGTAATCTTATATTGCTTTTCCTTCTTGTTCAGGAGGACAAGTTAATGGTAAACCACTAGGACCAACGATTTGTGTTTTGTATCCTTGACTGACTGACCATTTCATACCTTGTTCACAAACGGTACCATTTTGTACCCAAACAGATGGTGATACATTACCAGTCAATGCTGGTACTGCAATAGCACCTATAATACCAATAATCGCAATAACAATTAGTAGTTCGATAAGGGTGAATGCTTTAAGTTTGTTCATGTTTTTATACCTATTAAATTGATTAAAGAAAATTATATTTTACACAAATATAAAGAATTGTCAAATGGAAATTTTAATTAAAGGTTTTATCGATGTACTCTTTCATTTCATCAAGAGTTCCTGATTTCATCAAAACTCCATAATCAGCAGTTAATTTACCTATATGATCCAATTCTAGATAAATTTTCTGAATACGATATTCACTATCTTCTTCAAATCCAACTAGATATCGATGAAAACCTCCACCAAATCCAATATATTTGAATAATCCTTCTTCAGATGCAGCTTCAAATTCAGCATCGGTTGTAGTATATCCATAATTTTCAAGACATTCTCTGATATCATCAACAGTGAATGATTTAAAATCAAATTGATATAGAGCCATAACTGCTCTCCTTTAATCCTCTAACCAACAATCTGAGGCTAAAACACAATGATACTGATTACCACCAATGTAATCACCATGAAAACCGTGATCAGAATCTAATGCTTCGAGGGTCAGGCGTTGACCCTCAATTTTGGTAATTTTACCGCATTGTTCAACATCAGATTTAAATCCGACGATGTGTCCTATTTTTACATGTTTACCATCTACTCTTGCCATGAATATTTCCCCTCGTTTAATTCTTTCCAGTTATTAATATATTGATAAGATCGTTCTGTGAAGTTTGTTTCAAATGATTCGTGTTCTTTTGATTGGAAATCATTAATGAACGTGACAGAGATATCAGTATGTTGTGCAAACTTAATGGTTTCTTCTAAACCCTTTTCTAAATATCTATCAATTACAATTTCATCCCAAGCATCAAAATAACCTGCATTCATCATTGATGTACGAAGGACATTAGCAACAATTTCTAAATTGGATTCATCTATGTTCATAATTAACACCAATGGATTGCGTCAGGGGTAATAAGAATATCTAATGTATCTCCACCATCGTGATTTGGTTCATATACATATAAACCAAAATCAGTTTTATCACCTGTTGGAGTACCAGGCATCCAATCGTTATTTTGTGGTAAGAGAGCTAGTTCTGATGTTGCCGATCGAGCCATTTGATAAAAAGCAGTATCTTCAAGAGAATGACTTAATTTAACAGATCCACGAGATCTATGAAAAGTGGTAATCTGGCAATTTTTAAGGATTTTGATCAATTTATCCACTACAGTTATATCGTTATTTGAGTTCATGATAGTTCTCCTTTTATTTTTAATATGAGTATAATAATACTTATTAAAAATAAAAAATCAATAGGGGAATTTTAATTTAGGAAATATCATGCCTCAACAACCCGATGTTTTTTGAAAAAATACTGAATCTTATTCTTCAAACTTTGGATCTGACTCCTATTAAACCAATGATTCCATGGATATGGATTAGCAGCAATTGCACAAATCTCTTCGATTGTTAGATATCCAGATCTTGTCATTTTATACATATCTAAATCAATTTTGTCTGATACAGGAAAAATTCCTCTTGAATCAAATAGATAAGTATTTCCATCATAATCAAATTCGACCATAACGTGATCGTAACGCATTCCATGATCAGCCCATTCAACACAAGAATGATTATTTCTTAATTTAGGTCGAATTTCATCAATTTTGATATCTTCACCCCGATTGAATACAGCAACACGAGTCGGAACGATATCTTTCAGATGTTTAGCGACATGTGCAGCAAAAACTCCACAACCTCCACAATTAAGATCACGAATATTAGTTAATCTTGTAAGTAATTGTGGTAATACATCAACAGGATTCATATTATTCCTTTTGTTATTAGTCGTTAAAAATACGAACAAATGTACCTCTACAAGTTGGCACTTTTCTTTCTGATTCAGGAGTTGGAAGTAATGTCCAATATTGAACCTCATTTTCTCGATCTCTGAATGTTTCATTCAAGAAATATGTAACTTCTGTTTCCGATCGATGTGATATCAATGTTATTCCAATATCACAAGTATCTGGATATATTTGATGAAACAATGGTTGTACATCACTCTCAATATCAGATGCTTCAGCAACAAAACATTTACTTTGTTTGCTATATGTAAATTTTCCAGTAGATACGATCATTTCTGTATCCTCTTGATTTATTTAAAAAATCAATTTTACAGTAATTTAAATGAAAATCAACTGGAAGTTTACATTTGCATACGATCAGCGAAATAATCATAAAAGTCTTGTTCGTATTGAACGATGTTTTCGATTGTCAAATTGTCTCTCCACAAAGGAACAATATGAACAAAATTACCAATTTCTGTTTCAACTAATTGGATTTCATGGATAGTTGCACCTGATTGTTGATCAGCCCAATCTTGTAGATCTTCATCACTTACAAGAATAACAGTTTGAAATTTAACAGCTTTACGTTCTGTATTTTCGTGATGATCGACAACTAATTGAAGTTGATCTTTACTTCTGACTTCAAGTAATTCCAGAGACGAATCAAAACATTCCCACAACAAATTGGATTGTATTTCACCCATTTGTTCACCTTCATCGGTAGCATTGGGATCATAAACTACTTCACGTTCAAATGTAATGACTAATTTACCATCCTTATATTCCATAGTACAATCAGATACTTCACATGTTAATCTTACAAATGCTTGCATATTCATAACGTTTGTACCTTCACTAATTCAATTATCAATTTCTTATCGAATTCATCAATTCTCATGTTAGGAACACAATCATCGATAAGGACTAAATGTTTATTTTGTTTATGACCTAAACAAAATTTGATGAATGACCACATTTTGCCATTCATTTGGATGAAATCTGAGATATCATCATAATGAGTTTTTTCTGTTTTGGATATTTTTTGACACATTTCTTCGACTGAAAGGACTTCTATGATAGGACGATCTAATACTCGTTCAATTATCTCTTTCATGTGGAAATCAAATACTTTCTTATCAGCATCGTTGTGAATAGCAAAAGACCAAATACGAAGTTCAGTTATATTACGGTTATCTAACCATCTTTTAATTTTGCCATGATTAACCAATAAACCATTATCCCAATCATCGATAATAGTTTCTTCTAAATCAAGCCAAACTTCAATATTGGGTTGTGTGGTCATAATTAATCCCAAAACAAGACATAAGCTAAAACTGCACCAGTAAATGCAATACAAAAAAGTTCAAATACCATGATAATATTCCTTAAACCTTTTCGATGGTAGAGATACAGTAATATGAAGATGTTTCACCATTTTCATCAAATTCATCATCGTCTACTTCTACATATGCAACAATTTTGTAAGTTCCATCTTGTTTCCATTCAAGTGCATCACCACCATTATTTGAAACGGCTTTAGCTTTCAGTTTTTCAATATCATCACTGACAGCATCAGGTTCTAACCCTTCATCGCTAGTATATGTAAGAAGGTAAAGTTCATTTGATTCACATGGAATTGTAAGATTGTCACACATAATATTATCTCCTAATTATACATCGTCAGATGAACCAACAATTTGAATTGTATTAGATTCATCATCATATCCAACTTCAACAGTTCCTTCTTCGACATTGTCACTATATGTGACATTTATTCTTGCATTTTCAGGATATTTGTCTAGTTCATACATTAACTCTAAATTTGTTTTAATACCCATAATAATATCTCCTAATTAATTTAAAGAATATTATACTGTAAAATTTAATTTTATCAAATAGGAAATTTTGAATTATTAACTGCGTTAATAATTGTTATTTAATTCATCACTTCGTATCTGAATTAAATAACAATTATTATAATTAACTTACAGCTTCATGGCCCTGCGTTATTTGGTTTAAAGTAACCATCGCAATGTGATAGGTGGACACTACGAGAACTAAAATAGAAAGAAAAGAACGGTATTTACCATCGTGACAGACTTTATGGACTTCACACCAAAGGCTTGAACATTCATCCCTGAATGCGGTTCCTACTTCATCGACAGTTTGGTCTTGTACGATTGCATCCGAGTATCACGGCTTACTTATTTAACTTTTATACTTTTTACTTACTCATTAAAAACCACGATGGATTCCACATTATTTACGTAATATACTAATTCCAAAAATAATAAGTAATATACTCATTATTATTGATATGTGATGAGAAATTATTGAAAAACCTATTGTTATAAACATTAATCCATGAGCAAATGCTGATAATAACCAATGCAATACCCAAATACATCCAATAATTACTAATACTAATCCAGTTATCTTATTCATAGGTAATGTGAAACAATTTTTGTCATTGATATAAAATTAGGTTGATGTTTGATATGATGATAAAACATCACTTCTTCCTCTTCTTTGATTTTAACTACAATCTCTTTAAAATAACTAATTTGGACTTCATACCATCCATAAAACTTATTATTCAATCTGATTGCAAATACATAATGTGGTATTATCATACCATCCAATACAACCTCATATATATCCAAACCTGAAGATAATATCTGTTGAATCATAGTAGCTGCATCTTCTGGATGCATATCTACATGAGGTAATCTTTTACACAAAATGGTATGAAGATCTATTTCCTTTGCATCTATAAATTCATCCAAAACTTTTTTCACATATGAGGTAGCATTCATACTTATTCCTATTCAGGATTGATTACACTTTCAATATAATCAATATTTGAAAGTACTTTTTGCATTGCTTCAAATACTTTAGGTAGTAGTTCTTTTGTTTCAGGAAGTTGAACAAAACGTTCACATAAATCAACCCAAGTATTACCTCGCTCCAAATATTGGAGCATTTCTTTTTTAAAATCTTCTTTTTGTTCAAGAATTGTCATATCACTCACCTTCGAACATATCAGATTGTTTTGGAATATGGTTTTTAATTTTGTTCTGATATGCAATAAAATCAGTATAGTAAATGGTTTCGACAATTTCTTCCACATCTACATCATCCGGATCCATACTATACAAACCAACACTAAAATCAACCATGCGTTCAATAAAATCACTTAGATCATCAAACAAATGGGGAGCTAAATTGTCAGCACCCAATTCAATTTGGCCATCTACCAACGAATTTCTCCATTTTAGAAATCTTTGGATACAGAAATGTATTGCAATATAGTTCAATTCAAATTCAGAAAGACTTTTAATAGATTCTTTCATTTGTTGATGATATAACATATCCGTTTCAGATGTCAAACCTGATTGTAATATAGGAAACTGATGCATGATTTTTCTCCTAATTAATAAAAATATATTTTCTTATAATTAGGGAAAAAGTCAATAGGAATTTTCAATTACCCAAATGTATAAATGCCCGATGTTGGTATCTTGACATCTTTTGCATGTACTACATCCTTATACTCTCTACTTTCAACTAAATTGACGAATGTTGTAATCAATTTGTCGTAATATATATTACGATCAGTATCATTATCAAAATTAATGATAGATATTCTGTCATCACATTTGGACTCATTCCCCTGAAGGTAAATGCTTTTTGATCCATACAAATGTTCGGGTACACCAACTGATTTAACAACCATGTTAGTAGCTGAACAAGGATATATAAAATTACCACGAATACATTCAGGGATTTTAATTACTTGATAAATCAAAGCGTTATATGCTTTTTCCAAACGTATAACTAAATGTTCATCAAATGGTATAACACCAAATCTTGATAAGGAATGATAATCTGGATCTGATGGAATACCCATCAATGATTTGTATTCTTTTGATTTAACAAAAGAATCCAACGCTTTAAGTATTCTGTTATAGATAGAAACCAAATGTTTATCGGAAGTAAGAAGATGAACTTTATTATCTAATGAATCACACTTACCACGAAGAAAGAACTCAATTTGGGTTGAGTCTTTAACACAAATCTCTGGATCGTGGTATGATATAATTTTGCAGTTACTATCTATATCATAGAATAATGTTTTGTTAACCCGTAATTGTTCTGGCATTTCTAATACTTGATAGATAATACCATTACTTGCTAATTCTAGTCGTATTTTAATCATCGTCGTAATCCTGTGGAAGTGAGTCATCAATATCTTGATGCAATTGTTTATGTGAATTACTAAAATCTGGTGATGATGGATAATCCCATAATGTTTTGTTATCTACCTTCACAACAGTGTTCAATATTTCTGAAACTGGTTCATTTGTATTATGAATTGTTTGTCCTTCCATTATAATATAACCAGTATCTTCTCTGGTTTCTGTATCATAAATTCTGTCATTCCAACAGAAATATGGATAACCGAGTTGTTCTGCTACTTGACAAAAAGTATACATACTATAACCTAACTTGGGTAAATGTTTGTAGTTAAGAATATTATGCCATTGAATCAGTTTTTTAATTGATGACATTATAATTCTCCAGGTTTCTTAAGGTTACGAGCAACAGCAAACTCATGTAATCTAATATAGACACTGTTTGTCTCTTTGAATGCTAATTTAAATACAGGACCACACTTACAAAGATCATTAGCCAATTTTTTGAAGAATCTAATTCCCTCTAATAAGTCATTGTCCTCAATGGAATTACCATGAATAAAATCTTCATATAGTTGTCTAGGATTCATAATAATAGTTTACAGATTTTAAAAAGTATTACAATATTGTAATACTTTTTTATATAAATGTCAATAGGGAAAGGATAATATTATTTTATCTTTTGAACATATCGTACAAACCTACATTTTGTACGATTGTGAACATCTTTTTTTCTTAGTTCGATTTCGAGTTGAACCCGGTGTGGAGTATTCTCTGATATATGATGAACAATAACTTGTTCAGGACCCAACCTTAATTTATCAGATAAAAAATCTGACAATAACCATTGTTCAACATATGTAGGTGAACGACCAGGTCTATTAACTGTCATACTTTGTTATCCCTATACCGTTATGTAAGATTTTGAATTGTTTCATGATTAATTACCGTATAATGCTTTATAAACTGGTTCAACAGCTGATGCAACATGTGAACCATTAGCCTTTCTCAGAACAATTGGGTTACTTGCTTTAGGTCTTGCACCTGCAATTGTATATTTGACACCACTTACTGTAACTTCCTTACCAAGATCAGATGCTTTCATTCCATAACGACCAGCAGATTTCAAGAAACCAGCTTGCCATTTGACAGAACCGTCCTCAGTATTATCAGGAGTAGCATCATTGGAAACGGCAGTCATTTTGGAGGTAAAAGTAGTTGGTGTGTAGGTAATAGTACCTAATGAAAGTTTAACACCATACTTTTTTTCAACATCAACTAAAGCGGCAGCCAAATCGGCACGAAATTGGGGGAACATTTCTTTAGTGATAGCCATACTAATCTCCTAATATTAAAATAAAAATATTATACTTCGTTAAAAATGAAAATCAACTGGGAGGAATTTATTGTTCGATAGTTGTGGCTCGTTGAACACAACCTTTTCCACATCCATATTCAACGCTGACAGAACTTAATGGACAACGAACAATTTTTACACCTTTGATTATTGTCATACTACAATTCCTGAGTTCATTAATAGCATGAAGTTCATCATTGAATCGTCGTTCTTCCTGAAATATCAAATCTGCTTGTTTAATATCGTTTTCAGCTTGAAGTTTATCAAGATAATCTCCACAGCCAATTACAGTTGTTGATAATAGTACAAATATAATTAATTTAGACATTGTTGTCTCCTTGGTTTACAAATTAATATGAATATAAAGTTTCAAATCCATCTTTAGCCATTTCAGGTGTTAATGCGATACAAACACTAAAATATGTTGTTTCAAAACCACACCACCCATATTGAGCATTAAACAAATCAAAAAATTTTTGACGATCATCATGTTTCCATTCTGTCATTATTCCGAATAACATCTCACCTTCTGTTTCGGATGTTTCTAACTTATTAATTACATCTAAACCTATATGTTGATCCAGATAATAAAAATGAGCAAGTGATATTTTGATAGGGGTAGTAGTAAATTCAATTAGATCTGATTTTGTTTCATTATCAGAATGAAATAATATAACACCATGAAGAATAATATCATCATTCGGTAATATTGGCATGATAAATTCCCCTTAATTAATATAAATGATAATTCTACATTAATTAAGGGAAAAATCAACGAGGACAAAATGAATGAATATTACTTTTATAATAATTGATATTCATTCATTTATTAAATAAGTGAAGTATTATAATAATTTTTAATGTGGATTTTATGTGGAATATTATTTTTTAAATCTCGGACTCATTCTTATAACTTTACTCAATCTAAAATCATAACCTACTGGTTCATTACCTTCATAGAGTAATGGAATATCACAAATCCATCCGTCCGCTCTATCTCCATCCTTATCATATAATAATTTAAAATCTAAATTCATACACCAACTACTTTCTGATTGATTACTATGAGGACGAAGATATCGAGCATGTAATGGTTCACATGTCTGTACATATTCTTTTAATATTTCTGTCTCAACTAAATGAATTTTTCCAACCGCTTCCCAATCAGCAGTAGGACCATCAGGAGTATGATTTAACCATCCACGATTAACAGTTAAATAATATTTGGCGTGTGTAATAGATAATCCACTTGGAGCTCCATCACCTTTTGATAGTTCTAAAGGATATACTTTATCCTTCATACTCATTTTGATTTCTATCTTTGTTTCTTCTTCATCTAACCAATAAGCATCATAATATGGAAAATAACCTTCTTTTCCATTATCTACCATTCTTGGTAGATTTGTAATATGATTAATAAGATATGTTAAAGCATTTTCAGCTTCTCGTACCTTTGCCCATTGATTCCATTTACCACTACTTAGAAACGGCAAATATACCAATCCTGGTATAGAACCATCGTATTGAACTAATTCCCTTGTTGACATATAATAACATCCTTGTTATCTTCCTATAAAAATTTAAGTCATATCCCTCCATGGAATATGACTTTGTTACTTATCTTGCTAATAAAACTATTAATGAACCTACTACTATAACTACCATAGTAACCCAATATGCAAATTTCCAACCATCTTCCAGATCAGAACTTTCAGTTGAAATCAATCTAGAACGACCAAAAATATCTTTCTTCTCTGAATCATATTCACATTTTGTCCCATAAACTACTCGTCTATGCCACGTTAAAAAACCAAATCCAACAATTATGATAATAATTGATCCAAATACATGAAGGATAGTTGTTCCAATAACATTCCAAACGATTAATATCATAGCCAACATTCCAACTGGTGTCTTGATAAAATCATTAACAGCAATATTTAATTCCTTTGCCGCTCCACCAAATGCTTTACCTACATGTTCACCTAATGTGACCCAATCGTCAACTTGTTTAGGATCAACAGTTTCAGGTAATGTTGGTACTACTTGTTGTGCTTTTGTATTATTTTGTGAAACATTATCTGCAATTTGTGCAATCAATGCAGCTTGTTGTGTTTCAGTTAAACTATCCCAACCTGATTTAGATATTGTATTAACTGGTAATGCATATCCAAGTGTGCTTATACTTAATAACAGTATAAACATTAACATATTTTTCGTTTTTGCTCCCTATTTGTACCAGATAACATCATTAAATTTGTTTGATGCTTGTATTAACTTTCTTTTTCTCATCTTTTCGTTCTCGATCGCTTCCCGTTTGCGATACGAATATCGCATAAACACAATCAAAATGGAAGCGACAATCAATAATATACCAAACAATGGTACAAGACGATGTGTATCTATCCAAAAACCACTCACACCAATCAAAAAACACAGATATAGCATAGGTTCATAAATGTATGATGGAATATAATATTTCTTCATGGCTAAATCCTAAATTTGGGTATCATGGGCATGTATTTTTTCATACAATTTACTACAAACGAATTGTGTTGTATTCGGTAAAGCATTTTCAGGTGTAACAGTAATAGATCCTACTCTTGTAACACGAACAAAAAATACTTCTCCAATTGTAACAACAATATTATTCAAATCTGGTCGATTGCTACACATTACCATTTCTGGTAATTGAGATTGATGCATTTCATTTACAACAACATCAAACCAATTCTTAGCGAGTTTAGGATCAGGACAAGTAAAGTCCTGATCACTATCACGAATATCATTGGACTTTGCATCAATAAAACACAAAGCCCAAGTTAATTGTTCATCTAATGAATGTTTTCGAAAATCAACAGATGTGTCTATTTTTACATTTGGTACGTTTGGTTTGTAGACAAATGTGGATAGTACATAATAAGTAGTTATTCCTGCTGATAAAATGCAACATAACCAATAGACATATCTGTTCATAATGATTTCCTGTTAGTTCATATTAAATTTCACAACGTGATCAATAACCTTGACGAAATCGTCTGTTGTTGGAACAGTTGATTTTGTATCAGCCAAAGAAGTTACAATTCGTGTAACATTTTTGATTTGACGACCGTTGATGGCGTAATGAGACAAACGTTCAACATCGATATGTGGCAATTGATACAAGTTCAAAATGTTAGTCCAAATTTTAGTTCTGGCTGACATATCAAGATCGTCATATTTGATTGCCAATGAGATCCTTGAATAGAATGCCTCATCAATTGTTTTTGCACGGTTGGTTGTCAAGAACAATGTACCTTGATAATATTCCAACAATCTCAAAAAGATACCTACCATGGCATTCCGTTCGATGTTGATATCATCACGTTTTTCCATGAAAATATCTGCTTCATCCAATAACAATACTGCTTTCCAAGAAGAAGCAATATCCAGAATGTCACGAAGTTTCTTTTCCAATTGAGTAACATTTGTACCCAATTCACCGATACCAACCATATACAATGGTTGTTGTAGTTTTTCAGCAATGGCTTCCGCTGTCAATGTTTTACCAACACCAGGAGTACCCGCCAACAAGAAAATACAACCACCACCTTTACCATCGATGAAGTCTTTACCAACGATATTGTTGGTTTCGACCAATGCAGCCAACATATCTTTGGTATCTTGTGGAAGAACTAACATGTCGTATGCATCTTCTCTGAAAACGATATCTGTCAAGTCCTCGACTTTCATTTCGCCCCAAATTTTGGCAGCAAATGAGAAGCCATAGACGTATGGAGACATACACATGAAAACGTCATCAGACAACTCAACATTTGAACCGTTATCTTGATTTCTTCGATTACTGTCACGATCCATCGCAAAGTAGAATGAATAATTGCTGTCGATTGATTTCATGGCTGTCAAATCAATCATAACTCGACCGATTGATCTGAATTGCAGATCATTCCAATACGAACGACGAACAATCTCACCAGAATATGCCAAATAACTAGGCTTGCTAGTCATTTCAACATATTTTTTACCACGACTGATCAACTTTTCTTTGACTTCATCGGTCAGTTTGATAAGACCAAGATCAGTCATATTGAGTTCACCAGTATATTGTGGAATCACGTGCCAATATGATGAACAAATTAGATTAGCACCATTATGAGAGTAAATTGTCAATTCTACTCTCAAATGTGGTGCATTAAAAAAACCACCTGGATTATATTGACAAGATTTTACATTACCTGCGATTAGGGTATGTTCGTGTTCAATACACAATTGAAGATCTGGTTGACGAAGGGCAAAGTACAATTTGCTGAAACTGGCAACACCTTTTTCCATAATTTCAGATGCTTCAGCCACCAATTCGTCACGTAGGGAAGTTAATGCTTCACCAAATTTTGTGATATCGTCGATAATTGCTTCGTGACGAGAATAGAGAGAATCGAAGATGTTTTGTCTGTATTCATCATACCAATCAATCCATTGATGGATTGCAACGTCAGCAGTGACCGTAACCATACGATCTTTAGCTGCTTTTGTTGTTTCATCATCATCATCTTTATAAAGATGATGTGACGTAATCAGATTTTGATCATCGATCTGATCCCAAATGAAACGACGCAATTGTTCAGAAAAGATAGTAACAACTTTATTACCTTCTTTTTCCGAAGTGATTTGAAAAGCAGGTCGTTCACCAGACTTATTGGGATTTGCTAATTGTACACCATCAGCAACCTCGAAAACAGTTGAATTCGAACTTTCAGTTGGAGCTGTGTCAGCTAGGGATTTTTTTGCTGAATTAGACATTATAGCCTCTTTTGTTTTAGTTAATAAAAATAATGAAATTAAATTTTACTTTAAATAAGTAAAATTACAACGATGGAATTACGGATTATTGATTTTGTTTTTTGAAAAAAGTACCAGGATTCATAGTTGAACTTGGTTTACTGTTTGAATTAAATTTTGGTTGGTTCTTAGCTTCAAATATTAATTCTTGTACTGCCTGTTCATATGCATCAAAATCAAAGTCAGGTTTATGAAATGATAGAGTCTTCGTAAATTTCTTAAGACCTCTACCCCAATCTTTGACATTCATATTTTTATGAAATATAATAGTATTCCATCTTAAATATGCTTTGTATTCTAATACTTTATACTGATTGATGTCTTTTCTTATTGGATGAGAAGACGTTATTTGATATTTAGCAACAAATTCTTTTGGTTTTTGTTTCTTACCAATAATTGTATCACCTTTCTTATAATTACAAATGTTACACATTGGTTGTAAATTTGAAAGATGATCAGGACCACCCTTTGATCTAGGAATAATATGATCTTTGGTCATATAAGCAGGAGTACCAAGTGGATTGGTATGACCAAACATCAAACGTAGTATTTTACATTCTGTTTTACAATCTTTATTATCTTTATAGGTAAAGTGTAACGCTATATTACCACAACCGGCACATTTAATACCATACTGAATAATTACATCTAATGTTCTAGTCTTTCTAAAAGTTACACCATTAACAGTAAAACGATTATAGTTAGGAACTGTTTTGGCAGCATTAATAACGTCTTCGATAGGTAAAATATTATCCATGATAGAGTTCTCTGTCAACATTTTGAAAACACTATTATATAAAAAGCAAAATAAAAAATCAATAGGGAATTTCTTTTTTACCCTATTGATTTTTGAGTTGAGTTATAGTAAAATGTTCTTTACTCTCTGAAAAATGTGTCTAAATACTATAAAGTAGTTAAATCAAAGATACTATTTTGGATATTAACATATGAACGAAGAAAGAAAATATTTAATTTACATTCACACCTCACCCTCAGGAAAATCATATATAGGTCAAACTTGTAATTATAAAAGAAGAACAACTAGACACAAATGTCAAACATCTGGTTGTAATTTATTTTATAAAGCCATACAAAAATATGGATGGGATTCGTTTACACATAACATTTTAGTTGAACACTTAACCCTAGATGAAGCAAATATACAGGAAGTTGAATTAATATCCAAATTTAATACTTTAGCTCCTAATGGATATAATCTTAACACGGGTGGTAAAAATGCTGTACCGTCAAAAGAAACACGTGAAAAAATGAGTAAAGCAAAAAAAGGAAAAATTCCACACAATAAAGGAAAGCCAATGTCAGAAGAGCAAAAACAACATTTATCAAAATTAAACAAAGGAAAATCTAGACCTAATCATATTAAACAAAAAATGATTGGTAAACCTAATTTACATACATCTAAATGTTGGATAATAACCAATATCTTAACTCAAGAACAATATAAAGTTAATAATTTGCCATCATGGTGTAAAGAACATAATGTGAATTATGTAAATCTATTAGCTGTCCAGAAAAGACAAGGAATATGTCAAAAACAATGGAGTATTAAATTAGATGATGGTTAGATAATTTAATTATCTAACCATCAATTATCACCTAAAATATTATTTCTTTTTCGGTTTCTTTTTAATATCTACTTCAACTTTTTTAGGTGCCCAAATTTCTTTGGCTGCAGATTCAAACCCCTTCTTCCATGATTTATGTGCATAACTTCCGGTTGGATGAGGGTTACGAGGAGCTTTCGCATGATGAGCCATAAACGTATTTGCTCCATCATTTTCAATACGTTGTTGCAATTCTTTCATATGTTCTTGTGATTTCTCACCTGTTAACACACTATGAAGGAAAGATAGTTTACCAACAGGTTGTCTACTAGTAGACTCTTCACTTTCCTCAGCAGTAGCTTGTTTTTGAAGATCTTTACTAGGAACCATACGAATTCTTCCATGATCCATAATACCTACCATATCACCTGGACCATCTGGAATTTCTACTTTATATGTTGCACCATCTTTTTTACAAACAACTAATTGACCTTTAGTAAATGGTGAAGATACATCTTCTTCTTGTTCTTGAACACGAGAACGATTAAAATTCAATTCACGATCTCTTGGATCAACAAAATCATCATAATCAGAAGCTTCGTCTCCAAACTCACGCTCATTATCTTCTGGATATTGATCTACGTCGATATCCCAGTCATCACTATCCCATTCAGAAGAGGAATCATAATCAGATAATTCTCGTGGATCTAAATCATCGAAATCATATCTATTTCCACGATATTCTTTTTCTGAATAATTTTTGAAATCAGTTGCTTTTTTGCCTGATGGAGTAGAGAAACCTTCCTCTTCTTCCATTCCAGCACCAGATAAAAATTCTTCTTCATCCTCTTGACAACTACCAGACATTTTACGAAGAGCATATTTTAATTGTTCCTCTTCTTCTCTTGCACGAAGACCTTTTTCTACTTTGGAATGTGATTGAACAGCTTTTTGTTTAGCCCACAATGAGTTAACAATAGCTTCTTTAAGATCATCATCAATTGGTTTAGGATCATTATCAAGAACAGCAAATGCAACATCTTGAAATGCTGATTTACTTCTGATATTAATACCATCCTCTTGAGCATAACCATTGATAACATCCAACCAAGTATCATAATCACTCGGTTGGATATCAAAAGATTCAAATATTTTTTTTGTTTTATCTGTACCCAATATTTGAGCAACAGACTCAATCATATCTTGTTTGTTACCAAGTTGTTTTGATTGGATAGTTGCATTTTTAATTAATTCCAACTTCATTAGTAATCTCCTATAATAATATAGTATTTATTACTAATAATAGAATATTGTCAATTTGGATCTACTTGATCCAAACAGCTACTTCCCAATCAATTACAGGAGATACACTCTTATCGTTTATCTTAGCACACTTAGCATCGTTATTAATAGTATCAGCTACTAACTCACTAATTGTCTTAGATAATGGTTCAAATTCAGTGAAGACAAAACTACCATAAAATCGTTTTTCATTGTCAGTTAAATATGATTCTTTAATCCCTATCCCAACAGATTTATGTATTAACGGAACATATAAAAATTGATTAAAACTTGATATTTTAAGTAATCGAATTTGTCGATTAGTACCAAATCCTCTTGGAATTGCTAAACTATCAATAGTATTGAATTTGTTAGTAGGTCTTCCATTATCTAATAATAGTTGACCACTAATATGACCATTTGTTATTAAATTAAATAATGGGTCATATACACTAATAATGTTTTTGTTTCGAATTAATGACAATAAACCATCAGTAATAGGAAGAGATGGATGATTTCCATCTCTATCTTGTACATCTATTTTAATAGTATGTCCGTGTATTCCACATGTAACGTTCTTTGACCAAGTACTATGTGTGAAATTATCTCTCATTGTTATGCACCAATATATGTTCCTTTAGACAAACCTTCGCTTATATAAAAATCAGTTACATTGAATTTGTTTTTAACATATTCACCAATATATTCTATAGTAGTTTCAGTTTCTAATACAATGATATGATTTAATTCTTTATTATAACTTGCATTAAACCATCCACGTGGAGTTCTATATGAAATAGTGATAGTATCATCTGTTTCATTAGAGATATTAGCAGAATTAATAAAAACAGCATTATCTAAATCATGTGCAATTTCTTCTGCCTTTAAACTGTCTTTATATTGTACGAAGCTTAAATGACCGTGTGCAATATTTTGACAACCATATGATGTTGAATCTTTAAGACCATGTGAATATGAAAAATATCTTAAAGGTAGAGTTTTATTGATTGTATGAGTATTAACATTATTAAAACATTCAACTTTAATATTGATGTTAGAATATTTCTCTGATAAGTGTTTCTCTAAGTATTCTGCAAATACATCACCAATATATCCTGGTGTATATCCAACATTAATATCACGGAATGAAATAAATCGCAAGGCATCTGTTGGTACATCAATTTCTACTGCAGGTGTAGAAATAATCCATCTGTCACCGTTTTCAGATTCTGTGAGTTCTCCTAATGAATATCCTTCAATAAACCAAAGTTTGTGATCAAAACCATTGTCATGTACATCAGGAAGATGTCTATCAATTAATCCCTTTACATCTTTTTTAATTGTTGAGAAGTCAACAACAACTTTTTCTACTTCATCAACTTCTCCAGTTATAATAAATCCAGGATTGAAACTACCACCTATAACTTGTCCTTCATCATTAATATAACCGTGATCCACGACGGATAAATCTGATAAGAAAATTGAGGATCTTAATTTGTTACTCATTTTAACACTCCATGTTAATTAATATTTTAGAAATACGTCAGGATGTTCTGCCAATAATTTATCATTAACACTAACACCATTTAACATAACTTCGCCCAATGTTCTTCCATAACGATCTTTAGGTGCTTTATTGTCAACTGTAATATCAACAACTTGATTTGTTAATAATTCAGTTGATATTTGTGCTGCTTTTTTACCACGTGCAACAACTTCATCCACAGAAATCTTTTCATTATATGCTTGTTTATATGCACGATTGTTACGTTTTGATTCATATGAATCAATTTTTGTTAATTTAACATGTAACGCTCTATTTTCAGCACAATTAGCTATAATTGTGTCACCATCAATTACTCTAGTTACAGTACATTGATTATGATCAGCTTGTGAATTTGCAATCCACATTAATGTTAGTAATACTCCAGTTAACATTTTATTCATTTCTACTCCTTTATGTATGTTGAAAAAAATCCCTATCGAATCTCTTCGAATAGGGATTATAAATGTTTTTGTTGAAAAAATCAACAATTATTTTTAGTCGTTATCATTATCATCTTCGTCATCGAATACGACATGTTCAACAACAACATTTTGATTTCTAAAATCTCTCAAATATTGTGCCACTTCATTAGCTTCCTCTTCAGACTCAAAAACCATTGGATCTTGGTTATCGCTTAAATATGATACCCATTGAAATTGATTCATCTCACGATTTTCATGTAAGATGTAACCATTAACAGAAGGGTGCATAATTACCCATGACTCTTTTGTTTGGAATTTTTTACCCAATTTATGATAATCACGTGCGTTTTGATACAAAGTTGAGAAACCAGCTTTAGTAATACCAGTAGTATTCTCTTCAGATTTCTCACCAAAAACACTAACAGCATGTTTCCATGCTTCAGCACGAGTTACACCTGGATGATCAATAATCCATTGACGTAATACACCAGATTTACTTGAAGGATTAGGTGCTTTACCACGACGTTTTGCTTCAGTTGATGCTTCTGCTTTTTTTGGTTCTGATTTTTCTGCTTTTTTAGAAGAATCTTTTGGTGTATACGGTGTACCAAGTTTTTCAGATCTACGTTTCATACGAGCATTGTATTCTTCATCTGTTTCGTCATCTTCATCATCATCTTCCTCTTCTTTCTTCTCTACTTCTTTTTTTGGAGTAGGAGCAGGTTTTTTATCGGATTTTAATTTATTGACTTCCCAGAATGGTTTACTAACACCTTTCTTTTTTGATTCAGATTCAGCTTTTTTTACATCTTCATCTTCATCACCACTATCATCTTCATAATCATCATCTTCTTCTCTTTCAACTAACATTGGTAAACCAGCAATTCTTCTCATGCTTTCAGAAAGAACATCAGGTCCTTTTGATTTTGGTTTTGCTGATTCAGTAATACCAGCAATTTTTTTGATTTGTTCTAAATCCATAATAAACTCCTTATAATATAGTTAAATATAATATAAGGGTATTTATACTAATAAGTGGACAATATGCTAATTTAATTAATCATCCCTTTCCATTCTAAGGATTTGTCTATGAACAGCAGATACAACTGGTCTATGTAATTCACGACCTTCATCCATAAATTCTTCTAGGGTCATCCATTTTGTTGATTCTGTTTCAAAACTTGGTTGACCAAACAATTCTTTGTTTTTTACTTTTGAAACATAGACCATAGTTCTTCCCATAAAATTACCAACTTCTTCGGTTTTTATGATGTTACTTTTAAAAAGTCCTAGTTCTTCACAGGCTTCTCTAATAGCTGCATCATAAAATGTTTCATCTTCGTCTTCAACTTTACCTTTAGCAAGTTGATAAACAAATCCACCAAATTCAGAATCACTCGGACGCATGAACATCATATAGATTGTTCCATTATTATCTTTATAATAAGGAACTAATCCTGCTCTGTATACCAAATGTTTCTCTCTGTGTTCTTTATTTTCTGTCATTTTTATTTTCTCCTAATTGAATATTTTGTATGGGTGAATATTTATCACTATCCACCCCATGGACGATTGTCAACAACAAGATTGATGTTCATTTTGTGTTTAATTGTTTTACAACGTTCAACAAACTCATCAATACTTTCATTTCCATCATATGGACAATTATTTGTTACATTGACTGTATATCCCAAATCTTTAAATAATCGTTCAATCATAATTGCTTCAAACTCAATACATCCACCTGGTCCTGTTACTTTAATTTCTATATTATTCATCTTGTGTTCCTATTTCCTCTAAGATAGCTATAGTACGTTGTATCTCTTCAATTGTTCGTGAAAGATTAGCATGAATTACAACATTACCCGTATCTCTAGTATCATGACAATTAAGACATTCATCATTAATTAACAACCCAGCTCTACCATTATTAGCACCACATGTCTTACATGTATTATAAATCATTGTACTCATTTCTAAGTACCCACCTCGTTGTTCCAAATATAATTTTGTAAACGAGCCACATACATATATCCTCGTTCAATACACATTTGTGCTAATTGTTTTGCAATAATATTTTGTTGAACATCTGTGCAAGCCATCGGCATTATTCCTACTATATTATTACCTCCTATAGCTGAACTATATTCTGTCATAGCCCTTTCAATTTCATCAAAATCCTCCGTTCTAGGTCCTGCCACAAATTTAAAGTATTGTCGATAATTAGTTACCTGTTGTTGTTTAGTAATAATTTCAGGTTGAATAGCTTTACTCCATTCTTCTCCACTAGCAGATAATTTAGGACTATTGCTCCAAATAATCATCCGTTCTTCGTCCTTACTAATCCAGTTATTTAATTCATCAATAAAAGCATCTCGAAGGGGGACTGCCCCGTTTGTTTCAATTAATAATATTTTTAAATCATTAAGGAACGGATGATTTAATAAGGTTGGAATCGTTTTTTGATGTAATGTTGGTTCGCCTCCAGTCAATGATAAAATGTATTTAAGTCCCGTAACTGGGTGTACCCATTTGTTAATATCTAGTAATTGTCGTCTATCAACCTCACTATAATTGAAACTATCGATATTTTTCATATGTGGTAATAACTTAGTTAATTCTAATGCT
Organism: Hydrotalea sp. AMD; assembly: GCF_004100315.1. Taxonomy (NCBI): domain Bacteria; kingdom Pseudomonadati; phylum Bacteroidota; class Chitinophagia; order Chitinophagales; family Chitinophagaceae; genus Hydrotalea; species Hydrotalea sp. AMD. Next base: position 62,280 of record NZ_SCKY01000015.1, on the reverse strand, counting down.
AGTTTATTTTCATCTCCTGTAATCCATAGATGTTCAAATCGTTTATCATGTGCATATAGACTATCACAGCCCATAGCAATCACGGGCAACTCTTTAATATTCTTATACATAATCGGATCAAATCCTAATACATCATTTGTTATAGGTATATTATTAGGATTATTGAATTTTTGACAGGTAAAATTACATCTCGAAAATCTAACATATACAGTCGGATGACCCTGTAAACTAATAGGAGAAACACCCTCTCCCTCCAATGAAATAAACGTTTCACTCCAAGTAAATTGTGCCATTTAAAAGTTCCTTTAATTGTTGAGGATTAGACGAAAATAAGAAATTCTCTTTCAATTCATTAACCCAGTTAATTTTTTGTTGCATTCTTGATTTATATTTTTCAGTTTTAATTCCAGATACTTCTATCCACAATTTTAATTTAGGTAAATAAAAATCACAAGTATGATTTGTATTACTTTGTGGATATTTCTTTTGTAACTCCATCTGTTGATTAGTTAATTGACAATATTCTGTCATAATAATATAACAATCTTTTTCTAATATGGAATGAAATTTAATCCCATCATATTCAACAAATGTTCCAAATACCCCTCTTCTACATTGTGGACATCCCGTAGCATGTGTTCCTAATAATTTAGTCGGTTTAGCCTTCCATTCATGGTTACAGATAGAACATTTTACTAATATAGGAGTATGTGATTGTATATAATCTCCAACTCTGATAACCCCTCTATTGGATGATAATAATTTTTTATCAAATTCGTCATTATTACATCTAGTATTTCTTGCTGAATTAAATTGTCCACATTGTGGACATCCACTTCCTCCTAAATGAATAGCTGGGGTTTGTTCAAATATTCCATGTATATTACATTTAATTTTGACTCTTGTATGTGTATTTGTATACTCAATCAATGAATAATCATATGTATTATTATGAATCTTGCATGATCTAGTTACAAATTCATCATTGGTCATTCTACTAACCCCGGCACACCTAGCGCATCCATTCCCTATCAAATGTGATTTGGGTGTTTGTTCAAATATTCCATGAATAGGACAGTGTATACTTACTTTAGTAGAAGTGTTAATATATTCTACCAAAGAATAATCATATTTGTTGTTATGTATCAACTTAGACCTATCTATAAAATCACTGGTGCTACTTCTCTTAGTTCCTCCACATTCAGGACAACCGTTTCCAGTTAAATGGGAATTAGGGGTTTGATTAAATTGTCCATGTGTTAAACACACAATAGTAACAGGAGAAACAGCATTAATATATTTTACTAAAGAATAATCATACTTGTTATTATGTTTCAAATTGGCCTTATTAATAAATTCAGTTAGATTACTCTTCTTCATATCTTCTCCTCATTCTTATTATCTTATTTATAACGAAGAGAAATGCTTTATACAGGGTTGCCTATCGATTGAAATACTTCACTCCATGAATACGTTGCCATTATATATCCTCTCTCCAAATCATCAATTGTTTAGTTGTTTTATCTTGTTTAACTATTACTTTACCAATTTTAGCAGCAGTTTCTTTATCCATTGTGTCAATGAATCGTTTTGCTTGTCTTAGTACCGCAACAGACACATTATGTTTGATTGCAAATTCTTCTGCTGGTTCTGGTGTTGTTGTAACAGCTAATAATGCATCATTAATTTTATTTCCTTTTCTGCCTCTTTTCTTAGGTTCTTTAGGTAATAAAGAACGTTTAGTTGCTGTTTGAGGAGACATAGAATAGACATCAACATTTTCAAATCTGTTTGGTGGTGTAATATCTCTGAAAGTTATTGATTCGTTATCAAAAACATGTTGATATTTATTAACATCGAATGATCGGTTAGGAGTAAAAGTTCCTGATTGTTTCAATGCTTTAGCTGTCTGTAATTCAGACATTGTTAAATTAAATGTTCTACAGATAGTTTGATCATCTGGTTGATAAGCATCAATTAATGCAAACCTATCTGACCATGACATTAATGGTAATTTCATTATTCTTCTCCTTATTATTAAAATCCATATTTTAATGAGTGTAAATTACATTTTACCTTAATTTGAATTTAAAATCAACGGTGTTAATTATAATAAAATGAAGCACAAAGGGTATAAATAATAGATAAGTAAGGAGATTTACACACATGTCAAGACAATTTAATGTAAGATTTGCAAGTACAGGTAGTACTAATGGTAAATCAAGTGTTTCTATTGGTGTAGGAGATATAGATTCATCAACTTCATTAACACTACCTGGAGACGGTAAAGTAGATTACGGTGAATTTTTTAATGCCAATATCCTCCAAATATTAGAAAATTTTTCTAATGCAACAACTCCAAATAATCCAACTATTGGTCAACTTTGGTATAATCCAGGTGACTTTAAATTAAGAGTTTATGTTGGTACAGTAGGAGAAAGTGGATTTTTTGGTAGCACTAATATTGATACACTTAGTAGTTATGTGGGATGGTTAACAATTTCAACTATTTCAGGTACACCAAATTCATCTCCACAATGTGGTGAACTTTATTTTAATACAAACGATAATAATCTATATATCTGGGATTGTTCTACTCAGCCAGGACATTGGATTATATTAGGTAGTAATAATTTTATCAAAAAGGATGGTACTACAACATTGACTGCTCCACTAACTATTGTTCCTGGAACTGTAGGGAATGAAGCTGTTACTTTTACACAATTACAAGCTGTTGATGATAGAGTAACGTTAGTAGCACAATCATCTATGCCATCAGGTATTATCGTTATGTGGTCTGGATCTACTGTTCCAACTGGGTGGCATCTTTGTGATGGAACTGGTACATATGGATCTAATAATGATCCTATACCTGATTTGAGAGGTAAATTTATATTAGGTGCTAGTGTATCTAATCCTGTTAATACTACTGGTGGATCAACTACATTGAATTTAACACGTACTGATACTCATACGTTATTAGAAACAGAAATCCCATCACATACGCATAGTGGGTTTTTTGGATCTACATTTAGTACCTTTTATCCTGGAGGAAATGGAGCACCTGCAAATAATGGAACAACAACTGGTGCAACTGGTGGAGGACAAGGTCACTTTCATACAATTTCAGCATCTACTTATATGCCACCATATTATGCATTGGCATATATAATAAAACTTTAGGGGATAAATATGTCACAATATTCTATTTTACCACAACAAAATTTAGTTGTATCTCATGGTAAAGCAGTAACTATACAAATGTCAACAAGAAAAAATCTTGATAATATTCATGCTATTCAAATTTTGAATAATACTGTTGATATTGAATATTTAGATGGAACACCAAATAAAACTGATGCTTTAGTATCAGATTTTCAAGATTTAATCGATGAGACAGAAAATGCATTATTAGATCCAACTGTTAGATTAACAGTTGATGAATATAAACAAGTTGTATTACATAATATTTCATTATCATTTAATACTGAATTAAGTAATGGATATACAACTAAAGGAATTAAAATGAATGCTCGTATTTTTGATATTCAACAATTAATAACAGCACAAACACTTGCCATTAAATTATTCAATACCACTATGAATATTGTTGATTATAATAATGTTATACATAATGATATTCCTGTTGGAGTTGTTGATGAAATAATTACTGAATTAGGTCAACATTATCAAACTTGTTTTGATAAAAAGCAACAATTACGTTCTTTAGTATATGCTGCTAAACGTAAACAAGATTTAGATACCATTATATGGTAATAACAAATATTATATATTAGGAGACCAATAATGTCATTTTTCACTTACCATATTAAATATTCAAGTTTCGGTGAACTTGGTGCTAAAACAAATATTACCTTAAAACCAACTGATGTTGATAATTCTACATCATTACAATTACCAGGTCAAGGTAAAACAAATTATGGAGAATTCTATAATCAGAACATTTTAGCATTAATGGAACACTTTGCTAAATCTACACCTCCAGCAAGACCAACAACTGGTCAAATTTGGTATCAACCTTATATAATAGTTCCAGCAACGAATCCACCTAATATACCAAACCCAACTTGTGGACAAACGTATACACCACCAGGAGGAGATTGTTCATATATTGATCCGTATTGTGATTTAACATATGTTGATAATACATATTTGGAATCATTAACTTGTATACCAACTAATATTAACATTAGTGATACCAATACAATGGTATATGATTGTACTACACATCAATGGATGCAACGAAAATATGTTCATAAAGTAAGATATTATACCAACTCTGTTATGAACCAAGATCCTGATTATCCTGGATGGACTTTATTACAACACAAATATACTCAACCACCACAAGATCCTAAATGTGGTGATACATATTTCAATTCTGTTGATAGTAATATGTATTTTTGGAATTGTGCTGTAACACCAAACAAATGGGACATTTTAGGTACAAACGCGTTTGTAAAATTAAATGGCTCAAGCCCAGCAATGACTGGTGTTCTTCATTTAACTACAACTACAGCTATAGATGCTGCTACAAGTAATGCTGCAGTATCAAAAGCTTGGGCAGTTCGTAAAGCTGGTGATACAACAACAGGCCCAATCGTATTAATATCTAAAACTGATATTGATAATGCTGGTTCTACTAATACTGCTGTATCAAAAGCTTGGGCTGTTCGCAAAGATGGTGATACAATGGGTGGTCCTCTTTTATTATCTGGACCAGCTGCAGTTGGAAATGGTGCGGTAACATTGAGTCAAATGACAGGTATAACTGATCCATTAACAACATCTGTTAACACAGCCCTTAATCAAGTTGTACCTATTGGAGGTATTATTATGTGGTCTGGATCAACTGTTCCAACTGGATGGCATATATGTGATGGAACAAATGGTACACCAAATTTAATAGATAGATTTATTGTAGGTTCTGGAGGAATACATCCTGTTGGAAGTAATGGAGCAGGAAGTACTGTAGCAGTAACAAGTACACCACCTACTGCCACACTACCACCATTTTATGCATTGGCTTTTATAATGAAAATGTAATTACCATTGATTCATTGGACAAGTTGATTTTTTCAACTTGGTTTTGGCTGGAAGAAAACATCCACAAATAGTGCAGATGTTTAATTTTGGATTACGAACTTCACATTTTTTACATATCTCGAATCTTGAGTTTGCTTCTTGTTTAGAGACAAACTCAAGATTTCCTTTAAGGATGTCTTTAAATACATCAATTATATTATAATTCATAGGGAAATACTATCCATTGTTTGGGGTGTTCTCTTACAAAGAACACATTATCAGGATTTTCATCACCAAAAACTACTATGGGATGAATGGTAGCTTTTTTAAATTTATGTTGCATACTTTTTATTACTTTATTCATTGTTATTCCTGAACTGATTAGATCATCAATTATAAAGATAGGAATAGAAGTGTCAGTATGGGTAATGTCAAATCGTACTGTGGAATCGTTACCATCATATCTTTGATATGATACAACTCCATATTCACATATCTTATCAAAGTGATAAGAGACAGGAACAGAAAACAATATTCCTCCTCTAGCTATACCATATACAGCAAACTTATCATATCCAAACCCTTTTATATATTGTATAATATGTACAACATCCCTTGATAACATATCATAAGTATAATGATATCTATTAGACGGATCTTTAGTACCTAACCATTTTTCCAATAATGCATCAGGATGTTTAGTTGTGTATGGTATTCTTATTAACTCAATATTATTATCGTTACAATATTTATTTTTAATATCATCGTTTTGTTGTTGTATATATAATCTATTGTTTTGTTGTTCATCCGACTCAATATATCCCGCATATCGAATAGGATAAAAATGATGAGGCCCATCATATTCTATACATAAATTTAATGATGGTACATAAATATCAAATCGCAGTTTTCTACCTAAATTACTAACACAATCAGGAAAAGTTTTTTCCAATGAAAAATTATAATTATGTCTTTCTAAAACATTCATTAATTTTTTAATAGGTACATTCGATACACATTTTGGACACCCTGAACCAGATAGATGTACTTGTGGTTGTTGAAAGAATTCTCCATGTTTTGGACATTTAATTGATACGTTTGTTGTAGCACTAACATATTCAACTTGCTCATAGTTATATTTGAACTCGTGAACTTGATTACTTTTGTAAATAAAATCCGTTTTATTACTTCTATTTGCTTGACTTATATAGTCAATCTTACAATGATTACATCCCCTTCCTTGAAGATGTGAATCAGCTAATTGAGAAAATACCCCATGTTTAGGACAAATTATATCGATCTTATCCTTCATTTTAAATTGAGAAGGAATCAAATTATATCCATAGTAATGTCCATGAATCTGAATACATCTATCAATAAACACGCGTCTTGATTCTTGTTCGGTTACTCTAAGTTTATGCTTACAATTAATACATCTTTTTCCGTCGTTGGATTTTAAATATAGAAACGGAGTAGTAACAAACGATTCTGCACATTCACTACATTTAAAAGTTAACAGAGATCTGGTGTTAGAATAATCATTATACTCTGATAATAATAAATCACCAGCTACTTCTTGTAAATGTTGAAACCCTTGATATCTACTCCCCATCATCAATCTCCAAAACAGGTATTTGCTATTAATCTTGTTGTTTGAAATACTTTTAATGCACTTCTTGCATCATCTAATGCATTATGATCTTTTCTAGGAGGTAATCCTATAGTTTCAAATAGATCATCAGAATTGTGTGTACCATATACACCAAATCCTATAGAATTAGTATCCAATCTTTTATTTCCGAATTTAACTTCTAGTCCTTCTGATCTAAGATCACTTTTCAAGAAAGCTAAATCAAAATGAGGATTATGTCCTAATATATGAACAGGTGAAAAAGGTCCCCAATGATCAATAATTAAATTACCAATATGTTCAACAGCTTCTGATCTTGTAATACCATTTTCTGCCAAATATTGTTTTGATAATCCATGTATCTTTTCTGCTTGAGGTGACCAAATACTTTTTCCATCCCATTTGATTTCTAAATACAATTCATCAATTGGGTTGAGGGTTGTAGCATCTACTACAATCAATCCCCATGATACGGCTTGACAATATTCGCCTGTATCTCGATTAAATGATGGATCATCACCGTTACAAATTCCACTAGTTTCACAATCTAATGCTAATAATCTAGTTATATAACCTCTTGGTGTTGACTTACTCATTATAGGAACTCACTATTAGTATTAAGCAAAGGTCCCATTCCAGTTTCAGTTCTACGAGGATTGCTTTGAATTTGTTTATATCCAGGTTCTACGTGTGGTTGAAATTGTTGTTCTAATGTAGCTTCCAATTCAGGAATTGCATTTTGAATACCAACTTTCCATGTCTTTTCAAAAACTTCTGGATCTTCTTTAGATGGATCTGTTTTTAAGTATGCTATTACATATTGTAATAATGCTGTATTAATAGGTACTGTTTTCATAAAATTTCCTTATTTTGATTTTTTGTTAGTTGGTTTTTATTTTTTTGATTGAAAGTATTCCAAATCTGCCAATTCACTACCAGGAAGTGTTTCTACTAATGTTCCTTTCATCTCATCTTTAGGTGGAAGAGTAAAATCAATTACTTCAACATCATCACTAGATGGTTTGTTAGATGATAAATCAACTAATCCTTCACGGATAATATCATTCTCTATCACTTCTTGATCAATATTTGACCAATGTTGGCCTTGATTTTGATTATATGTTCCATTATATAATAAACCAGAATCTTCTGATTTAACAAATACTAATTGTGCAACTCTTGTATGTGGTGCAATAAAAGCATTAGGACCATCATTATGAATTACAAAACCAATATTATTACTAAAACCTTGATCATATAATCCACTTGTTACCCATAATCCATTACGATTAAGAGTTGATCTAACAATTAAGAATGCTGCTACTCCAGCTGGTACTGTAACAAAGAAATCAGACATTATATCAGTACTACCAGTATGAAGAGTAAAAAATGGTTCATCTGATATTGAAAAATATGAATGCATATTTTGTCTTTCAGTACTGCGCATTTGTTTAGATGTTTCGGATAAACAAAATCTAGTTTGTAATCCTAGTGTGTAAGCATGATCTAATGTTATATCAATGGCATTTGGTTGAATACATTTTTGTTTAAACTCTTCATCCATCCATTCTGGAAATTTAATCCAACCTTCTTGGATTGCGTGTAACGGATTTATATACATTTATTATCTCCTTATAATTATCGTATATCCATATAAATTTATTATAAGAGAATATTTTACTATTCCCTTATAATAATTACAACTCTTACTACAAATGTTTTTTGGGATTTTCAAAAATATCTAATGTAGTTCTAATATTATATTCAATTGCTTCGTGAATATGAGGTTTTTTATAGTGAGGAATTTTTGGTTCATTAAAATCAACCTCCCTCATATATTTCTTTTGGATACCAGCATAGTCCGTATTAGTAATATCATATCTGAAACCATTGATACCAAACCATACGGGATTACTACTATCACAACTATCTAGTGATCCTGTTATCAACAAACTAGGAAGCTCCACATTTGGTGCAGCATTCAAACCCAAATAATGATGATATTTATGACTTGCAAACATACCCTTTGATCTTAACAATTCCGTCATTACAACCCTAGCATATGATTTTGGAACATGTGGTAATGCATTTGGGATACCTAATATCGACATTCCAATCATATCAACAAGTTCATTACCTGCAGCCCAATTATAAGCATTAATCCAATCAGTAGTATTACCTATATTAGATTGTGGTACAAACATAGTATAAAATCCTGCATTTTGTATCATTGGCGCCCATTTAATGGCAGCATCAATAGTTAATTGCGAACTTTGTCCAGGATAATCTGGTAATACAATTGCTTTTGCCCCACATTTACGACCCAATTCAATTAATTTAGCAGGTTCATAACTTTCACCTAATTCAAATGCTCCATTGTCCATAATAATAAAATCACCATGCTCTGAAACATTTTTATACCAAGATGCATATTTACTATCTGTATCAACTAAATGTGCTAACGCAAGATGTGTATCACTCAAAACTGCATATGAACTTAGATATGCGGTTGGAGCGATAATACAAAAAGATGGATGAACTGGTCGCTGTAAAGTCATTAAAATACTCCATTAAAAAATATTATTATACACTAATAATAAAATAATATCAACAGAGAATATTTAGGATAAAGAAAAAGGGCCGATTGGCCCTTTTGTTGATTGTTTATTAGTTTAACTAATATCTTGAACAATTATTTCTTCAACTGGTTCGCCTTGTTTCATAACTGTTAGTACAGCACCTTCTTGTGTTCGATGTGTAACTTCTGCCTGAGCTCCATGTCTACGCAACTTGTTTATTAATTCACGCAACACTTCACTCATATCACTAGCATCAATTTCTACATCCATTGCTCCAGGAATTTTTACAAAAAACCTATGACCCCCCATAGTAGCAGATTGTTCTGTTAATTGATACATAGGATTATAATCTATTCCTTCACCATAAACTGCATCAGATGCTCTCCAAGAACCTTTTGGACCTCTTGCCTTATGTAATGCATTTACTCCATACCCAAGTAATTCAGTATATTGTTTCCATGCACCCTTTTGATCAGGATTCGGTCTTCTGATGTTGGAAATATGGAATGCCGTATTAACAAGTTCAGCAGCATTCATCCAATTTTGGTTTAAATCACGAGCACCTTGATTAATTAATTTTTGAAGTTCTGATATAACCATATCAGGTAATACAGTCATCTTGTCTAATAGTTTAATATCAGATGCTTCATTAATAAGAAATTCGGAAAAAGTACATGATTCGGCAATAGCTGGACTCCAATATAATTTACCAGTTCCAGTACTACGTACATTAAATTTATGAAATTTGGCTTTACGTTTCTTTCCAAAATCCGTATTTGTATACTGACTTGGAATTTTTCCAGTCATGTTTTTTGATTTACGAGATAATTCATTTTCTTTTGCAGGTCCTGACATGCAAGTACTCCAGATATATATTAAGTATTTATCTGTTTTAAACTAATCTCTGTCCCTATTAATTAATCTTGTTAGATTATTAACTTGGAGTTCTAGATTTCTGTTCTTTGCATTAATGGAAGATATTGATTTGGCTTGTTGAGCTATATGTTTATTCAATGTGTTAATCACTTTTTCAAGTGTTGCTATCTTTTTTGTTAAAACATCAATATCATTAGCAGCCATTATTATCTCCAATATCAATAAATATATCCATATTTACTGGTTTATTTAAATCTTTTTGAATTTGTTGGAAGATATTATATTCTGCATGAGATGGATCAGCAAATTCTGTTTCGTCAAAATTAGATTTAACTAATAATCCTGTCTTCCAAACAGTTATAGTTCGTTTATAAAAATCGGTTTGTTTTGTATCATTGTCTGTTATATCATATGTCTGATATCTAGTTCCACGAGCAATCTTAACAAGAATTCGTTTTCGTTTTTTAACAAATTCAGTTACAAATCCATATCTTAACCAAATATCTGATCCAGCTCTACCTGGATAATAAACAAAATCACCAACTTTAATATTAACTCCATTCATTCCTTTGCATGAATCTATATTTGGTTGCATTATTCAGTTTCTCCTTTTACTGTGTCTTTGTTTTGTATCATCATTCTTATCATAAAAATCAGGATGTTTATTTTTAACCCAATTAATGAATTTTTGTATTTCTTCATGCTCAACAATTCGTTCAACCGTATGATAAGTATGCACCAAAGATTTGTTATCAAACGTAGCATGAATTTTATTATGGCATATATCATGAATAAGTATAGTTTGTGTACCCTTAAACTCTTTTGGAATTAAGTGGTGTTCACTGATTCTAACATTTCCTAACAATCTTCCACAGATTTGACAATATTGTTTTGTATCCATTCTTGTTCCCATATACTAATAACATTATATCCCACATTTTTTAATCTATTTTCATAGTCTAACGTTTGCTGATATAATTCTCCGAAAGTTTTTCCATTACGTTTATTAACATCCAATGAATTATATATATTAGGGTTACCATGCCAATAATCTCCATGAAATAAATAGATCGTATTTGTATTCTTATCAAATCCATCTACTATATGGAGTATGTTATCTATCCATAATCGAACTTGTCTATTATCCTTATTATTTGGAATATCCATATCATTCAACCAAAGATCTTGCATTCTATTATACTTACACATCCTACAACCAATCCTATAATGATCTATAGGAGTAATATGTTGATAACCATGAAATATACAAGTTATGGTAAGTGGAGTATCAACAGTTATGTATTCTGTAACTTCATATGTAAATAGACTTGGAAATAGTTGTGAAGATTTTTTGATAAAATCTTCTGTTGTACTACGATGACTCTCTCGTGCACATTTTGGACATCCTGTTCCGTTGATTATATGGGCATATGCATATTTAAATAAAAACTTTCCATGAACAACACATACTAAAGATGCTGGTTGTATAAATCCTGTATATTCTAGATAATCGTAGTTATGTTTAGTACCATGTACTTTAACAGCTCGATTGATAAATTCATCTCTAGATATTGATTTCTTGTTTGCTTGCTTCTTATGTCCACACAATTTACAACCACTTTTTCTTTCTATATGTTGTCTTGGTTTTTGAAGAAATTCCCCATGTGAGGGACATATTATAATAGATTTAGTATCCCAATTTACATAATTAAAATTTGAATAATCATATTTGTTTTCATGTATAATATTTGAACGTCGTACAAATTCATCTTTTGATAGTGCCATCTTAATATTCAAGTAGTATTAATTATATTTATGAACGAATGAAAAGTATGAGCACAACATATATGATCATTGGACAATTATTTGTTTGATTTATCTTGTTGTTTACTTTCAAATAATGCACCAGCACAAAAAACATATACCAGTATCATAATTAATAGATTAACCCCAAACATCATTAATATTAATACAATCGGAATGGGTAAAAATAACATTGCCCAATCATGTTTAACAATTCTTCTCATGTCACATCTCCATAACCAATTTAATCCCATATATAATATTTAGTACTAAAAAGACAGGTCTTCCATATTTCCAAGAATATTCTTCTATAATGAAATCTGGTAATGGTCTAGTTTTATCGTACCATTTTGGTATCATGATACCAGTTATTAAAGCTGATATCATAATTATCAAAATCTCAATTATACAAAAAAACCACTAAAAATTTAAGTGAATCCATTGGATTTTACTTCCCTTTTAATTAAATTCAGTAGCATTGGGATTTTTTCTTGTCAAATATTTTTCAGATACAGATTTCAATACTAATCTGCCAATTTCTGGAACATATCGTTCAGGAATAACATTCATTACAATACCTTCTCTTAAATGAACTTCATGACCAGATACTGTTTCCTTCCCATCTGTAAAATCTAACATTACTCGAACACTAAATGGTCCTCTGTATAAAACAGGAACATGTAAGAAACCAAACTTATCACATACTTCTATAACAGCATCCATATTCATATAATATCCATGACTAGGCATTCCGATATAGATATCAAATACTCTAAGTTGTGGTTCACAAAAACCATATCTTAAATCTTGAATAGGTCCAAATACTTCACCAAGAACATAAACAGGAGTATTTTCCAAATCAGATGATTCGTGTATCCAATCAGCTAATGCTTGGATTTTGTCTTTGACAGTCCAAAACATTTTTAGATAGACATTGTTTTTGTTGTTTTCATTGAACTTAAATGCCAATCCTTGTTCACTTAAACCTTTTGATGTTACAACAAATTTTCCCTCATCAATTTCAGGATGATCTAATTCTGGAACAATACCCATAGCACACCAAGTATTGTGAACAACTATACCCTCTGCAATATAATTATTTTCGCCACCATCTATTTCTAGATCACATAAGTCAAATGATTCTTCTATATATTCAACTTTTACACATTTCATTTTGTATCCTCTTTATATATTTTTGTTTATCAATATTCCATCCATGTTCCCAAATTAATATCACCCGATAACCTAATCGATATAAAGCTGATAATCTAATTCTATCCCGATCCCATTGTTGTTGGACAGTCCTACTAATCCATGAGCAATATTGAGTTGGATCTTTAAATTTTATAGGATTGCAATGGAAAGTATCACCATAAAATTCAATAACTATATTAGTATTTTTAATTAAACCATCCACAATAAACCCATTAATATAATGTTCTCTGTCTATTTGAATATTTTCCAGTTCTATTATATCTAAACAATTATCACAGGCTTTTGATCTACCATTATTTTTAAATACTTTACGATAATGTGTTTCTTTTTCGTCAGGAGTTAAATTATCGTGAAAATGTTTTGATATTAATCTCCGTTTTTCGCAATACCTATCATAATACTCTGAACCAGCATTATCTATAAACAATTGTTGTTTTTGTCTTAATTCTAAGCCAGATATAGTAACTGCAGCCCTCATTTTCTTTCCATGGTTACTTCTTTGTTCAGGCGTCAGCAATGCATGTTTGTTGGAAGCAGCTTTACTTTTTGCTTGAGTAATTTGTTCCCAGCGTTCAGGATTAGTTTCTTTTATAGCTTTATATTGTTTTCTGGATTCTATTCTAGAACATTTATTACATCTAAATGGTTGTTTTCGTTGTTTAAATCTCCAATGTGGTAATATCTCAATATTACCACAATCAGTACAGTTATATTCTTGATTTGCCATAAATCAACCTTTATTATAATTTTTATAGTTATTTATGGCACTTTGTCTAAAATGGGCTCTCAATATCTTCACCGTTGGTAATATCTTTCGCTTCAACATATTCTTGACGGTCTTTGGAAAAAATTGGATGATCCTCTGTTATTTTAATTGTTCGTCCATTTTCCATTGTTAATTTTACCCATCTCTTTTTTTCGATATTTTCTCGTCTGGACCGTCCAGTAATAAGTTTTGATTGATATTGATGTGATGCAATATCAAACGATAAAACATGAGTATAATTTTGGTTAGAAATTATTTCTTCAATTTCTATCTCTTCACCATTAGGTAACATAATATTAGTATCAGGAGATACACATCCATGAATCTTTTCTGTGAATATTACTTCTTCACCATGATTAATAAGAGTAGGATATTTTTTGTAGTTCTCAATATCAAACTTCAATGTATATCCAATCAAATTACATACTTCACCAGCCATATGTGTTGGAATAGGTGGTTCATATTTTGTAACACCAAGAATTTCAGATACATCTTCGTCCAATTTGAAATATCCAGTGTATTGTTCTTCTGGGGTATGTGGTAATTTATACCAACCTTCTTTACATTCTACAATTGGTAGAACAATACCCAAAGAAAATGCATCTCTAAGACGAATAGCTTTAACCCTATTGCCTTTTGATCCAGCTAACATACCAATATCTTTGTTTTCATTCCAATATCCATAATATTTTAGGATATCATCCGGTACTACTGCATTCTCACCAATATATGCAACAAGATCACCTGTTTGGAATCGACCTTTTGCAATAACTACTTGCCATCCTTCTGGTGATCCAATATTTCCAAGATCTAAACGATCAGCATTGGGATGATCTTTAATAAAAATTGGATAAACTTTAACTTCAAAACTAGCCATTTTTTTCTCCTATGTGTTGACTGTTAAATACACACTAAAATTCATTCCGAATATGACTCTAACTCGTTCTCCAGGTTTGAGCATACCATTTTCTTCGTTAGAAGAATATGTTATCGAATATGGTAAATCTGATGATTCCTTTTGTGCAAATATAAGGATATCTTTATATGATAATGTTGTATTTGATATCTTATTATAACAAACACCATTTACATATATCGTTTGATATGTTGGGGTATGTTTCATTTTTTAATTCCTTACATAAAAAAGGAGGCCGAAGCCTCCTTTATCGGTTTGATTAACGAATCGATTTATATGGACCAGATAATGTATCTGTTACCGAATCTTTGTTACGAATCGCAGGGATCCATTTAAACATTGCAGATGACCAACCAGCCAATGAGTACCAACCGTCAGATTGAATCATTGGGGTTGTTGGTGTGCTGTTTAAATTGATAGCCAATTTAACAATGTTGTGTTGATTCGAAAACTCATGCATTTCACGATATGGGAAATCATTGATTTCACCATCGGTCAATACAATAATAGTATCTGGTTTAAAACCTAATTTGCTACGTTGACTCAAAGCAGCACGGAAATTAGTTGAACCTGCAATGCTACCAGTACGATGTCTCAACAATTCTTGTTGAATACTCATAACAGAATTATTAGTATCCACACCATTCAAAGTTTTTGCATCACTACCAAATAAGGTAACTGCCAAATTATCGACCAAATCACTAGATTTAATCAATCCAGCTGCCAATAATGTTGCATTAGTAATTGGTAATGCAGTATCGTTACCCATTGAACCAGAGTAATCGATAATGATCCAGATGTTGTTACCCAATTTAGGGATATTAGTACAACTGACATCGATTGCTTTGGATATTGCTGTTGCCAATTTAGTATCCAATGGTTTAACAATTCGATATGCCTCAACAAAATCGAATGGTAATTGTTTGGATTTCGCTACTTGAACTGGATCAGCAATAAATTGTGCAACTTTTGTTGAAACTGCAGAATCAACTTTTGCTTCTACAATGTTACGTAGATTACGAAGTTGAGCCATATAACCAACTTTACCTGAATTAATCAAGTTAGTCCACAATTGATCTTTGGTCAATCTTTCTGCTACTGGTTTTTGACCATTAGTAGATAATTCAACTTCCCATGTGTATGGAGTTTCCAACTGATCTTTCATGATTCGATCGAAAATTTGACCTTGATCAATTGATTTAGCAGTTGGGTGAACAATTCGTAGTACATCTTTGAATTTTAAAGATGTATCACGATTGTATTTACCAAAATGGTATTCACCAAATTTGTTAAATGCATCTGCCACACCACGTTTGATAGCAGTTGGAACTTTACGTTTATCACCGAATACAGTTAATGCGTATGCATACAAATCGTTGATTTGATCTGCTCGTTGAATTACATCACATACCAATTGACGCATTTGTGGATATACTTTTCCATGTTTGCGTAATGAATTAGCAAATTGTACTACTAATACAACTGGCATGGTACGAATATTCATTTCAGTTCTAGCATGGATAGCTAGATTAGCTACGAAATCCAAAGCACCCATTTTAACTGCTTGATCAACTTCAACAATCATGTTTTTTACAAGTTGATCAGATGTTTGATAATAAGTATCTTTACCAAACAAAGTGGATACTACGATTTCATACAAATGCTGCAAAGGTTCTTTTTTAAACTGAAGATTTCCGTTAGCAGAAACTCCGATTTCCAAATTTTGTTTTGCAGCAACAGCTTGCACAGTAACTGGTTTACGTTGTGCTGGTTTGTTGAGTTTTGTTCTTTGCATTTTTGTTCTCCTTAAAAGTAAATATTTAAAATGTAATTATACATTATTTTTTGATTTTTTCAACTGGGAATTAATATCAACATCAATTGATACATATTCTTCTTGTCCAAAAAATCTGATAGCTTCAAAATCTTCTATAGCTATAAACGAATGAACCATACCACCTGGTATGATTACCCAATCTCCTGCGATTGCTTGTAACTCATACAAACAATCTTCAATATAAAATATGAATTTAACTTTACCTTGTAAAATAATTCGCTCTTCATTATCATTATGATAATGAAAGTTCATATTGATTGGTAATTCTGAAGGATGATATATATCCCATCCCTTATAACCATTATCTTTACAATAGTCATCAATTACACTGAATTCTACATCTTTACATTTTTGATATACAATATCATATTGTAATAGGATAGTATACGCATCATCTTCTCCAAATACAACTTGAATTCGTTCGTTATTCTTATATACTGTTAATTTTATCATGTTACACCATTGTAGGATTCTTTTTACCTAAATCTTTTATATCAGTTTCATCCGTAATGTATCCATATGTCCCTTTGGAATACATCAACCCTATCCTTTTCGACTTACGAATTATCTCTTCTGATACTTCCGCACTTTCTAAACCTAATCTAATCTAGCTCTTTCTACCATTGTTGATTTTACTGGAATATAACTTCCTGGTTTTACAGAAGAAATATGTTCAGTTGTATATGCCCAAATAGGTTTTGATAATGTTGGTTCTTTATTAGTTGTTTTTCTTTTTATTTTTGGTGTTGTGCCGTTAATCCAATTTTTATATTCATCCAGAGACATTGGAGGAATTCTAGCAGATTTCATACGTTTGTTGTATGCTTTCCAATCTGCAATTATTTTTTGGTCAACATTATTTTTCATTATGAGCTAATATTTAGTTTGGTAGTGTTAATACATTCTTGTAAATGATCACCAAAATTCTCATATATGTTGGATAGTTCTTCATCGGTTGGATCTGATGACATGGTCAAAGTTGTTTCAAATCCTGTAAATTCCAAAAATTCAGCCAATATTGTGGACAATAATTGGGCATGAAGATTAGTTACGCCTGAGATGGTGATATGTACTTCTTGTTTAGTAGACATTATAATTTCCTTATTAATAAAAGGAACTAGAATATTCTAGTTCCTTTTTGATATGTTTTATTTAAAATCGATATCTTTGGTATTGATATACTGATTAATGATACGATCATAAGTGATACGATATACAGATATCATTTGCTCATAAACCCAATTAACCAATTCTCTCAACGGATCAGCAACAAATAAACCAATTGCTGATACTGGCCAAAATGTAATCCAGTTAATAATTAGATCACGTTGTGCACTTGGATATAAACCATTTTTAACTCTACTCCAATCAGAAGAGGACAAATGATTTATTAGATATGATTTCCAAGCAGGATATAGTTCTTGTGGAATTTCAGATGATGGTTGAATATCCAAGTTACGTTCACGAATAAATGCGATCTTAAGTTCTTGAACTTTCTGAGCCATTGTTTTAACAAAAGATCGATATTTGACTGTTGAATAAACAGCTCCAAATAATACATAACCAAATAGAAAACCAATAGCATCCATTGGATTATGCCAAATCCAAACGAATGGATTAATATCTGTAAAGACCGCCATTAGTACAGCATATACTATCAACGATCCATAACCCCACGCAAATTCTTCAGCAGCGATTTCCAAAATTAAAGCAACAATCAAAATTGTTGATAAGATAGTAGGGATTAGCCCACTAAAAAACATTGCAGATAGCAATATTGCTGGTGCGTCAAAAAACATATAATTTCTCCGTTAAAGTTATTAAAAAAGCATATCGATTATACTTTATTTTTTAATAATTTTAACGGAGGATTTATTAAATATTTCCGTGTTCGTCTATATCTAATTCCACCAATCTATAATAATCATTTGAATTACCAAGATCATTTCCATATCTAGTACTTTTTCCATATCTTGTCATCATAGTATACATAGGACTAAAAGTAACTGGATCAACTACTGGTCCTTTTGTCATAACAGTAATATATGGACTGTATATATAACCTGTATCAGTTTCCCCTTTTCCCTTGTATCCGACCAAAAATTTAACTTTATTCGGATCATCCGTTAAAGAATTAGATAATGTACAATATACTTTGTACCTACTATTTTCTTTACCACCACAAGATGTTAAATAACCTACATATGTTAAAGCATTAGTACTTATTTGTTTTTGTGATGAGACAATTTGTAACCCTGTATTACTACTTTGTAACATTGCAACACCTAGTGGTGATGTTACAATAAAATTACCAACACCTCTACGAGTTGTTCTAGCAATATTATTAGCTTGACTATTAACACTCAATATCAATGATTGTACCTTATCACCAATCGCCATTGATGAAACATGATGAATTTCATTGTCTGATGCTAATTTTACTAGATCATACATCACTTCATTACAAATTTCTGAACTGATTTCTGCACCAATTATTAATAACAATTCTTGTTCAAGATCACCACCAAACTGTACTTTTAAATCTTCCATAGCTTCAATATTAAAACAAGATTGTAACTTACGAGTACCAGCTTGAACTGCTTGTGAAATTACTTCCAATAACATTCTTTGTTTATCATCAGACTCATATTTGAGTTGTAAAGAATATACCAGACCAACTGGAGATTTAGGTAAAGGTTGAATACCAATTATTTCTCTAATAACCATAAGATCAGTTATAACATTAGCTGTTAGTTTCAACAATTTTTCTTTTGGAAGTACATTATTTTGATTGCAATCTATATAAAAATATTGTAACTGATTTTCCATTATATGTTGAGCAATTGGTTTTTCAGTATCAGACAAATGCGATATTAATATTGTTATTAAATCCTTATCATATGTATCTTGTTCTTCTTTGTGTTTACGTTGTCGTATATCAACAACTTTAGGTCCAATTCCTAAAAAATTGAATTCTATCCAATAATCGTTGTTCAATAACAAAATTATATCCTGCCCTTAATGCATCTGTTACTTTTTGTTTAATATCCATATTAATTTTTCCTTATTAATCACCCTATTACATTTACTTATCCTAATAATGTAATAGGATAACCATTTAATTATGTGTTGCTTATTGATCTAAGATCATTTTTTAGTTTTGTTAAAACTTCACCAAGCCAATTTTTTCCTCTCCACAAATTAGGTGGAGTGATTTTAGCTTGTTCCTCACCTAATCCAATTCCCCAAACTTGATCGTATGGTGATGCTTCCACTAAGGTTGTATCATCGGTGTTCATTAGTTGTTCAAATAAAACAGCATTTTGGGAGAACTTTGCATAGTTACCTTGATATACCAAAATACGAGCAATATTATTCCAAATAATAGGGTCAAAATTTTTAACTTGTCTACCTAACTCTTTTTGTTTCTTTGGGTTAATAGTTTCAAGTATTTGTTGAGCTGTTTCTTCATCCCCAAATAATTTGGCTTTACTGTACATCATCCATTGTTCTGCACAACTAAATGTAATACCATTAATTGTAAATTGGGATGGATACCATTGACTAAAAATACCGCTCCAAAAAAATGTGTAATTTTCGTTCATACTTTTCTCCTTGTTAAAATAAGAATTATACAATAAGTAAAACTTAAAGTCAATAAAAAACCACTAATAATCTCTTAAATTATTAGTGGTTTTTGGTGTGAGAATACAAATTTTTAAGATAATCTTTTAATTTGCATTTCATTTACTGTAATGTGCATATCTGTTTGTTGTAAGTTACAAACTCGTTGTTGAATGTCCGACTCAATAACTTCTGGTATAACATCAATATTAAGATCAACATTAAAACCCTTTTGTCTCAAATATCTACCTACTAAAAAAGCAATTGTTGATTTACCTGCACCAGCTATACCACTTACAGTTACTGTAATATTCTTCATAACATACTCCTATAATAATTTCAAATGCTTGGTTAATCACTTACTGTCAATGTAACTAAAGCGGAATCAACTAATGGTGTTCCATCAATATGATGAGTATTGCTGTAATTTACTTTTACAGATGATACATATAGATTATTAATTACTGTATCACCTATGATCAAAGTTATTGGTGTTTCACATCCAATACAGGTTGATATCGATAGTTGTTTTAATTTTTCTGCTAAATTTGTCATATCCGTACTCCAAAAGAAAATATTTTACTATAAGTTACATATAAAAGTCAACAAATTCTCATAAATATTATAAAAACAAAAACCCTAAAATAGACTGCAATCTAATTAGGGTTTTCTAAACTATAATCGACAAACGAGGTCAATTATGTCTGATAATATTTATCTAATTTATAAATTCACTAGTCCAAGTGGCAAATCTTATATCGGTCAAACAAACAACTTACCTAAACGAATATCTAGTCATAGAAGTAAACATAGCAAATGTACTATTATTCATCGTGCTATCCAAAAATATGGATGGAAAAATATTACTGTTGAAATACTAGCTGAAAATTTAGCATCACATCAAGCAAACTTACTTGAAACACAATATATTCAACAATATAATACATTAGTACCGGACGGATATAATTTAAATACTGGAGGAGATGTTAGAGTTCCATCCGATTTGCTCAAACAAAAAATATCACGTGGTCGAATTGGAGTTCGATTATCAATTGATAATCGAACTCAATTATCTAATGCACATAATCATCTCAAAAAGAAAATAAATATTGATGGACAAATATTCAATTCTATGCGCGAGGTTATGAATGCCTACAATATACATAGATCAACATTACGATCTAGGTTAGATAGTAAATATTGGAATTGGAATTATGTTATAGCAAACGAAGATGAGATGTAATTGGATCTATAACGGATGGATAGTCTGGTCCTAAACATAAACAAGTTAATGTTGGTACACCATTAAATTCTGTTAATCCTGCATCTTTAATTAGTTTCACATTGATGCCAGTTTGAATTGCTTTGTTGTAAATTTCAAGCAATTCATGTTCACTATCAACAGATACACAAATTTTTGTAAATCTACCTTCTAACCACTGTCTAACAGGAGTAGGTAATTTTGTGTAATCACATAAATTGTAATTCAATATTGCACCTAATGAAGCATGTGCCAATTGGGCTGCAATTTTTCCAGTCCTAACTTTTTGACCGTTTGAATTTCTCAAATCAGCTCGCCAAACTAATACTTGTTTTGGTTCATTATTAGCCATTTGTTATTCTCCATTAATCCAAGTAGTATCATGTGATACATTAGTATCATATATAGCATATTCAATAACATGCTTTAATACTGCATTTTTTCTCAAAAATGATACATCATTTAATACTTCGATTACACGATTTACATAATTGGTAAAATCTTCTGCATTATCTATCCATATCCCACTAATTGTTGATGATCTTAATGTTAACATTTGTACTAAATCAGTTTCATTCAGTTTTTTAAATATGTTATTACTAAAATGACCTTGAATGTTTGCCCCGGATGTCTCAACCCAATCCATTAATTTGTTACGTTCTTCTTGACTAACAACAATATTGATATGACTCTCGAAATAACGATCTGTAACAATTTCATCAAATCTTGATTGTGGAACTGCTGGATGCCAAGGAACTGTTTCAATCTTTTCTCTAACAACATTAAATTCATGATGAGATAATAATTGACTTATTCTTCTCATCTCATCATATGCACCTTTATTATCTGTTATAATAACAGAAGATGTCATAACATCTTGTGCACTATGACCTAAATCTAATACTATTGGTTTAACTCCAATCATTGCACACGCATCTTTGAATTCTTGTACCCATTCACTATTAGGTAAACGAACAGTAACATGAATCTCAAATGGTAATGGAAATTTACCTTTAATACTATTTTGTTGTAATTTGTTCCACTTGAAGGTTTTCTCCTTCATCTTCTCTTCTATATCATCATTATCAAAACCTAGATCATATGCTATAGAATAGGCACACAATAATACATCAGCTACTTCCTCTAATATATTTTCTTGTGTTACAAATCGATGTGTGGTAGCAAAACCATTTTCATATGGTAATACCTTTTTGGCTAGTTCACCAAATTCTTCACCCAATTTTAAAGTTTTTTGAGTTAATGTTTTTTCGTCAGTTGTGGATAACTGTTTAATTATATCAAACAATCCTTGTTGCATATTATTTCCCTATATCATTTATTCAGTAATAACTGAGTTTTTATTTCCGTTAATGCCAAATATTCTTCAACTGGAATATCCTCGTCAGATATTAATTGATGTTTTAAATTCTCATCAAATTGTAAAAAAGTGTAGCACTTAATACAAATAGATAAATCTCCTGGTGATGGAACATGTCCATTCGTAGAAGAGGCTGCTGTTAACTCATATCCACAATGTGGACAATGATCTTCCTCTTCAAATTTCGTTGTTGTGAGTTCCATTTTGTTTTTCCTGTTCTTCTTTTTCTCGTTGTGCTTTTAATTCTGCGAATGGTATGTCATCTAAAACTGCTTCATCAATTAAACGACATACAATTCGTTTAATTGATTCTTTTCCATCACATTCATTATCAATATGAACTTTTCCATCTTCACTAACATAAAAACGATATTGTCCAAATCCTCTACCGTGTTCAGTCCAACAAATTGTAAAAGATGTATGTAAAGATTGTGTATTATCAAAACTATTTAAAAAATCCTGTAAACTCATAACTTCTCCTTAAAAAATTTATATCCCAACCAGTTATAGATATATGGATATCTTTTCGAATATCATTTTCAGGTTCTTATCCACATACTAGATAAGAATCCAATGGTCTCATGTTCTTTGTTTACATTCAACTTTTTATATATCAACTGTATAATTAGTTACACTAATAGATTTATCTTTAATACTACTAGAAACAATTGCACACATCCATTCACCAAACGGTTTAACTTCAACCGTCTGTAGTTGATTGTTCATTAAAACAGTTATAACAAGTAACCAATCCATTTTTAATTCCTTTTATGTTAAAACATATGATCCATTTTTTTACGAATACCTGTCATTTGTAACCAACGATCTCTAACAAACAAGTAATATTGTAATGGTTCTAGACCATAATTACCAATAGCCCATCCATCGTTGACTTCGATCAATATAGTTTGACCGTTTTCTAATATACCAAAATCTAATGTATATGAATGGTAATCCAAGATTGTTTTAGAATGTTCAAAACAATTTTTAATAAATTGACTATCAGGATAAACTAAACAATCACCACTATAATGTTTCATTCCAATTATTTTATTATTGGATACATAACAACGATATTCACTAACAATACTTACAAAACCTTGCATCCAAATAGGACCATTGTATCCATGAGTATATACTTGTAATGTTAATGTATCAGTAGGAACAAAACCAGTAAAAGCTTTGATTGAACTCTTTGGTTTAATAAAAGTTGGATATCTATTAATCCATTCTCTATTAACTGTTTTAATCCATTCAGAAAAATCTTCCATAGTCGACTCTGCAATAGGTCGACCTAGGAATTGATTATATTGTAATAGATCTACAGCTTCGGGAACAGGATATCCATTTTTTGTTAACCATTCAGTTAATGATTCAACTGATCCAACTAATATATTAGTTGGATCTTCAGGAATAGTTGAAACATCTTCAAATACCTTGACATTGTGATCCATATATTCTGCACCCATTTTGGCAGAATAACAAAAATCAAAAGCTAATCTTTTTTTTGTCGGTGGGAAGATGTTCAACCCACAATGTTGGCTTTTTCATGCTATTTGAAATTGTTTAAATGTTATTGAATGATCAGTCCATTCATAAATTTCATGGGTTGTATTAGTTTTTAGACGGGTGATCGTTTTATTATCATAATTTAAATGATATCGTTCACCCATCAAATTATCTGTATGTGTTTCGTTTCTCGGACCACTCAGCTCAATACATCCAAAGAATATACCTGGTTTTAATTTCTTTGCCATCTCATTCGTACTCCTCCAACAATTCTTTTGCAAAACTATAACCACTCCAATTGTCAACACCTGCATTTTCAAGACAGGTTAGAAATATTGATGATTCGACTAACTCATCATATTCTTTAACAGAAATGGTAATAGTTTCATCTGACGATGTTTTTGGTTGGTTAGAATATGTATCAAAAAACTCTGCACGAGCTATTCGATAAATGTCTGTTGGAGAATCAGGAATACCACACAAAAAGTCACCTTTGTGGATGATCATTAATTCGCCCCATGGTGCTTCAAATTCAACAGAATCTTCAAACCATTCCATTGCATCAACTTCACCAATTGGCTGAAAAGTAGACCAATCTTCGGTAATATTTTCACCATTTTGATATCTTGAAGCAAATTTAGTGGTGGATATAATATGTTGTTCTCTACTTTTTGTAGTTATATTCATAACTACGACACTATCCTGATCTGCAACATTTTTTGTTTCAATTTCACCATTGATGACAGTAACTACTACTTCACAAGGAATGGCTTTTCTAGCCTGAACTTCACGAAACTTATAAAATCGGTTTGATGTTTGTGAATGAAAAATTTGTTGAATTTCAGTTTTGGAAATTTGGGTTGTCATGATGGTTTACCTTTTAAGATTATGATTGTTTAGATGAAAAAAGTGCTGATAATCCTTTACTTAATATGTAAATGAATCTTCCAATAAAAGAGAATATCATTTCTATTAATCCAAATAACATTTCTATTATTTCTTCGCCTGTAAATATACAGATAAAAATTCCAACTACAAGTCCAATACCAGCACCAAATAATGGATTTGTTAGGTAATAGTTAAGTATAATTTCATATCCAATAAAGGATGCTATAGCTAACTTACATAATACCCACATATTATAGTCCTTGTCTAATCATAGTTGATGATATATTAATATCAAATGTTGTTGCACGGTCATCTTGGATAACTAATTTATCCAAATATTGATCTTTTAATATTTCTGAACCAGCTCGATTGATTACTAGAAATCGAACATTTAATTTGGAAAATTCTGAATACAAATATTCTGTATCACCAGCATATTTTGGATTGAGAATTCTATTCCATGTATCCGATCCAACTACAAAATAGATTTGTCGTCCTGGTTTAGCAAACCGTAACGCTTTATCCTTAAAGGTCGAATCAATTGTTAAAATAGTATCGAATGGTACATTATCCAATCTGTTTTTGACTTCAAAGTAATCTAATGCACCTTTATCAGCGTTTAAGGTAGATAATTCTACATATGGATTAGCTCCTAATATTTGTTCAGCTAATCGAATCATTTTATCGTGACCGATATGAAATGGGTTGTAACTACCAGGAACGATAATTAATTGTTGAACGGAATCGTTAATGTGTGTATCGAATTGATTACGATCAATTCGATCGACTTCTTGTTTGATTAGATATTGGTGTAAATTATTAACAGTAAAAGATGGAGATGCTATACCAATCAATTCACACAATACTGAGAATATTAGATTACAAACGATTCCTTCTTCATGCTCACGAGTTAAACCTTGTCGTAATTCCCAATTTATAACTTTAGTAAAGTTATAATTATGAATGGCAATAATGATTTTGTGTCTTCTTTCAACTCGTTCATCATCTGTAGCTAATGAACAACTAACACCAATCCCAACTGCATGCATTGGATCGATTTCTTCTAAACACCACTCGTATGATTTAGTTGCAAGGTCTCTTGCAGTTTCAACACTAACATACTTATCAATTTCTTTACCCAAAAATTGTTTAGATACTTTGCTTCCGTATGGAATAGTAATTCCTGCAATAGTGCTTGAAGCCCCAGGATATTTCATAAAATGATATGCAAATGATTGTCCGCCACCAGTAGCTGCTAAATACAACTTATATGGAGATTCATTTATTTTTTTGACATATTGTTGATACATAATATTTTAGTAATATTTAAAAAGATAATTTATTATACTAAAATTATAATAAATATCAACAAGGAATTTTGATTTGTTTAATCAGATACTTTTCTTAGATTATTAGTGCATACTAACAATATTCTCTCTATTCCATTAATTTCACCATAACCATACCAGAAATCTGATCCATTTGGTTTATTCAATGAAATCTTTGTTCCAGCAGGAATTAGTTCAATATCGAACTCAGAATTTATGGTCTCTACCACATCATTTGGTTTAAACATATTTGATTAATATACCTATTTTATAAGCGGCCTTGATAGGAGTCGAACCCACATGTGTCCAGTTACGCTTTCAAGAGGGTAGAAACCTCAGGCGATACAAGGCCAATTTTTTATTCTGCTGGAACTAAATCAAAATATTTTTCCACTACATCTTGACCAATACTATCAAGAACAGCAGATACACCATATGATTTAATCACATCATCAATATCATGTAAAATATTATCTACCTCTGCTTCGATAATAATATCAATACTTCTAGCTCCAGCTGGTTGGACAGAATTTATTTGATCACATCTAATACCAATACACACTGCCATACTTAATCTCCACCACAACTACCACTGTCACCACCGCAGCTACCACCATCAGAACTACCTAAATCACTAATACCACCTAGTATATCTGAAAATCCTTCACCACTACCAGCAGCGATTAATAATCTAATAAGTACCCCAATACCAAATCCCCATGCTCCTCCAATCCAAGTTGCTGGTTCAGGATGATTGATAAATGCTTCAACACTTAATCCAATTGTAGTTGAAAATAATAACCAAAATGCTGTTAACATATTTTTTACCTTCTCTAATATATTTGATGTTTATATGCTCCCAGGGTAGGATTCGAACCTACGACAAACGCATTAATAGTGCGTGATTCTACCGCTGAACTACCTGGGAATAATTACAGAGATTAAGTCAAAATAAGTATGTTTTGTGCAATTTAAATAATAGCGAAGTAACTTATCTTTACGCAACTGTAAAATTCTTTATTTTCTTTCTTGTTTTGGTGCAACATACACACCAAACTTTATTGGTTTATTTTTATTACTTGGTAAGGGCCAAGCACATAATCTGTATACAAACTTATCATGATCAACTTCTTGTCTGAATTTAGTTTCATCAGGACCTGTTAGCCAATACATTGTACCTATTTGTAGTTCCATGTTTGTTCCTTTCATAAAAATCGACACCACGATCATACATGCAGTACATCTATGTAGATGGTTTTCCAATTTAATGGATGGTGTCAGTTGTCCTCCGAGATGGAATCGGACCATCGTCTTTCGATTATCAGTCGAATGTACTACCATTGTACTATCAGAGGAAAAAGATGCAATTTCAATAACTACTTCTGGCGTAGGAACGGAGTAGTGGAGCATCAACCCACCAGTTTATTCATCTATTATTAGATTTAAATCTAAAATAGGCAGCACCTATTTCATCAGAATCTGGTTTATCATATAAAACCTGCCAACCAACTTCACGATAAAGATCTTCAATCTCTAACCAACCTTTATTAAATATTTCTTGATTAGAAACATTCATTGTGGTAGCGATTGCAGTTACAATATCATCTTGTTTAACTATAGCCCAATTAGAACTATGTTTCCAGTTTTTAACAATTAAATCGTTAATGATATCGATAACGATACCTGGAATACTATTCAATCTTCGTTTAACTACTTCTTGTGGTGTAATTGGGTTAGCCATTATTCTATTCTCTAATTATTATCTATCCAATTTTTCTCCACATCTTGGACAAAAATTGTACCAAATTCGTTCTCCAGTAACTGGATTAATACTATGGGTTATACATCCATATACATGACAAAGCATATCATTCTCCAATATTCTATTTGCTGTTCAGGAAGGTCTCGATCCTTCATTCCCCCACCTTTTAATTTGTCTGGCCAGACTTTCGGCGAGTACTTTACCACTTAAGCTACTGAGCAATTTTATTTATTACCTAATCTTCGATATCTATCTAATCCAGGAACTGTGCATCCTATGATAGTTGCAACTTCAGCTCTGGTTTTAACCTTTAACATTTCTTCTATATCAAATTTGTCCCAATCGTGTCGGGCTAAAGCTGATGACCGACACGTTGTCGAGCAATATCCATTCGATGCTGATTTCGACTCACCGCATACTGGACAACTGTTTTGTACATCAACCTCCGAATAGTCAACCCACTTTCTATCAAAACGTGTAATCCCATCTGGAATTTGAGTCACTCCTGAGTGAACTTCTCTATGACAATTAGCACATAACAATACACATTTTTCTATTTCAGAAACAATTTGTTTCCATCCTTTTCCACTCGAATCTGTTGTGGAAATTGTAAATTCTTTCTGTGTTGGATCTAAATGATGAAATTCTAGTGCTGATTTACATTTATCATACCCACAAATCCCACAACAATTCCCAAAAGCTTCTAATAAACGTTCCTTTTTCCTAAGTCTCCATTTAGATACTCGATTAGAATTAGCACTCACAATCTCTCCCTACATATTTGCTCCATCTCTTGGAATCGAACCAAGCTCGAACAGATTAACAGTCTGTCAGCACACCTTGTGCATTAGATGGAATATAATGTTGAGTTAAAGTCTGATAAACACTTTTTTGTGGCGGTTGCTCTACCAACTGAGCTATCTCCCAAATAATACATTTTAGTTGGGAGAGTAGGATTCGAACCTACGACATACTGCTTTGATATGAAGAAATTTTATCATATGCAACAAACATTATTAGTAAACTGTGATGGGAGTTGAACCCATCTAGCGATCTTGAATAATTGGTTATTATTCTCAGCTACCTGCGCTACATGTTGATTTCGTACCAATAGAAATCAAGATAAGCTCGGCTACCAGTTCGTGTCTCCGTCCACGACGACAGTTTATAATCCGGGGAGTCCAGTTGGAGCATTATTAAGAGGCTTGGACTCCAATTTTAAAAAATAGTTTGTAGAGTTATAGGCGACAAGAGAGATTTTAGGTGCTCTAACCAATTGAGCTACGTTGCAATACTTTTATGGTTGCTGCAACGGTGGGATTCGAACCCACAACCACCCGCTTATTAGGCGAAGTAACTCTTATCTACGCAACTACAAATTTGAGCTCCTACCCAGAATCGAACTGAGTTTTCCTCCTTACAAGAGAGGCACATCGCCAACAATGTTTTAGGAGCTAAATGTTATTAAAGGTTTATCACTATCATCCAATAAACCAGCATGTATCTTTTTATGATAATTGGAACATACCATAATACATTTTACAGACTCTTTTTGTATTCGTTCCCAAGAAAGAGTCCTTAACTTATTTGGTTGGATATCTTTTGTACTAGGATCTTTGTGATGTAGCTCTAAACATATTGGTTCATTCTCACCACAAAAACAACATCCTAAACTACGTTTCCAATTATGATATCTGTCAATTAATTGTTTCCCTACTCGTTTTCTAATATTAGAATATTTCTCTGGTTTTTTGGCCATTGACATTCTGTTTTCAATATTAGCACATGCTTTACATGCATACTGATATCCGTCAGGAGATCTTTTAGATTTATAAAATTGATCTAAAGATTTTTCAGTTTTACATTTAGAGCATGTCTTTACAAGAGAGGGCTTCACCATCAAAGTTTCAAGAGCTTTGTTTTCAAATTATTTACCCATTATACATTAATTTTAAAAAATGTCAACGAGGGTTAAAAGTTCCTTAGTAGTGTGTTATTACACCAAATGCTCTAACGGTCTTATTGAACTTTATATAGTCCTTTCAGCATCTCCTATATACTTGAGTCGAAGGCTTCGCCCAACAACATTAACACCAACCTATCCTGCAGATGCAATTAAAAATTACTAATAGTGTTGTAATGTGTTATTATTCAATAAACTGTACTTATCCTTCCCGTGTGGTTCTACGATTATCTGTCACCCCTGAATGGGTTTTACCATAATACGATTTTGAGCCATGTAACTAGTATAACTCTTTCCACTTGCAACTCATTATAGGATGGCTACCTTTAGGCCAACCTCCTACTAAGGATTTTGTAGTTGAGGTGGGAATCAAACCCACTTTAGTCTGCTTGTAGGGCAGATGCCTGGTCACTTGGCTTCTCAACTATTTTGTCTTCAGAGCTTCTTAGGCGAATCGGACGCCTGTCTAAACCGTACCAAGGTTTTGTATTACCACTATACTAAAGAAGCTTATTCTTTCCTATAACGAACTGGATATCCATTAAATTCTGTCACATCAGGAAGATCTTGTTCTGTTTTATAACTTACTATCAAACCCTTTGTTCTATGATGCACAACAGAAAATTTACCAACAAAATTCAACCTTCGTAAATGATTTCGTAACTTAACTCTCAATCCAATTATTGGTGTTCGAACTAAACTTTCTTGACTAAACATATAACCCTCATTTTTGAGGAACAAGAAGGTCTCGAACCTTCAACGCAGACCTCATCCAAAGATGGTTTACCCACCATTTCCCAATTAAAATGTATTGTTCCGTTTTGTGGAGCTGGACGGAATCGAACCGACTACCCTCGCGATGCAAACACGATGCTCTACCAAAGTGAGCTACAGCCCCAATGTGGTGCTTAGAATATAATGGCATTGTCACTTTTACCTTTCGGTATTGGATATTTCCAATATATTCCAGCTTACCACCAAATAATGCAAATCAGGAGGGAATCGAACCCTCGGCCCACCATTCTCACCATTTTTTCAGCATCTTTTGCATTCATAGATGTGGCATTCTCTACCGACTGATCTTACTGATCCACAAATCGTGGTGGAGTTTCTATGAGCAAACATTAATCAAATCGCTTACTATTTGAAGCTGTTTGGTAAGCCTCAAAGTCACTCCATAAATCTTTTTCAAATTATGTAAAATATTTTACATGAATTTTTTTACTTTTTCAACATTGGATTTTTTATTTTCATTTTGTAAAGAAGATAAAAAGAATACCATTAATGTTGGAAATAAATTGGTTAATAATCCTAACCAATTAAACCCACCTGTCAATATTGTTGTTATTAAATTTAATACAATAAAGGCTGTTAAGGTTGATAAAAATGGACTTCTCTTAATCCATCCTAAAACAATTTTTGTTTTGCTTGATGTCATAATAATTTCTCCAAAATAATAAAGTGATATATTTGTATTTACATTATTTGTAAATCATTTTCCATCGATTTTCTTATTATTTCAAACGATATTTTTTGATATTGTTATCTAATTTCGTAATATCTTATCAAGCCACCAATGTGGATAATGATCCTCATATAGTTCATGTTTAAATAACAATCCTTTTTGGATGTCTTCTTTCCACATAGCCACATTTAAATTCAAATATCTCTTACCCACATAGAAACCATTATTAGGTGAAACCTCTTCACCATATGATTCTGAATAAAACAATTCTACCATCATTTCTTCACTAAAGTCACAACATTGCTCCCAGTCTTTGGCAAACAATCTATACACTTCACACATCTTTCTAAATTTTACACTTACTTGTCTTGGTCTGCTTGGCGCTGTGACATATGCAACCTCCGTTCTTTAATGTCATTAACTATAAACTTTAATGTGTCTTCAATATTATCTAACAACTTATGTGCTTTCTTGATTAGTATCTGTTTGTCCTTTTCGCTTAATTCTTTCTCGTTCATGACGTACACCTAAATCCTCTAACATATTATTGATTCTTTTAACAGTCTTAATACATTTGTTCAATTTTATAATAGCATCTTTATCTGTCATATTATCTCTCCGTGTTCATTTGTGGATACCCAGGAAATCGAATCCTTGTAGACAAGTTGTGTGCAAGACAACTCCGTGACCCATCACTGTCCCCATATGTGGATGCACTGGGATTTGAACCCAGATATCCTCGTTTAAAAGACGAGTGCCTTTGTCCAGTTAGGCCATACATCCAATATGCATTCCAAATTTTTAAAGAGCCTAAAACTAAAAAACCTCGGTTTCTTGCGATTCCGAGGTTTTTGTTAGTTCTAATATTAGATAAAACTTACAATAACCCCTGACCTTTCGCATTTTTATTTGCGATGGCTGTCACATTATTTCTAATTGTGGTTGTGTTGATTGTTTTCATTTTGGTTTTACCGTTTTTAACTTGTTTATATTATATATGTTTTATTTATGGTGAGTCACCATAAATTTAAAATTATTTTTCTAGTAATGGTAAAATATGTTCTAAACTTACTTCACTACTATTCATTTCAATAAAAGGAATGTTATTCTTAATCATCAACGATTTGATATCATTGGATAATACATTAGCTTCCTCTTCATTATGATTCCGTCCATACTCTTGATATTCATGTGTACGATTCAAGAAGATATTGATATTATCATAACTCTTAAATACAGCAATAATCAATTGCTCCAATGACTCAAAATAAGGGATCGGTGTCATATAACAAACACCCAACAATACAGGTGAATCTGTTATTACATAATCAACTTTATCTTGTAATCGTAATAACCTACGATTTTGTTTTCCTAGAATATAAATTTGATCTTGAAAAACATTAAATCGTTCTTCCCAAACTATATCCTTTGCATATTCCGTAACTTCCTCAACTTTAAATCCTGCAATTTTCATATCTGAAAATATTCTTGCACGAATTGTTGATTTGCCAGACCCTGGCGCTCCAAATAAATTTATAACTTTCATCTAATGTTCTCATCCATGAGTTGTTGTTGAGCTAAGTGGGGGATTCGAACCCAACCAACCTTCGCATTACAAATGCACTGCACTACCGTTGTGCTAACTTAGCTTTATATCTACTTATCTGAACCTTTCGTTGCCGTTAAAACTAACCAAGTTAGTAATCCAGCCATAATCAGAGGTACGACAAAACTAATATCACCTGATGTTATTAATGTTATATAATCTTCTAGTGATTCAACTTGAGGTTTATATAACGGATATTGATCATTCAAATCAGTCATTATTTTGTCTCCTCATTTTTTAACATTATAAAGATTATTTATTAATAAATCAACAGTGGTGAAAAATTATTTTTTTGTGCCACCAATCATTATTGTTAATAAACTATCATAAACAGATAGGAAAGTATCTGGTACTTTAATTTTATCTTTCTTTGCTAAATCATCAGTAATAATACATGCTGATGTGACAATTGACCAACTTTCTGCTGGTTGAAGATATATCTCGATGTTATATTCACGATGATACAATCGTATAGTTGTATCTTTTAGGTGTTTGCTGGTAGGTAAACCGTTCCATTTCATACCATGAAAAACATCATTTGCCAATTTGAAATCAAGTTCTTCTAATCGTTTGATTACTTCTGGTGTATTACGAACAAAAAGCAATTGATGGATTAATTTGTATTCAGCATTAATTCCATCAAGAAATGGTTTAATAACTTTGACATCATTTCGAATTATGAAATGATCTTGAAAACTGGAATCGCTAGTAACATTGTTAAACCAATGTGTTATACCTTTAATCGGGTTTAATGTTCTTTTGCTTTTTGCACGAGTATTGGTTACTTCGGAGATAACAGCAGACATAAAAAATTCCTCATAAGTTATTAAGTTATGAGGAATATTATACACTAATTAATAAAAAAATCAATAAGGAATATTAGGGTAAATCCACCAACGGTTTATATGCAGCTAATGCTAGATCTATATCATTATATAATACAGATTCTAATACAGTTGCAATACCATATACTGAATTTTTATACGCAATGTTATAGTTAATAACAGTTCCGTTTGCTAATGTTACATTGATGTTTACAGCTGATACGATTGCTTCTCTAACACCTGTTACAGCATTAACATGAAAAACAACTGATCCTGCTGGATATGCATAAGTTGCGGTTGCCATATATAAATCTCCTAAAGGATATATTATTTATGACAGTTTTCTTCCAAAACAGATATTCTTGCCTTAAATATAATATCTTGGATATCTTTACCGTTTTTTATACCTTTAATCAATTCTGTTAAGTCCAATTGTTTCAATATTTGTAAATCTCTTTTAATCATATCTACCAGATTAGTATTAAAACATCTGTGTACTGACATGACTTTAAAGATCAATTCAAGATTATGATCATCATTAAACGATCTAGTCAATGTAAACAATTTAATTTTGTCTTCATTGGATAAAAGCTCATAATTCCACAATAATGGTTTAACTTGACGATACAATATATTCAATCTACTACAATTATTTGGAATAGAGAGTCTTTCATAATCATCAGGTCTAAAATCATATCCAACTAAAACAAATCGACATTCTAATGGAATAGATGCATCACATCTATCCAATACGTCTTCATGAAAATACAAATATGGTTGTAAAATGTTTACCTCTGATGCACATACATATAATGCTTTCATCATTTTACTGGGATGTTTTTCCATTAAACCTTTTGCAAATTCAGCCCATATCCGTTCAGTAGAAACATGGTTTAATTCAGGAGCTATATTCTTCATTAACTCTAACGTGTCTGAACTTATAGTGAAACCATATCTCGCAGCAAATCGAGCTGTTCGTAATATCCGAATAGGATCTTCTGCAAAGGCAGCACTTGTATGTGTTAGATATCCATATTTCAAATCTTGAATACCATTAAATGGATCGATTACTAATGATTGATCTTTAGTTATACAGTACTGATCCCAATCTTCAATTTTAACAGCCATCGAATTGATTGTTAAATCTCTTCTCATTAGATCATCTTCTATAGTAATGGAAGGAGCAAAAGTACATTCAAATCCATTATATCCAGTACCAACTTTTCGTTCGATTCTGGCTAATGCATGTTGATCACCTTTAGAGTCTAAAAAGACAGGAAAATCTGCTCCAACTTGAACAAACCCTCTTGTTGTCATATCATCGGGGGTTGCTCCAGTCCAAACATAATCAATATCTTTCGGTTCTAATCCTAAAAGGACGTCTCTTATTGATCCACCTACGATATATTGTTGCATGATAAAATCCCATCATTAATTATTAACGTAATAATTATACGTTAATAATTAACAATTTTCAATAGGATTAAAAGTTGTGATAACGAGCTTGAATAGCTGATCCTGTTGGTGTATTATTAGAACCAACATTCGGTTGTTGAGTTGGTCTAGATCTTGGAGGATTATTGGTTGATTGATTAACCAATCCTTTTAATTTATTAATCACTGCTGCACGAATACCAATAGGAATATCATATTTTTGAAAAGCCTTTTTAACAACATCAATAGAATTAGGTCCATATCTATTTAATAATCGAACTAATTCATTTAGTTGTTGTTTTGAAGATTGCTCTAATTGTGATAGAGAACTTCTTAATGATTCTTGTTTACCCGCTTGATGAATATCCTTAAATGGTTGAAATGCTTGTTGCATTTTTTTACCAGTTTCTTGTTTAGCACCACGAAGATAATCAAAAACTCCTTCTTGTACAGGAGTTAATTGTTTTTTGACTTCACGATATTTTTGAATGGTTTTAGCTAATCTAACAACAGATTTAGTAATATCGGACTCCATAGATGATACTTGACCAGCACGATGAATATCTTTAAATGGTTGGGAAATATTACGAATTTTGTTTCCCAACTCTTGTCCTGCTCCTCTAAAATAATCAAGAGGACCTTCATTTAATAATTCATTTACTTTCATATTAAACCCTTCTTGAATTTGATCTAGTAATAGTTTCTTTTACATATTCTGATTCAGGATGATATTTTCTATATGGTTTATTTTTTGTTCTTTCATAATCTCTGTGATAAACCTTTTTAGCTGCTTTTTTAAGAGGAACTTTTTTCTTTTCAGTTAAGTTCATTAATTCACCTAGGAATGTTAATGACATAGTATCAGCAATATCTTCCTTTATACCAAAGTTAAATTTGTTATCATCTTCATCATCAAACTCATGTTCGTCATCAAACTCATGTTCATCATCAAATTCATGTTCATCATCAAATTCATGTTCATCATCAAATTCATGTTCGTCATCAAATTCATGTTCGTCATCAAATTCATGTTCGTCATCAAATTCATGTTCGTCATCAAATTCATGTTCATCGTTGTCTAAATCTTCTGGTTCAACAATATCTGCTAGACGGTGTCCATGATTACCTAAGTCTTCATCGTCAAACTCGCGTTCATCATCGAATTCATCCTCATCGTCGATACCTTTCATTTCGTCACGATCATATTCTTCTCTATCTTCTGGTGAAAAATTAAAGCTATCACCCATACGACCACGATCATAACTTTCATCATCATCATTATGTCTTTCTACTAATGTTAAGAAATCTTTAAGACTACCTGTATAAGATTCCTCGTGCATCATTTTTTTAAAGATACTGGTAATATAGGCATAGTTTGCTTCTTTACCTTGTTTTTTTGCAGATGATTTAGCTTGTTTCCATTTTGATTCTGCAGAACTGGTTGATGTTCCGTGTGTTTTTGCTAATTTTTTAACATATGCTTGAGGCATATTTCTCTCCTAGATGTATATTCAGTATTTATGTATAACTATAAAATTTTACACAATATTAGTCATCATTATATGCTGTTTCTTCAATTTCTTCTCTTAATTGAAGTGCTATATCTAAAGCGGAACAACATGCTTCATTATATGTGAGATATTCAATAATAATATCTAAATGTTCTAATATATCTTTTACTGTAAGTTTATCAATGACCATTATAAGTTACCATAGTTATTTCAATACTATTTACAGATAATTAAAATTTTATTGGTATTATCCAAGTAATAACTCGGCTCCACCAGTTGTTACTGGACGAATTTCAGCTAATTGTCGTTGTTGAGGAGGTAGATTTAAAATAATAGCTTCTGCTAATGTTTTTGTAGGTTGTGGTGTTCCAACTTGGACACCGTTAACAATAACAGCAAATTTAATAGGGGTGTTTTCTGTGATTAACATAAATATCTCCGAAAAAAGGACAGAGATATTTATGTTAGATTTGAGGTAGGTTATTCTGAATCTTTGATTATGATAGTGTCTGACATTTCGCTATCAAATTTTGATTGTTTTTGTACTGAGCGTATATGTTCCATAAAGAAATGGAGTTTGGTATTTTCTAGTACACCTAGAGCTTGATTATGTGCAGTTGGATTGTGGGTGTAAATTGTCTTGAAGAGAGATGTGATTATATACATCACACGATCATCAGTATGATCATGAATGTCTGGTTCATCACTCTCTAATTGGCGTAGTACATCTAACAATTTGTCAATTGCTTGATCAAGTTGTTGTTTATCATCAGCATTAATATAAGGGGTCATGATTGCTCCGTTGTTAAAACCATTTGTTGGATCAGAACTTCATCTCGATCCACTTTTAAAATTTTTAATTCACCATGGGGTTGATATCCCTGTTGAATATATTGATTAATCTCAATTTCTAATAGAGCAATTTGATTGCCATTTGCTCGTAAAATTTTCACTTTGTCTATCATATAAGTATTTTCGTTTGTTTAATTTGGGAATTATAATATATTTCATTTTCAATAATATTCGAGGAATATTATATAATGTAATTTAAAAATTGACAACAAAGAAAAATGGGTACAATTGTACCCATTTTTTGTTTTTTATATTGATCTTGCTCTGGTTTTAACATCATCCCAAGCTTGACGGAACTCACGGAATCCATCTTTAGACCAAAGTCTCCAACCTGGAGTAGAATCTAAGAAGGAGAAAATACTACCTTCTTGAATGGCATCATACACTTCCAGATTACCGTTTGCATCTTCGCGACAACGAACCAATCCTGATAATGATTTTTTACCTGAATCTGTAATTGGATCTTTCAGATTAGCAACCCAACGACCGTTTTTGTAGTCGGCAATTGATTTCATACTGAAACTGAAATCGTCTCGTGCACCATCATGTGTTACACCAGATCCCATTCCAAGACAGAAGTTATCCATAGCAAATCCAGAGTTCTTCCAACCTTCTGCTACACCTCTCCAGGTATCAACACGAATACCATCACCTTGGATGACACCATTTTGTGGGTGTAAAACTTTGAACGTTTTTTCACCTACTGTACGAAGCGTAACACCAAATGTATCTTCCCAATCTTTACCTACCATACTTGGTTCAATTTTTGGATCACCAGAATCAGGTCTTGCTACCATTCGACCACCCGATGTCAAGATCCTATTTTTCAATTTTGTACCAAGATATTCTTTAACAAATCGACGACTGTTGTATGTATCGATTACAACAGATACAGCAGGCAAGCCCACACCTTTATTAAATCTTTCAACGGCTGCATATAAACGATCCACCGCCATAACCGCTGCACCCCAGTCATCTTTCTTTTCAGAATCTGAGTGTGCACACATAATACTATGTTCGGTTGCTTCAATTGAAGATGTAGACGGTCTTGATGTACCGTACATTTTTTTGATATATCTATTTGCTCTCAAACAATCAGATCCATCAAAAATTGCAGCGTGAGCCATACCGGCCATTACAGGTGCTTCATCTGGACTATCAGCACCACGATCACCAAAATTGTGAAGCATGAAGTTAACCCAATCTACATCTGTTCCAGTTTCAATACACATTTCCGTCAATCCAACACGAATTGAGCGACAAATGGATGCAACTGTAGACATCTTCCAAATGATTTCTTGGGCAAATGTTTCGTAATATGTTACGAGCCATCCAAATCCTGGTTGTGTGTTTATGATACCGACAATTGGTGTTTGTGGATTTACAATTCGTCCTTCTTCAACACCATACACGGCTAGTGGAAGCTTACCGTCCATCATACGACAAATGACTTGCCAACCTTGACGATTGAAATTGTAACCTTGTTCAGTGATTTCAACTTCTGCCTCATCGATCATCCATTCAGTAATACGAATGGATGATAACATTGTTGACAGGAAGGTTTGACCCATTGCCACAATGATGTCGGAATACTTACTAACTTTTCGTGGAACAATTACTGCCCAACGATAGTCGATATTTAATCCTAATTCTTCTTCCCAGTGATTCGCCTTATAGCCATCGGTTAATAATATATAATTCGTGGGTAAGATATTAGTGAGCATTGTTATTCTCCAACAGTTGTTAATAAATTTTTTGTCCATATGAAATTACCAGCAGTTCTCGATGCTCCTCTTATACAATTTCGAATACTTGATTCAGAAATCCCGGTGTGTAAAGCAGCTGCTTGTACTGATGTAAATTCATAAATCAATGATAAATTAGTATCATATTGATATACTTTCTCTATTTTTTGCCAATTAGTAATAAGTGGTGCAATAGGTTCATTTATATTACCAAATTTAAATTGGTGTTTAACACCATGTTTATCACTTGCATACTTGCACTTATCAAGTAAACACATACTTATTGTAGCCTTATGAATACCAGTAATATTCATACACTCTTGTAGAGACGCGAAATATTGTTCTACTTGACCAGATTCAGAAAACATAGTTATTGGTTTACTCCAACGTTCTTTCATATCAGGACGTAAACGTCCTACATTTATCTTGTTTCCCTTTTTAGAATCCGACATTTTCTGTTTAGTTTCTTCAGAAATAATTTTCCCGTACCCACCTTCACCACCATCTGTATGGTTACATAGGATACCAGTTTTATTGTCGCGACGACCATATTTTTTAATTAGTTCTGACTCCAATATTAATGCTAATTCCTCATTTTCTACAACTGCTAGTATTTCTTCAACAAATACTAACTGTTGTTTCCATAATTTTCGTATTTTCTTTGATTTTAGTGTATTATAACACGAATTCGTTTTGCATCGGGCAGAATGACAGTGCTCAATGTATCTCTTGCTTCCATCAAAAGATTTACCAATATAAAATGGTAGCTCTTCGTTTTCAGCTCTTAACTGATATACATAAAATTTTGTCATAAAATATTCCAGTTGTTGATGGATATATTTATGTATCAACTAAGATGAATAGCCATCAGCGGCAAGGATTGCATTGAATGGTAATATTGTTTCTAACATAGGAACTCCTCCTAAAGTGTGTTGAACATTCAGTCTATCCGAATGTTTTATTAATGAAAAATATATTATACTATATGTTAAAATAAAAGTCAATATGGAATTTAATGCTATCTCCAAGCATTAGGTATTTTCTTTAAATCTTCATTAGATACAAACATATACCAACGACGAATACCTGCATCCCATCTTGCTCCCATCTTCTTTGCAGATTCTCTTTGAGAATAAGGTACATTTAAATTGATTCTAATTTTTCTAACAGGTTTTTTATTCTCATCTGGTGGAGGTGGTGGTGCTGATACATTTGTTGGCGTTGTTTTTCTTGTATATCCAATATCAGTCCAAGGATCATCTTTTTCACTTTCTACTTCATTTATTCTTAAAAGATATTCAAACGTTTCAATTGCATCTTTATTTCCTGTTATTATTATATCTGATGTCTCCAACAAAGGATTAGAACTAGTTTCTAATATGACACCACCATTAAGTAAATGATCATCCCATTTTATACCATTTTCAGTTTTAACTCGATGATAATCAGATGAAATTAATTCATTAATAACTAATGACTCCATGAATTGGATAAATCCATTAGGGAACTTTACAGCTTCATATTTTTTCTGTTTCGCTGTTGAAACTACAGTTGTTTCATGTAAATGTTTAATTAAATTCATAATCTATCCTTAGAACGCTTGATGTTTTGATAATATATCATCCTCATTATCAACTGGTTTATCATAATTAACTAATCCTTGTTTTTTAGTTAACCAATCCTCATTAGGAGCATCTTTTATTACCCTAAGTCTTCCATATTTTGCTTCATCTTGTGGATCATTTACAATTTTCTTGATTTTATTAAAGGTTAATCCAGTAGCAATAGTTTGACCCTTTTCGTTAGTAAGAGTAAAAAGTTCTGTATATTGTGCAATCTCAAATAATTTCATATCTATGTCCTTATTTGTATGCTTTCAATATTACAGTTCTATTAAAAGATTCGAA
Organism: Hydrotalea sp. AMD; assembly: GCF_004100315.1. Classification (NCBI taxonomy): domain Bacteria; kingdom Pseudomonadati; phylum Bacteroidota; class Chitinophagia; order Chitinophagales; family Chitinophagaceae; genus Hydrotalea; species Hydrotalea sp. AMD. Next base: position 20,555 of record NZ_SCKY01000015.1, on the reverse strand, counting down.
TTGTTTAGTAATCAAATCTTCTACTGTATCATTTATATAATTGATTGTTATTGTATCACCTGGTTGTGATAATATCAATAACTCATCTGTTGGATTCATCAACATTGACCAACGTTGATATATTTCATTTTCGGTTGTTAATATTACAAACCAAATACGTACACCAGAATTAATGCTCTGGATTCTACTGATAGTAATATTTTTTGTTTGAATTGTTGCTGGGTCTATAACTGACTCATTTAATACTAATCCACTCATGTATTATCTCCACTTGAATATATAATATTTATACATTCAAGTGGATTTAGATATTAATCTAATACAGAATGGCCTCTGCTTCTTAGACAGTTACGAAATACTCGTTTATATCTTTCATCAGCTTCAAATCCACCCTTGGATGCTCCACCTAATCCTCCAATAGTACCACCCGCTGCAGCACCAACAGCTGGATTACCAAAAATTGCACCTAATGCAGCACCAGTTGCTCCACCAATCAGTGCACCGGTACCACCTTGAACTAATAGATCTTTACCTACAGAGCTAGATTGTTTAGCGATAGCTTCACATTGTGCATAATCTCTGTTAAGATTCATTGCATTTCTATCACTATATGGATCTACTACAGGTGAATATCCTGTCATTGATGCACATCCCACCAATAATATTGGTGCTAATAATGCTGTTACGTTAAAAATTTTGTTTGTTCTCATTCCAAATCCTCCTTGGATAATAATTGAGTTGTTAATTTTTGTTTTGATATATTATATGGTTTATAATTTATTAACCATCTAATATTTATGGTTTTATATACTCTTTGCAACTATCAATACATTGTTGTACTTGATCTGTATCACGATCAAGTCTACATTCAAGTACTCTAATCCATTCACAGATATCATCATAAGTTGGAGTACCTATACCGATTATTGTATCTGTTGATGTTTCCCACATGAGATATTCTAACATAAAAGAAATATCATCGATTGAATTCAATCGAATTTGTGTTAACATTATTTGATCAGAAAAATGTGTTCTCATCCTATAGTTTCCTTTTTTACATATGTTCGTTTACCAGTTAAAGGATCAATGACTAATTTTGTTCCTTTTTTACTATTAGCAATCTTTAATTTAGTATCATCGGATCTAGCTTTTCCTTTCAACGCATCTGATCTTTTTTGTCTAGTTTCTAATGTTTGTTTTTTACCTAGTCGTACTTTTGACATTTTTTGGCGAGTTTCATCTGAAATGTTTTGATGAGATTTAGACATATTCATTCTAGTCTCTTTCGTATGTTTGACACCAGTCTTTGCTCTCGAAATATTCGATTTTGTTATATCAGATCGTTTCTTCCCTCGTCCAGCTATGGAAATTTTTTGTTTATGTTCTTCTGATAATATCTTTCCTGTGTGAGCTTCAGACAATTTTTGTTTGGTGTAATCAGAAAATAATTGATTTAATCCTCCTGTTCGTAGGTTATATCCATTTGGGTATAACGTATTATGTTCCTTGATAAGATTTTCTTCTAATATATTTGCTTCATCTAAAGATATATTTTCCACTAAAATTTCAACAGTGAAATTTTCCCAACCATATTTTTGGATGGCATTTCTAATCGCCGAACATTTACTATTAATGTTGATATGTGCTTGTTGCCTTTTAATAAGGTTGTTTGTCTGACCAATATAACTCTTACCAGATGGACTAGTAAATTTGTATATTAGATACATATACTTCCATTAATGAACTGTTGGTTGATCAAATTCTCCATCCTCATTTATTTTAGACATTTGTTCCATTAAATGTGTAAACAATTCAGGATCTGATTGCTCCAATTCTTCCAAATCTACAGGAGTAGATTTATCGAAAATAGATCCATCAGCAAAACCTGCTGATAAACTATCAAACAATTCTTGTAATTCCTCAGGAGTATTTTCAGCTTCCAATTGTTCTAATACTCCTGGTGCAAATATGATTTTTGGTTTTTTGTTTTCTTCACTCATCTTTTATCCTTTATAAAACGTTTAGGTTGTTTATTTATCATTAGAACATGGAAACGCTTGAGACAATGCCATCAATATTATTCCAGCCGCCGGTTGGTGCAAATCCTGTGGATGATCAGTAAGGTATTTGTTTACTATATTCCAACTTTGACTATGTGTTGCATTATCAGGAATACAGAATGCCGGTGACTTAGATACGTTATTAAATATTAAGAATGCATCTATTGTTCCTACTATATAGTAATGTTGGTTATTAATGTTTAGTTGTGTTAATTCATTACCTGAAATTGCTGATGTGTTAAATGATGCTAGAAATAACATCAACAAAAATATATATTTCATTATTTTTCTCCAAAATTATATTATACAATAATATAATTAAAAATCAACAAGGATAAATAGTAGAGTGAGATAGTAAGAAACGGTAATTTCTTACTATCTCAAAACAAACAATCTATTGAGGAGACTGTTATGTCCGAAGCTATTTATATAATTTACAAATTCACTAGTCCATCCGGAAAATCTTATATTGGACAAACGAAACACTTATCAAGACGAATTTCAGGTCATAAAGATCCAAAATCTGAATGTACTGCTTTACGCAATGCCATCCAAAAATATGGTTTTGAGAGTCTAACCTTAGAAATATTAGCAAACAATCTTACACTTGATGAGGCGAATACTCTAGAACAACAACTGATCCTTGAACATAATACATTAGCTCCTAATGGATACAATTTGCACATAGGTGGTATTAATTTTATTCGTTCAGAAGAACTCAAACAAAAACTTTCTGAACATCATCCTAGAAAAGGTAAACATTTATCAGAAGAACATAAACAGAATATTTCAAAATCTCGTTCTGGAAATAATAGAAATGGTATATCCCAATCACCCGAACATATAGAAAAACGTATGTCTGCTATCAGAGGTAGGAAACACTCTGATGAAACTAAATGTAAAATATCAGAACATAATGGAAGTAGAGGGAAAGACCCATGGAATAAGGGGTTAAAACTGCCTCCACAATCTGAAGAAACTAAATCAAAAAGAGCAAAATCAATGAAAGGATACAATATGGCATACAATCTAGGTAAAAAATGGAGAATTAATCCTGAAACCGGTAAACGAGAATATTATTTACCAGATTGATGTCTTCTATCTTTTCTGTTCTCATAACGACTGACATATTCATATGACCTACCAACCGTTAGATGGTATTTATACCCTGTTTTTAGGCCTAATTCTTGACGTATCATATCAATAGTTGGGCACTTAACATCAATTACATAATAATCACCAGGAACTATACCATCTTGCTCACGACCACTTCGATGTTTTTGAATATTACCATGTTCATATTCAAATTCAATAGGTTGTTTATGATATTTTTTCCATAAGGATTTTACAGCATCAGACAGGAATTCTCCTCTGACAACAGATATATGTGCATCCCAAGATGGTGGTTGTAAATGTATATGATATTGATATTCTAACCACCATCTATAATATCTGGTTATTTCCGTATCAACAGAAATAATACACCATCCAGTATTTCTCTTTTTCATTCCTGGACGATTAGGATCATATATTATTCGTCCAGTACTTTTAATATAAGTCATAATATTCTCTTAATAATAAGAAGGAAAATAGAATTATATTATACACTAATATTTAAATTAAATCAATATGTAAATAATTAGTATGTATGTTAAATAATGGGCATATTGGTCGAAGCCAGTTAACCACCAGAATTGTTCATGTGTTGTAGGTCCCCATCCATAAAATTTGTTGATGTTCATTTTACCATAATCAACAAAATAATGAATAATACCATCCAATAATGATAACCCCAATATAAGTACAGTAGATAATGGTAATTGAAATAATACAATTATAGTTCCAACCGAATGAATACCAGCATGTAATATACCACCAGGATGACCAAATATATGTTTATTACTATACTGATATTTCCATTGTAACAAAAAGTCACACAAAAAATGTTTAGATACGAACAAACTTATTAGTAATAATACTGTTATTGAATCCATACTGGACCTCCTGTTTTTTCTGATAGATCAAAAAATGTTTCAATAAATCTGATAATACGTTTAGGATCAGCAGTTCTATTAAATACAACATTAGGACCATGTTCATCTAAATATACTGCTTTGATACCTTTCCAAATTTCTGATAATCCATTTGATGTATTTTGTCCACATTCATGTGATCCACATTCATATGGATACTGAGACATCCTTTTAATTGGCATCGCAATGTTATTTTTAGGCGGACAATGAAAATGTACAATACAATCAACATCTTCATGTTCAGCAAATATAATTCGCTGACTTTGTCCCCCCACACTTGGTTTTGCACCATATGCAATTACCTCATCAGGTCCAGATGAAACAACTTTTACTAACCCAATTTCATTTAACTTGTTGAAATCTGTAGATCTTTTACTTGTTAAAAACGTTTGATCATCAACTTTAACTGCAAAATGTCCTGCAGTTGCGCCTCGAAAAGGTTTATATGCACCTTTTTCGATACAATAGTTAACCACTTCGCGTAATGATTCTGGAACTTCTGGATCATTCCAATCAACAGATGGACCTTCGATTACAGTTGAACGAGTGAAATGTAGATCTTGACGTTTCATTGTCATATCTACCAATGTGTTAATTGCAAGATCACGATTAGTAGTAACACAATAACGTGCCTCTTCAGGACAAATAATCATATTTGTTCTGGTAACCGTATCATTAGCTAATACCAAATTACAACTATTTTCTTTCAACAGATTCAAACCAGCTATATACTGCTCATCTTCTGTTGCATTTGTGGTTGTTTTGAATGCAACCAAAAAGATATCTTTTCGTTCACGTCTGATCTTTTTGATGATTTTAGCTGATGGTCTTAACAACATGGTTTGATAACCATCTGTTGTTTTTAGACGATCAGCATATTTACCACTTTCTTGGTTATTAATACTACCATCATAATCACACATAGCAGCATTAAAAAATATGACTTTAGTATCTGGATCAGCAATTAACTGATCAACTAAATGTTCCACATCTTCGTTGGTGACTAATTTGGATTCATAATCAGCTACCTTAGTCAAATGTAAATTCCAATCATATTCAATAGGATTGTTATAATCCCATTTATACTCATATTCATTAATCCAATTCTCTATCAGTCTATTAATCTGTCGAGCAGTGGTGCCCCAAGCAGGAGCTATTAGCGACAAATGATTGCGAACATGAGAGATTGTTCCACCGCCAATGATGTGTATTTTTTTCATAATTAAAACTTGTGAGTTACGGATGAATAACTAATTGTTAAAATTTTGGTTACCGCCATGCTTGGTCTCTGTTTAGCTGTAAACCAAATATTAATTTTTCTCAGTGCATGATAAATTGCACTAGCTATTGTGCCTAATGAATTAACTTCTTTGTTAAATTCTGGGGAAGTTGAATTTAACCCAAATTCGATTGTATTACTGCCACATCCATAATCAAATGGTTGATCTACTTGTATACCTATAATTTCTGCATCTTCAAAAGTATAGGATTCAACTACATTATCAAAACCATTTAGAATGGTTACCTTTAGTGTAAATTGTTGATTAAGTAAACATCTGACAGCAGTATTTGCTTTATTTGTAACATCATCTTCAATTACAACTTGAATTTCATCTTTCACACTAATGCCAAACTTATTTAAAAGTGGTGAAAGAACATCAAAAGTTGATACCATCATAGTTTGCATCGATAATGCGGATAAATCATCCGCACCATTATCAAATGTCACATTAAAACGATTTCTCATTTTTGGTTGTAATATTCCAGTATATTCCGATGTTATTTTTTTATCCTGTGTTGTCATATTATTATCCTTGATTTGTAATTCTTTAAATTGAATACTTCAATTCAAATTCGTTGGGTGTTAAATTGTCTAAATCATACACTATATCATCCCTATCATACAAATCAATTAATCCACTAATTATGTTTTTAGACCATTTACCGTTAGCCCATGCTTGTCTAGCAGTTTTTAATTGTTGTATGATTTTTTTCTTTTTTGCTTTTTTGGGTGGTCTTGATTGTTTGATTTGTTGAGCCACTCGAGTTGGCCAAGTTGATGTACCAGTTACGGTATTATGACATATTGTACGTAACATATTTCGATAGATGTAAGCTGATACTTCATCTTCGAATGTTTCGAGAATATCGAATGTTATTAAATTAGGGTCTTTATTATTTAAATGAAATAATCTATAATCACCACTCATTTCATCTGAACGAACAGATGCGTGGGATAGGAAGGTTTTACGAGCATCATCAACTGTATTACCTTCTGTATAAGCATAATAAGCTTGATGAGATTGTTCACCTTGTGCCTTATAAACTATATACATTTTTAAATCTCCAATTTGATATTTGAAGAAATTATACACAAATATTATTGTGAAATCAACGGTGGGATAAAGGGAAACCGACGGTTTAACCTAACCGTCGGTTTCAGTTGTATTATTTGCAATAATATTAAAACATGGGTGTTTTCGATTTTACAGGTATAGGGACGATGACAAACTGACATTCTACCATTGAATTACCTTCCAATAATTAACACTTTTTACCCTATGTTGGAAGGATGGGGCTCGAACCCACAACGTTCAGTAATAAAACCCTGTTATATACTTACACAATGTTTTTAGATAATGTTGTTGAGACAATACTATAAAACAACTAATTACAATTCCGTATACCAATTCCGGCACCTGCCCATAAAAATAATAACAGTTTATTCTTCACGCCTCTACTTAAACATTAGCAACTAGTTACTAATGTTTGTTCGCGTACTACGGAACGTATTGTCCTTTCTAAACTGTTTTAGTGGGCAGAGATGGATTCGAACCACCAAATAATGTAAATAGTTAACTAATTACAAAAACAATATTAACGATAAACTTATCTCAATTTATTTGAGATTGGAATATTAAATTTAATATTCCAATCATATTACTTTATTTATTGTACAAATAATCGAACAATGCTTGTCCAATATGTACATCATGTACTTCTACTTCATTTGCACGTTGACGTGCTTGTTTAACAGCTTTTGATAATGCATCAAAACGTTTCAACAATGCAGATTTGTCTGCAACAGAAATCATACTTGTCCAACGTGTCAAAGTTGTGAATCCAATATCATCAACAGTTTCCCATTTCTCAACTTGAGCAGGATGTTTGTCAGTTGCAGGTGTTAACACTTTGAAATCAAAGCCTTTTTTGGTTTTTGATCTAACTTGTTTGTTAGAATCAACATACACACCATCACCCAAAGATGGATCCAATTTCCAATCAGTACCTGGTTGAAGAGTTGGGATTTGATCATAAATAGGACGTAATTGTTTCAATTTATTTTCCAGACTCAATAGGGTTGTAGCAGGAACATTTGAAGCAATTGTTACACCGTTGATAATGATATCGGCAACGGCTCTTTGATTTGCATCATCTTTTTGAGCGATGACATCAAGATATTGTGTCACAACATCAGCAAGATAATCCAACTCTGTTTTTACAGTAGTGGTTAATGTTTGGTTTTCAGTTTCAGCCAATTCTTTGGCTGCTTTTTCAGGTGTATCTTCACCGTGAAGAGTCAAGGTTTTGTTGAATGCGTTGAAATGTGCTACTTTGTTCTTGAACAAATTGGTCATTTCAACCAATGCGTCTTTAAAATAACCTTCAGTACTTGATTCAACAGCTAAAATTTCGTGTAATTTTGACATACGATTTCTCCTTAATATGATTATAAGTATAAAAACACATTACTTGTGTTTTGCGATGTGTAGAGGAATCGAACCTCTGTCTCTTCCTGGACATGGAAGTAACATTGACTTATGCAGCACATTAGTGAGTTATTGTCAGTAAATGTATAATTTAAGTATTCTACCACTAAACTAACACATCGAAATTGGTGGGCCGAGTGAGATTCGAACTCACTGTCTTCCGGTTATGAGCCGGTTGCTTATACCGGACTTAAGCTTCCGGCCCAAATGGATTTATCTCTTAGGGAGAAATAAGATTATGAATAAACTTATTAGTACAGGAAGCCCTAATCCAATTGATAGGAATGAATTTAAGGTTTCAAAGTAATGTGTATTGGTTACTTTAAATGCTTCAAAGTATAAAGGATTCATTTTTTATATTTGTTTTCAATTTATTTGAAATATTATACTTAATAATTTATTAAAGTCAACGATGGATTTATAGACAAAAAATAGGGGCTAGGCCCCTACTATTTTTATTTCATTTGTTGTTGTGCCTTTCGTAGATCATATTTAGCTACTTCTACATTTGCTTTCCAGGATTTTTTCTCTCGATCTGTTTTTGCTGATCGTAATTTTTCTTGTGCTTTCTTGAGATTAGCTTCTGCTTTATCTAAATTTTGTTGTTTTAATGCTGGTATTTTAGACGGCTGTTCTGTAGCTGTAGGTTGTTTTTTAAATTGTTGTATTTTTTTATTTAAGTCTGCTACAATACGATTAAAATCATCATGTTCTGATTTAGATGGATGATCTATTTTTGAGAACATATCACGTTCATGAGATAACTGATTTCGTAAGTCTTCTAATGTATCAGAACTTTCATTTAGTATTTCAAACACTTTCATTGGGATATCCTTTGTTAATATAACATTATTTATCTATTTCTGTTGTAAATGTTCTAGATAATTAGATAGTTTTTCATAAATTCGTTTATTAAATCTTCTCCATGCTCTCTTTTTTGCTTCAGCTAATTTTGGATCATCTGAGGGGGATGTTAATAAATTTTTAATCTCTTGATAATGTTTAGATGGAAAGGTTGGTCGATTAAATACAGTTTGTATTCCCATTCCAATTAAAGGTAATATGTTTTGTATATATTTTATTGGATCAGGCATCTTTTTAGATTTTGATAATATTTCTGATGCGAGACTTTGAGCATGAGCATCTATTTCAAATTTAGCCATATAATATCTTGTGTCTTTATCAGCACCAGTACTATAATAATTTTTGTTGTAAACTGAATTTCTTCTTGAACTTAATGATTGAATCAAATGAGTTATTTCATGGGTTATAGTAGATACTAATTCTCCAATCGAATTTTCGTTTTTATGTAATACAATATTAGATATTTGATAAGGTGATAATGTTATATTAAGAGTGTTCTTATATACATATGCTGTTCGCATTTTAGGTACATCACGATATTTTGTCCAACTACTACGAACTGATCCGGCTTCTGAATAGGCATGTAAAATATCTACTTCGACATTAACCTTATGTCCCATATATTCAGGATCAGGAATTGGTTGTCTATATTGTTTAACAATATTGGTTATAGTTGGAGCTAATCTTCGTCTTAATAATTCAGTTATTTGTTTTTTATTGTGGTCTATTGATGATAGATTGTTATCAACATAAGGTATAGCAGCCTCGATCCAACTTAATATTGCTGTTTGAATCTTATCATGTATTTGAGGTGATACAATAATCTTTTCAATTAATATTTCTGACAAAAGCATTTAAAATCCACTAATAATATTACTTATTTATATGGAATTTTATTTACTTTAGATTTTTGTGATTGATTATTTATCTTTTAGAAAGGGAAAACCTTTGAGCGATTAATGGGAATTGAACCCATATCATCTGGTTGGCAACCAGATATAATACCATTATACTATAATCGCATCTATTATATTTATAACAAAATCATACTAGTAAACCAATTACTTTCGTTCTGACATTGGTTTAATAATATAAACAACTGGTCTTTTTTCTTCTTCTACTACTACAACAGGTTTTTTATTTTCTGTTGTTGGTTGTTTAGGTATCATTGTGATTAAACATAAACATGCTACTACTATTATTGCCCAGATCAAATCCATTTATACACCTTTTATAAATCTAATTGTTATTTCATTATCAGTTTCAGATACTGAGGTAATATGAATGTTTGGTGAACATTCTATTAATCTACTACTAATATCTTTATCAATAGTAATAAAATAACAAGGTTGTTTCTTCTTTTTCTCAACCTTTTTCATTTTTGATCTTATGTGTTTAGCTTCTTTGAGTAAACCTTTTATTAATTCCAGGTTACCCTTCTTTTTACGAAGCTCTTTTATTTGTTTAATTAATTTCTGAATTCTTCCTTCGAAGATGTTATTGAATGCAGTTACTTTATTATTCATACTTTATCCAAAAAGGAGCTACCGCGCAAAAAATATCCACGGGGTGGAGTTGTAATCTTCCACCTCTTAACCCATCTACGAATTCCATTATCTGACATATTATATTTCTTACCTATTGAAGTAATTGGAAGCTGCCATACTAATTTTTCTAAAATTTCTTTTGTAAAGGAAGCTTTTTTTGGTACCTCCTGCTGGATTCGAACCAGTACATTAACATGGTCTAAACATGTTTCCTCTGCCAGTTGGGATAAGGAGGCCTTTTTATTTTCTATATAATGTTTGGTTTTAATTGAGTGACAATTAGGACAAAGAAATTGTAAATTATCCAATGTATTATCCCAGTACTTTTCGTTTATGTGATCAATTTCGAGTACTAAAGGTTCTCCATTCCAAGTTTGAATATTACAATAGGCACATTCATGTTTAGTTCCGGAATCTAACAATGCTCTGCGTAATATATAGGATGATATCCGACGATCTACAGATGTCCCAACAGTTAATCTGTTTTTTACTTGTTCAATATTCCTTGGATATGATTTTCCTTTTCGATGAGATTGCCCCAGCATATGATCTGTTGAAATATTAAATCGCTTACATATTAATGCTATATTAGTAATTGATCCCCCAACAGGTTTTCGTCCCAGTTTTCTAAGGGCCTCGGCGTATGATATACTACCTTTAATAACATTTTCTAATTCTTCTTTCGTTAGACGTTTGTATTGTCGCATCATTTTATATTCGAACTTGTATATATTTATATAAGTTCGAATAAGCTCTACCAATTACTAAATTAATGAGCCAACGACTCTTCCAATTGGCCCACGAGAGCAATATCCATATTAATTGTTACATTCTTTTTGCAATTAATTTACCATGTTTTTTAATTAAGTCTGATCGTTGTGCAATTGCAACAGCAGCATTTTGTGTTAATCCTGTGAGTTATAAACTCCCCAACTGGTAGGATTAGAGTTAGTAGATGCTAAGGCAGCATTGGCAGCATATTCACTACGCAAATTTTCAAACAATTCTTTAAGTAACATATATTATCCTTTATCAATGATAAAGGTATTTATAGTATTACTTAGAATATCTGTACCCTTAGAGAGATTCGAACTCTCACTATCTAGGATCTTAACCTAGTGCCTCTGCCAATTGGACTATAAGGGCATTATGCAGGCCAAGTGGGAATCGAACCCACCAAAACCGGTTTTGGAGACCAGTTACCACCCAGTGGCTGACCTATATTCTTTTCCATGCTTTACGAGATGTCCAATTATGAAATTTTATACTTATCTTACTATACAAGGTAAGTGCCATAATTGGATGAGCAATTAAATCATGAACTATTGCCCAACCTAAATGTTCATCAAATATTACACAAGCTTTGTTTGGATCCATTTTCAGTTGAATACTAATTTTCCAGTTGTGTAAATGTATATCATTATTTTGAGATTGGATTTTCTAGCCCTGGAAATCATATCTTTTGTTCCAGTACTAATTCCATCCCAAAGAACAATTAATGCTTCTGCATTTTCAGCCATTTGTTGATTTCGAATAGGACCAGCACCTTTACCATGTAAATTCCAATTAGCTGGAAATTCATCAACAGGGATATCATTATCCTTAGCATATTTTTCACCAAGGGAATCAGCACCTCTAGCTTTACCAGAAACTATTGTTGTTATTTCCCAAGGACATGATTCGATTACAGCACATAGTAATTCGTAATCATTGAAATTTCTACTTCCTGCTATTATTGTTCTCATATGTCGTGATAGCCAGAATCGAACTGACTTCCTTAATCTTATGAAAATTATGCATTACCATAATGCTATATCACGAAAAACGCATTTAGTTATCATCCTAAACACTTATAGCTTACCTATCAGCACGAAGTTTCATCTTTAAGGCGTTGATACTCCTAAACGTTGGCACCGGTTATCTTCCATCGTAACCTGAAGACTTGTTATACCGATTGGAAACAAGTAGCCATATCCACGTTTCCCATGTGGCAGGACATGATTCACATGTTTTGATTCATTAAAACAATTAGGTGATGATATCGTTTCCTTTTAACCAATCTGAAGTGTCTTGGACTAATTCATTGTCGTTTAACCAAGATAATGCATCTCCTACTATTGATGTATCCATTTGAGAAGCTATAATGGAATTAGCAATTACTTCACCAATAGCATCCAATTCCTGATTAGGATAATCATATTGTTCCGATAACTTAATTAACTTATCTTTAACATAGTTTGAATAACTGGTCATATTGTTTTATCTTCACTTTTTTCATCAATTGTGTCAGATATTTTCTGACCACAATATGGACAATAATTATATTCATTACCATTAATATCACTTCTGGGATGTGGATATCCACATCCCGTAGTGTATTGTATACTAGCTGGACTCCATTTGCTACCTGTAAAAACCAAATCTGATGTCCATTTGCATGCAGTATTCATATTAAGCTAATAATTCTTTAACTAATTGAGACGCTTTTGTACCATCATAAAAGCCATTATACTTAGCTTTTAATAAACCCATAACTTTACCCATGTTTTTAGGGTCTTTACCAACATCTAAAATAATTTCGTTAATGTGATTATTAAGTTGTTCAGGAGTAAATTGTTGAGGTAAATATTTTTCGTAGACATTTACCTCATTAATAGATTCTTCTGTCAAACCTTTAATCTTTTGGATTTCTTCCACACCAACTTTAAATTTCCTAACAACTGAAAGTACTTCTTCATCGGTTGATTCAGCATTACGTTTAGTTTTACCAACCATTGCAGCTTCTGAATACAATGTTGTAAGAATAGTTAACAACCCTTGGTTTTTATTTTTTCGTGCAGCATCTAAATCAGCACGGATTTGTTGTAATAAAGACATCTTTTTACCTTTTTATTTTTTCAAGACCTAATTGTAGGGCATCTATATAACTTTGAACTTGTTCTTCACCATGAAACATAAATTCGTTTTCACCTTCAATCTGATCTGTAAAAATCAGAATAAAAACTTGTTTCCATTTCAATTTTTGTGAATTTAACCATACCCCTAATTTCTCATACCAATTATCACACCATTTATATGAATATTTTGACCATATTGTGGAATGAATAGATAATGTTATTACATCATCTTGGTCTCGATCTAATACTAGAGTTTGTGTATGTTTATCATCTGTACAAGAACAATGAGCTTTGTAAAATATAGTTTTACCAAAATCATTCGTTATACAAATATTTCTACTTGGATTGTTCATTATGATATCCTTTTGCGTTGGAACATCGGACTAGATTCGAACCAGTCATTAGAGACGCATATCAGAATCGAACTGATATTTGAGATTTTGCAGATCTCTACATTACCATTATGTTAATACGTCTTGATATATTTTATCTTGTTCTTTTGTATCTTCAAATTCTTTTATATTGGATATTGCCGTTTCGGTACACTCATCCAATATACCTTCTTCTTCAAGAAAATCATCAAATGAACTACCAATATTTTTATTATCCATAAAATCCTCTATTGTGGAACCGTCCGGAATCGAACCGGAATCTCAAGCTCTTCAGGCTTGCGCATGTAGGACCACCTCTGCCACAGTTCCATTTTATGACAGCGAGCACTCCGTTACCGGACTCTTACGGGCTGTCACCCTCCACAATTTTAATCTATTTGACATTCTTGTTTTCCCTTTTCAATATTAGCAAGATGTTTACGAATATATCTCATAAACAATAATGCTTTATCTTTGGCAAGGAAAATTCCATCACCTGTATCATCAATTGGAACTGGAAACTCCAATCCTGAATCAGTTTTATACCACAATTCACCTTTGCCATAACAAACAAAGTTAACATATCCACCAATATGTTGTTTTATATCATTCATAATTTTTCCTTGGTTGTATTGATGACGGGATTCGAACCGGCACTGTAACCTTGAAAGAGTTATGACCTAACCATTAGTCGACGGGAATATAAGAGTTATTAAATTATTATGTACTTTATAATGACAATTTTTGCAAAGTACAACACATTTATCAACTTCGTTCAATAATTTATTTAAATTCATATGAATATTATCTGATATAGTAAAATCTTTTACGTTTGGATCCAAATGATGAAAATCTAAACAACAAGCAGTATCCTCATTACATACATAGCATTTTTTTATTTGTCTTTATATCTGATAAAGTCTGACGATGATAATCTCTTCGTTTCTTTGTGTGTGCTAAATGTCCAACACGATACTTAGCATAATATCGTGGGTTTCGTAATTTAGAACAATCTTTGCACTCTGATCGAAATCCATCTATTCTTACTTTATCCCTTCTATATTCAGATAGAAGTTTGGTCTGACCACAATCAACACATTTTTTACTTTTCATATACTCCACATTGAAAGTGTGGTGACTTTACCTATTTGTCTACCCGAACAAAATTAGCTGAGATATAATCGAACAGAGTGCTTGTGATTTCACCAAAAGAAAGAAGTAACTCTAATTCTACGCAACAGCATTTGAGCAGTATTAAGGATTCGAACCTTATTTCTCTTTGGACAAGAGCGTGTTACCATTACACTAACACTGCTTTTTTCTAAATTATGTAAAATATTATACATTAATTTTTAATTTTGTCAACTGGAAATTTTTATTTTAACATATCTTTTGTTGATATATTAAAACCTAAAACTCCAGCAAACTCATTACCTGAATCTCGTTCAGGAACGATTACACCAATATACAATTGTGCTTGTCTAGTTGCATACCATTGCAAATTAATTTCAGCACCGGACACATTTGTATGTCCACTCATATAATCACCTTGTAAATGAAGTGTACCAGGAATAAGTTTCATTTCAAATCCTGACATAAATCCAACTTCATTTGCAACAGTAGTCAATGATTTATTAGCAAAATACACACCACCAGATACTGTTAACCAATTGGTTAATTTGTATCGTCCATTAGAGAAATCCATATTATGCCATCTCTGCATGGAATCAGGAAACAATGTTGTTCCGTTTTGTGTACCAAATACCAATGATATGTCTTTAGTTATATCAAATGTTTTTGATATAGCTGCATATGTATCATATTCATAATTCTGAGCTCCACCACCATAAACAGGAATATTATATGAGGATATACTTATATCCCAATTATTTGCTCCTGAATAGGCTACTGTTGGATTCAGATATACTGTATCCGCATATGTATTAGATTCTAACCCCAAGATCCAAGAATCATCTTCTGTATCAGTTGGGGTTGTATCTAATCGTTTAACAGCATGATGTCCTCTATGTCCACCAGCAGCATGTGCTATATCTTCACACAAGACAACTGTGGAACATAATACCAATCCTGTTAAAACTAATTTTCTCATTTTTACCCTTTTTGTTAAAACTTAAAAATGAGTATTATACTTTAATAATTCTCAAAATCAACATTGGAATTAATAATCATTCCACTCAGATGTTTTACCTTCTTTATATGCTAACAGAATATTATTGATTTGTCTAGCTAGTTTTTTTTATTAGGCAATCCACGAAAAGAAACTTTAAAATTAACTAGATCTTTTTTATGGTTAATCCATTCTTCTAATTTTTGAATTTCTGTTAACATATTAATTAAAAATTAAGATAAAATACCAAGAATCTCTTCTTCTTTCATGATAATGAATTTCTCATTACTAACGGTAACTTCTGTTCCAGCATATTTACCAAATACAATTCTATCACCAGCTTTCAGATGCATTGGCATTAATTCGCCTTTATCTGTGTATTTACCACCACCGACAGCAACTACTGTTCCTTCGTATGGTTTTTCAACAGCTGATCCTGATAGAATAATACCACCAGCACTAACTTCTTTTTCATCATCTCTTTTGACCGCAATACGATCAAGAATTGGTATAATTTTCGACATTTTTATCCTTTAATTATCGTTTAACTTTTCTTGTACTAGCACTCATTCCTGGATTTGTCCATCCACCACCCATAAAACAGGTTCCTGTATTAGCAGAAACAAGTTTCTTTAGATTCTCTTTGCCACATTCGGGACAAACTGTTGGATATGGATCACTCATTTTTTGCATAACTTCAAAATTATGATCACATTCCTGACACTGAAATTCATAAATAGCTATGACACTTCTCCTTAATTTTTCAAATTTATTTTACTTATTATACTTTAACATTTATTAATTTCAACTGGAAATTGATTTTCATAAATATTATTATCAAATACCTCATAAGATTGGCGTCAAATGAGGTATTCTAAACAAACATTAACGTAGAGGTTAATTATGTCTGAATCTATTTATCTCATTTATAAGCATACAAGTCCATCGGGCAAATCGTATATTGGATTAACAAATAACTACCAACGTAGATGTAACGAACATAAATCTAGTACTGGTTGTATGGCGTTCAATAATGCCATACAAAAATACGGATGGGATAACTTCCATCACGAAATATTAATTGAGAATCTAACTTTAGATGAAGCTAATATGTTAGAATCTAAACTAATTCAATCTCACAATACCTTATATCCAAATGGATATAATCTTCGAGAGGGTGGTTCTCATCATTCTTTTTCTACTGAAACATCACAAAAAATGAGCAACACTAGAAAAGGAACAACTACTGCTATAATTATTGAAACAGGAAAAATAACCAGAGTATCAATAAATGATCCAAGGTGGGCATCTGGTGAGATTGTGGGTGCAACCAAAGGTAAAAAGATAGGTAAACGCACAAAAGACCAAATACAACGAAGACTTAACACGTTAAAAATGAATAATACTAAGCCATCTATTTCCACACGACAACATTGGTCGAATATTAGAAAGGGGAAAAGACCGGCGTTCTCAAGATCGGGAGAATCTTTAGGATTAATTGAAATTAAAGATCCTAGATGGGATCTTGAAATATTTCAAAAACACAAAATTCCATAATTTTTACATTCCTTGTATATTAGTTATGTGGAAATTGTAGGATTCGAACCTACGGATCCCGTTGGGATCTCCTACTTTCGAAATAGGTGCAATAAGCCTCTCTGCCAAATTTCCGATCATATGTTGAGTTAATGTCAATAAGAGAGATGCCACCAACGGCGTATTCCCCATTTCTGTTAGTTCGAGGGGAATATCGGATTTGAACCAATGAAGTAACTCTTACTTATGCAACAACATATTTAGTACGAAGGGGATGGATTCGAACCACCGACCTCAGTCATGTTATTTACTTTAGTCACCGTCGACAGTGTCTAAAGCAAGATACTCAAGCTTCTATATAGACTACCCTACTTAATTCTTTCCCACCGTCGTAGGATGTCCTTGTTCTTTGCGTCTATATTTCCCTTCTTTCTCAACTGTGCTCTACCAACTGAGCTACCCCCGCATTATTTTTAATATTTTACACTACTTTTCTAAAATGTCAACTGGAAATTTTAATCCAATTTAACTCATCTCTACCTTCAGTTTTAACAAAAATGTCAACAGGAATGTGTCCTAGCCACTCATCCGAAGACCAAACTTCTGTTTGATCTACAGGATTACCTACATCGCCACACCAAACACATAAGATATTGCCGACTGGTTCTAACTCATAAACATCAAGTATTTCACCTGTCTCTTTATGTTTCCAAAAACCTGGACTATTGATGACCATATTTAAAAAAGTACCTTCTTGCCCTTAACCAAACTAGTTTTCCTGATTTGTTAGGAACCCAGAAACCAAATTTTCTTCTTTTCTTTCCTGTTATGACTAATGTCCAACAACCGTTTGTTCGAACAATATGTCTAAATTCTGCTTTTCTATGGCGAATTGAACCTGGAGTTAATAAGTCATATGTTACGTCTTCTACACCATTATTATCAGTGTAGGATAAATCCCAATATGATCCGCTGAGAACTATACAAGTGAAATCCCAATCGTGATCATGATAATGTCTATCATCATCACCTCGAAACCAATGATGAATTCTTATTGAAAACCAAGGTGTTATTAAACACCACCTTTTCATATAAGGATCTTCAGGTCTTCCTAATGATTGATTCCAAATTATCATTTTTCAACTGTAATTGTTACAGTAACAAATTCAACATTTGGAAGATATTTCTTCCATCGATCAATATTATATTGATTCCATATATCAGCATCTCGTACATTATCTGTCCACAGACAAGATGATTCGTTTGATTGTGAAAGTTCATCAATCACTTCTTCAACAGAATGATTAGTTTCTTTGATCCAAATTTGGTTATCAAGAAACCAATCATGGATTGCATTTGAATATAATCCAGTTTGTTTATCTTTTGCAACAAAAATCATATTATATCTCTGTTTAATTGGTGGGCACTATAGGATTCGAACCTATTCAGCATTGAGCAACTGGGTTACAGCCAGCCCTAACTCTCCAACGTTAGCGCGTACCCTTTACAAATTTTATATTCTGTATATTTTGCATTAGGTCCAGTTGCTCCAACTATAATGGAGTGTTTCGCTTCTCCTAATGCTTCTGTTGGAATTGACCAACAGTCACCAGTCTCAAGTAGAACGAATAATATATCATAGTCTGATTTCTCACGACAACGAATTGTATTAATTGTGCTATTCCCACCTTTAGTGGAAAGGTTTACTTGATACCCTGTTTTTGTGTAACTTTTGTATGATTTAGCTTTACATCTAGATGTTTTGACTTGTACTCGTTTAAGCATAACACCATCATCAATAACTAAATCGTACTTATCTGAATCAGATAATGGGACTAATACAGTATATCCCATCTTAGTGTATTCATAGATTGCTCTTGCAACTCCAAGATTACCTTGTTTTTTATTAACACTAAGATTTAATTTATCAAATTCATTCATAAGTGGACATGGAAGGATTCGAACCTACTAAGCCAGAGGCGCTTGATTTACAGTCAAGTGGTGGTCACCGTCCCACCAGCATATCCAATATAACCGAGATTTAACAAAAAGAGGATTTATCCTGCAGGGCTCGAACCTGCAAATGCCAGTTTATTAGACTAGTGTGTTTACCAATTTCACGAAGGAACTCTTTTTAACGCAACGGTTAGTTTTTCTTTAATTTGGCGGAAGATTGAGGTCTCGATCCCCAAGCGCTGTTAACGCTCCCATCGCTTTCAAGGCGAGTCCAAGTCCCACTCGGTTAATCTTCCAATTTATTTTCTTAATGTTTTGTTCTTATATGAAAAATGAAAGTTCCTACTATTTCAAATCCCATATCTGTTTCAGATACTTGAACAAATAATATTTTTTTATTTATATCTGAATGTGCAACAAAATAATAACCACGAGTAGTATCATAACACCAATATATATCACAGGTATTATCTATTTCAAATTCACGTGGATCACCATTAGCACCTACAGAGGTATGTCTTAATGGAATATCAGCAGTAAATGATTGATCCTCGTTTTCTAACCATACTACTCCATTTTCAATTAGAGTAACTGTTAGTTTAATTTTGTTGGTTATTTCATCTAATGTCATAATTTATTTTTGTTAATATGTCGGAATGGAGGGATTCGAACCCACGACTTCACCGCCCCAAACGGTGCACTCTGGCCAAGCTGAGTTACATTCCGAATAATGTTGAGTTATAATCGATAACAGTACGTTTGTTTTATGATTGATATAAAGAAGTAACTGTTAATCTACGCAACAACATATTAAAAGTAAAATCACAAAATCGTCAACATACGTAATATACCGGGCTACTCCAAATAAAGAGTTCGACAGACATATATCAGAGGTACTGGGTCTCTCTGTGATTTTGTCATCTAAAAAGGAATTTAACCCCATATCTTTCCCACCAACTGGGAGTGATTTACATTTAAGCTATAGATGAAAATCAAATTATTGAGTTATAATTGATGAGAGATGTGCCACCAACGGCGTCTTTCCCATTTGTTTATATTTGTGGGAAAGATTGGAGTTGAACCAATGAAGTAACTCTTATCTATGCAACAATAATTTTTTGTCAGGATAGCAGGATTCGAACCTACGTCTTACCGCCCCAAACGGTATGCTAAACCAACCTCAGCTATACCCTGAATTTTGTCCAGAAGGGGAGGAAATAAATTTCCCACAAATCTTCTGGCACGTTTGCTAGCCTACCAAGATTTGAACTTGGAATACAACTTTCAAAGAGTTGTGTGTTAACTAGTTACACTATAGGCCAAAAATACATATTGAGTTATAATCGCAAACAGAACAGACACCGCCAACCAGGCTACGACGGAATCGAACCGG
>NZ_SCKY01000004.1:0-238919 GCF_004100315.1 Hydrotalea sp. AMD | reverse complement strand
GGCCGGAATATTTTTTTCAATCAACCCACAGATCAAGTCCCATTGTTCGTTTGTGATATCCATAAATGTCGTTTCTCTTATAAACGGCAAATTCATTCAATTTATTACAAAAAACATACTTTTGAGACATGCTCTATTAATGGAACCGGTAATTTGGATGTATTTATACCTAAAACAATATCGGGTGGTATAAAAATTGGTTTATAACAATTTTATATTAAATAATGCAATAGCATAATTATTTAATTAAATTAAAATATTATTATAATGAAAAACATAATTCAAAGATTTTCCATTACAGCCTGTACAGTTGCAATACTATTATCGGGCTGCAGTAAAAACTTTATTAATAAATCGCCCAATGATTCTGTTCCTGCCAGTCAAGCTTTAAATACTCAATCAGGGTTGGCTGATGCATTAAATGGTGCCTATTCTGGTTTGAGAGCTGTATCACTATATGGTAGAGATTTTCCAATTATAGGTGATTTACAAGCAGATAATACGTATGTTGAAACAAAAAATGCTGGTAGATATTTACCCCAGTATAATTACAGTGTGGTATCTAGTGATGTTGTGGAGGGTGAAATGTGGAATCAGGCATATATAGATATTTTACGCGTAAATAATATTATTGATGCCAATGTAACAGGACCAAATGTTGCAGCTATTAAAGCACAGGCTTATGCTATAAGAGGTTTATTATATTTTAAATTGGTAAATATTTATGGTAAACCTTATACAGTAGATTCAACCTCATTAGGAGTGCCAATTATTCTGCACTTTAATCCTAATTTATTTCCTGCAAGAAATAAAGTGAGTGAAGTGTACAGCCAAATAGTGAGTGATTTTAAAATGGCCATGGCTGCTGCTCCTGCTTATAGTTCCTCTGTTAGAATAAGCAAATATGCTGCAGAGGCATTATTGGCAAGAACCTATTTGTATATGGGTGATAATACCGATGCTAAAACTGCAGCCGTAGATGTAATTAATAATAGTCCCTTTACTTTGGTTACTGCTTCAAGCTATGGTGCATATTGGCAAAATCCTGCTGCAAGAACTGATGCTGTTGAAACCATGTTTGAAGTGGATTGTGATGCAATCAATAATAATGGTTTTGATGATTTAGGTGCGATGTATTATAATGGTTATAATGATATTTATTGCTCCAGTCAGTTATATAACCTATATTCAGCAACAGATGTTCGTAAGAGTTTATTAATGCCACACAATACAAAAAGTGGCTCTCCTGCTTATATGGTATTGAAATTTCCAAATGCACAAAACACTGATCGTGATAATTTAAAAGTAATTCGCTTAAGTGAAGTGTATTTGATTGCTGCAGAAGCTTCATTGCCCAATAACGAACCGGATGCATTAAAATACTTAAATGCATTACTGGCGCAGCGTGATCCTTTAGCAGCGCCCTATGTTCTCACAGGTCCATTATTGTTACAGGCAATTGTTACAGAACGCAGAAAAGAGTTGGCATTTGAAGGCGACAGATTATACGATATGAATCGTTTGCAATTACCCATTGCCAGAGCCAGTAACCCGGGTGCAATACCTGCAGGACCTTCTAATATCAATTTAAATATTCCTTATCCTGATAACAGAAGAGTTGCACCAATTCCACAACAGGAAATGACTGCAAATCCCAATATTGTACAAAACCCTGGTTATTAATTGCAGTGGCATTTATACAATAGGTATAATTTATACTTTTAACAAGGAAGAGGCTGTATCAAAAGCGCTTTTGATACAGCCTCTTTGGTTATTTATAATAAATATCTTTCGATGGAAACTAACAAAAGGAATAGCTCAATTTTATTATCATTTATTTTCATCGCATTACCCTACATTATATTTGGATTTTACGGGTTGATGTTATGGTTAAGATAGTCATTGCGCCAGTGTTGCCTGTGTATCTTTTTGAAAGATAATTGACCCTCTCGAAAATAAATCATGGAGTATATGTATTTATAGCAATGTAAATAACGGCTGGTGTTAATTAGTATAAATTTATTAATTATTTAATGTTACAAAGAACAAAAAATGATACAACCCTTCCTATTTACTTAATCAGTCGCCACCTATAAATATTCCAGATAATGGTAGAGCAAAAACGGATAACACGGGTAAAGCACCGATAATTATTTACCCTAAGCTGAAAAATAATAACTAATAATCAAAATTTCTTTTATGCTATTTTTTCTTGTTGTGCTTTTATTAATCTGCTTATTGATTAAGGTCTTTTATTACCGCAAAAGTATTGGGGGAATCCTCTTCAAATAGCTTTGTATCTCTATTAATTGGTATTTATTCACCCAAGAATTTATTCCCTTTGAGAAGAGAAAGAAATGATTCTGAAAAGGTAGCAGCATATAAGAAGCTGTCAAATGTTTTTTTATATGTTTTATATATATTTTTTCATTATTGTCCGACAGAACTTAACAAAAAAATCACTGTAATCCTTTTCTGTAAAGGATTACAGGCTAAAAAATGATTGTTTCAAATTTGGAGGGAGCACCCCATCTTTTGAAATCGGCTGAAATATAGCTCTGTAAAGGGTTTAAACCATTAGTTTACAATTTTAGTCGGACAACAATGATATTTTTTACCTCTATAATTATTTGCAGCATCCTATATGCAATGCACCATAATGGTAAGGTATACTGATAAATATTTTTCAACTCAATAAAATAACAAAGCTCTGGAGTAATTCAGGCTTTGTTATTTATAGTTCATCAACACCCATTTAACTATTTAAATTTACCTCAAAACCTCATCACCCCTTTCACATCTTCCTTTAAAAAGCTCGAAGGGTAGGTAGGCAGGCCGACTTTATTACCAAAAAGGCAATCTTGTAAAAGGTTGCTTTTGTTGGTTTTCTGTGTTCCTCTATAATAAATTGAATATTTTTTCTTCAAAATCCATTAGCACTATCCAATACATAAAAAATAGCATTATTGGTTGTATACTTGTTGAAGCTTGAAATATGGATGTAAGATTAGTAGAATAATTTTAATAGCAATACGCCAATTGCATATATTACGGTAACCGCAAATATGCCTCTAGCAGTTTTATCTTTTCTGGTATTAATATAAATGGTAAATACAATAGCATTGGCCAATAATGAAAAACTGAGCATGGCTGAAATTAAGTGTTTCTCAATGGCTAAAAATTGAATAAACTCTACAATGGTTAACCTTCTAAATCGCCAAAAATAAAAACCTAACATGCCGGCAAAAGGTGCTAACAAACCTAGTATAATACCTAATTGAATATTATCTTTTTTTAAAAACATTATAATTGCCAGTTGGTTTCTAATTGTTGTTTCAGTTGGTAGTCTGTTAAATCAAATGTAATGGGTACCAGGCTAACATAATTGTTATTGAGTGCCCACACATCGGTATCTTTTCCTTTATCAAAATTTACAAAATCGCCGGTAAGCCAATAGTATTTTCTTCCATGCGGATCGGTACGTTCA
The DNA here is from genome assembly GCF_004100315.1 of Hydrotalea sp. AMD. Lineage (NCBI taxonomy): Bacteria > Pseudomonadati > Bacteroidota > Chitinophagia > Chitinophagales > Chitinophagaceae > Hydrotalea > Hydrotalea sp. AMD. The sequence goes on along the minus strand of NZ_SCKY01000004.1, from coordinate 235,432 downwards.
ATAAAATCTTCTTCATATTTGGCATATGCTTGTCGGCATACTTTAATGCCTTTAATGAGTGTTGCATCTAATGCCGGAATATTTACATTAAACAACAAGTGTTTGGGTAATTTTCTTTTCAGCAACTGTTCTGTAATTTTTCGTACATAAATTTTGGCGGCAGTAAAATTTGCCTCCATACTATAATCTAAAAGTGAAAATCCGGCAGAGGGTATGCTTTCAATGGCAGCTTCCATAGCAGCACTCATGGTTCCACTATAAATTACATTAATACTATGGTTGGCACCATGATTAATGCCGCTTAAACAAATATCGGGTTTGCGATGTAGAATTTTATCTACCGCCAATTTTACACAATCAACCGGTGTACCATTGCAAGTATAAGCTTCTACACCATCTGTAAAATGTACTTTTTGTAACCGTAAGGGGTGCCCAATGGTAATGGCATGCCCCATGCCGCTTTGTGGTTTATCGGGTGCTACTACCACTACTCTTCCTAAATCCATCACTGCTTCTACCAATGCTTTGATGCCGGGTGCGCCAATACTATCATCGTTGGTAACCAATATAACCGGAAGTTCTTTTTTTACTTTTTTTGTCATGGGTGCAAGATACAATTTGAACGTAGTTTGTAGGGGTAAATTTTTTTTAGAATTAGATACTTTAAATGAAAAGTACCTATAAAATAAAGAAAACCGCCTCAATAAATATTGAGACGGCTTTAAAAGTTGTGATAAAAAAAAAGGGTAAAGTTTACAGGCCTAAAAATCCACCTTTATTCAAAGTTTTTTTGGCTTCTCCAATTTTAAACCCATTATTATAAATTTCAATTTTATATTCTCCACCTTCAAACTTGCTACCGGGTTTCCAGTTAAAAGTAGCTGGAAGGGTTTTGCCTTGCTCGTAATTTACTTCAACTGCGTTCGAATAGGCTTTGTCGCTACCATCTCTTAATTTAAAAGTACCTTCTGTGCCGGAGGGTGTACCATCGGGATTGGTAACACAAACATATAAGGTTTTTTTGCCGCTTGGTGTAATCCTGTTTTCATCAATATTGCAGGTAATCACAAACATGTCGGCTCTTTTGGCATTATTGGTGCTTACTTCTTTGCCGCTCTTTTTAACAATTACAGCTTTAACATTGATGTTAGAGGCATGCAGTGTAGAAGCAATGTCTTCAATATTGGCTTTTTCTGTTTGGGTTTTTGATAGGTTACCCTGTAACTCGGTATTTTGGCTGGTTAATTGGGTTTTTTCGGTAGTTAATTGCTGATTGGCAGCAGTTAATTGTTGATTTTCGCCCTTCAGTTGTTGAATTTCAGCAAATAAACTATCAATTTTTGCATTTAATTCTGCAATCATTTCTTTGGCCTGTTTTAATTCGGCTTCTGTAGCGTTCTTTTTGTTTAAAATACCTCTGATATTAGATTTTAATTTTAAAATCTCACTGTTTTTTTCGGCTAAAGCACCTTGTAATTTAACATTGCTGCCGGTTAATGAATCGGCTTTTGCAGAAGCATCATTAAACAATACCTGTAAAGAATCTTTTGCTGTTAAAGCAGTTGTAATTTGTGTTTCTTTTTGGGTAATAATATCTTTTGTTTTACTCTTGTCATAAATGATATAACCCCAGGTTAAAACAAGTGCAGCAATTAAAATACCATAAAAGGTTTTGCGATTGTCTTTTCCAGATGAGGAAGGTTGGCTTTGTGGGTTTTCTGTTGTATAACTCATAGTTGTATGTTTTACGGTACTAAAATAATCTTTGTAAATGTATTTTTATAGTGAAACTGTATTTAAATATTGGATTGTTTTTTATTTAGTAGGTATCTGTTAACCAAACAGGCTACTTTTCTTGAGTAAAATAGATCCCTGACCTATTTTATATCCATTTTGGTAAACCATAATGGTATAATCGCCGGGCTGATAATCTTCATTGTTGCGCCAGTTTAAATTAACCGTTACAGTTTTACCCTGCTCATATTGCACTACTACTTTTATAGTATAAGGTTTTACACCTTCTTTTTTAGTAAGGATGGTATTGCCGGAAGAAACAATAACACCATCTGGGTTAATGATACAGATGTATAATTCTTTTTCGCCGCTGGGTGCTATTCTGTTTTCATCCAAATCAAAATTGATTCGCAAAATATCTGCTTTTTTGGCAATGGTAATCATTTTCTCTTTACCATTGTTGCGTAATTTTAATGCTTCAATACTAAAATTGGAAGCATGCAGTGTAGAAGCCTCATTGGTTATATAATTGTTGAATGCAACCGTTTTACTAAGGGTATCCTGTAAGTGGGCTTTGTCATTGTTTAACTGTTCATTGGCTAAAGTTAATGCCTGGTTTTTACTTTGCAAAAGTGCCAGTTCATTGTATAAATCATTCACTTTTTCATTTAATTCATCAATCATTTTTTTGGCCTGTAACAATTGTGTAGCAGTAGTATTGCGTTGTTGCAATAATGCCACAATATTGTTTTTTAAATGTTGAATGGTTTTGTTTTTATCAGCCAGTTTATCAATTAACTGAATGTGCTTGCCGGTTAAAGAATCTAATCGGGCAGAGGTGGCATTGAATTCAACCCTTAATTCAGCCTTTGAACTATCAATGGCATTTACCTGTACCTGTAATTGTTCTTTAGAATGGGTGGTGGTACTTTTATCATAAATAATATAAGCCCATGTTCCTAATAACATTACTACAAAAAGCGAATAAATCCAGTTTCTTTTATCTTTTTTAGCAACCTGTTGCGGTTCTATTGGTTCGTAAAGCATAACTTTAATGTAATATTTTTTTAAAAATTATTTTCATGCAACTCAGCGATTTATTGGTATTGGATATTGAAACCGTTCCTCAAACTGCTCATTATGACGAGCTGTCTGAAAGGAGGAAATCATTATGGTGGAATAAAATTTCTAAAACCGTGCCAGAAAATATTACACCTGAAGAAAGTTATCGTATGCGGGCGGGTATTTTGGCCGAATTTGGCAAAATTATTTGCATTTCAACTGCTTTTTTTTATGAAAATGAAGCCAAAGAAATTTGTTTAAAAGTAAAGAGTATTTATGGTGATGATGAACGTCCGATTTTAGAAAATTTTTCGCTGCTATGTAGTAAAATGAGTAGTATTCATCATGGTTTTACCTTTGCCGGCCACAATATAAAGGAGTTTGATATACCCTATATTTGCCGGCGCATGATTATTAATGGATTACCCTTACCGGCCTGCCTGCAGTTGCACAACAGAAAGCCCTGGGAAGTAAAAATGATGGATACTTTAAACTGGTGGAAATTTGGGGATAACAAAAATTATATTTCTCTCGATTTATTAGCCGAAGTACTCCAAATACCTACCTCTAAAACCGATATAAATGGTAGTATGGTGCAGGAAGTGTACTATAAAGAAAAAAATTTAAGCCGTATTGTTAGCTATTGCGAACGCGATGTGGTGGTAACAGCCAATATCATTCTTCGGTTTATGCAATTGCCCATATTGAAAGAAAATCAGGTACTTGTTGTGCATTGATGTGTATCATGATGTAAACATACCTCCTGTATTTATGCACAAATAAAAAAGATGGCTGGCAAAGCATGCCTATCCACTTATTTTTGTGGGTATGAGTTTCGAAAAAATTCTAACCGACTGGCAAAAGCAACAGTTTAAACCAATTTATTGGTTAGAAGGCGAGGAGCCTTACTTTATTGACCATTTAATGCAATTTGCCGAAGATAAATTACTAACCGAAGCTGAAAAGGGATTTAATTTAACTGTATTTTATGGTCGGGATACCGATTGGGCGCAACTGATTAATGCCTGTAGACGATACCCCATGTTTGCCGATAAGCAAGTGGTGCTATTGAAAGAGGCACAACAAATGAAGGATATTGAAAAATTAGAGGCTTATATAGAACAGCCACTTACTTCTACTATTTTAATTGTAGGCTATAAGGAGAAAAAACTAGATGGCCGCCTTAAAATGGCAAAGCTTTTAAAGCAAAAACATGAGGTATTTACTACCCGAAAATTATATGAGAACGAATTGCCGGTTTGGGTAAAGCAAACTGCACAAAATATGGGTTATGTTATTCAACCCAAAGCTTTATCACTTTTGGTGGATGCCATTGGCAATGATTTAAATCGGCTGTATAATGAAATTGAAAAACTAACCCTTAATTTAAAAGGCAGAAAAGAAATTACAGAAGATGATGTGGAAGAATATGTGGGTATTAGCAAAGAGTTCAATGTTTTTGAACTGCAAAGTGCCATTGCTCAAAAAAACCTGGGAAAGGCCATTAAAATTATTCAGTATTTTGATGCCAACCCAAAGGCAGGGCCGTTACAAATGGTATTGCCGGCTATTCATGGATTTTTTTGCAGGGTATTGTTAATTCATGCTGCAGGCGGCCCTAAAAATATTGCTGCAATCATTGGCAGTAATCACCCCAATGCCATTGCCGATCATACTGCTGCTGTTAAATATTACAGTTATCAGCAAACACAGCAAATACTGTTATTATTACATGAATACAATTTAAAAAGTATTGGTATTCATGATGCAGGTAGTTCCGGTGCCGATTTAATGAAAGAGTTGGTGGTTAAAATAATGTTATAATGCCGTTAATCATGCAGTACGTTCAGTACAGCGCGTTTATCAATGGCTAATTGTTGTTGTAATGCTTCTAAGCCACTTAATTGCATATCTCCTCTAATATAATCTAAAATAGCAACCTGTACCGTTGCGCCATAAATATCGCGGTTAAAATCAAAAATATTTACTTCAATTACTCTTCGTTTGCCATTTACTACAGGCCTGCTGCCAATATACATCATACCTTTAAAAGCTATGGCAGCAGATTGGTTGGCTGCTGATTCCTTATAATAAAAATGCACGGCATACACCCCATCACCCGGTACCAATTTATCAGGATGGGCTAATTGTATATTAGCAGTAGGGTAACCAATGGTTCTGCCCAACTGATCGCCGGTAATTACAGTGCCTGCAAAAAAATAATCATACCCTAATAAATGCTTAGCTGTTGCAATATCGCACTGCAGTAATGCTTTCCGGATGCGGGTTGAACTAATGGCTGCGGCTTCAATTAATTGAACCGGTATTTCCTTCACGAAAAATCCTAATGCTTTACCGTATTTTTCCAATAATGCAAAGTTTCCGGTACGATCGTGCCCAAAATGATGGTCGTAGCCAATAATAATGGTGTACGGATGAAATTTTTCAAATAAAAAATTTTTAATATAAGACTCAGCACTTAATTTAGAAAAATCTTCATCAAAGGGAACCACTACCAAATGATCAATACCTTCTTTTTCTATTAAAAAAATTTTTTCTTCAAGCGTAGATAATACTTTAATATCCGGCACATCGCCCACAATTTTTCTGGGATGCGGATGAAAAGTAATGACCACTGTTTCCCCATTTACGGTAGCAGCTTCCGATTTTAATTGCTGTAAAATGGTTCTATGGCCAATATGCACACCATCAAACGTGCCAATGGTAACCACTGCATGATGAAATTTGGGTAATGAAGTGAGATTTCTGTGTACTTGCATAAGGCTTATTTAGTATGCCATTGATGTGCTTTGCTAAAGCAACTGATTTTTCAGGTATGCAAATTTAATACAAAGCATTGCTACAAAAATTCGTTAGCACAATTGTATGTAAGCTTTGTTTAACTTTGCCCCGATTGTGTACATTAAATCTTTTTCATGTCATTATATGCTCAAAGGGGCGTTTCTGCCCAAAAAGAAGAAATTCATCAGGCTATCAAAAATTTGAATCAGGGATTATATGCCAATGCTTTCTGCAAAATATATCCTGATTACCTGGGTGGTGATGAGCAAATGATAAATGTAAGCCATGCCGATGGTGCGGGCACCAAATCAATTTTAGCTTATTTGTATTGGAAAGAAACTGGTAATACGGATGTTTGGAAGGGCATTGCACAGGATGCTGTAGCCATGAATATTGATGACCTGTTATGTATTGGCATTTATGATAAAATGATTTTTGCTTCTACAATTGATAGAAATAAACATTTGATTGATGGGGCAATTATAGAACAACTAATCAATGGCACACAGCATTTTTTTAATCAATTAGCTGCTTATGGCATTCACATACACTATTTAGGAGGTGAAACGGCCGATGTGGGCGATGTGGTGCGCACCATTGCCGTTAACGGAACCATTGCTGCACGATGGCCTAAAAACAAATTAATTACAAACAATAAAATTGATGCCGGAAATGTAATTGTTGGTTTTGCCAGCAGTGGCCAGGCAACTTATGAAACAACTTATAATAGTGGATTAGGCAGCAACGGTTTAACCAGCGCCAGGCATGATGTATTGAGTAAATGGTATGCACAACATTATCCCGAAACGTTTGAACCAACCCTTCCCGATGATGTAGTTTATATCGGCAATAAAAGATTAACAGATACCATTGCCATTGATGAAAAAAATTATACAGTAGGCCAATTATTATTATCGCCAACCCGTACTTATGCACCGTTGGTAAAACAATTGTTAGAACAACAATTTGAAGATATTTATGGAATAATTCATTGCAGCGGCGGCGGACAAACCAAATGCATGAAATACCTGCCCAGACCTTTGAAAGTGGTGAAGAATAATTTGTTGCCCATACCAATAGTTTTTCAATTGATTCAACAAAATTCAGGAGCTGATAACAAAGAAATGTTTCAAGTATTTAATATGGGGCATCGGCTAGAAGTTTTTACCAATGAAAAAGCTGCTCAACAAATGATTGCAACGGCTGCTCAGTTTAATATTGAAGCTGCAATTATTGGCCATACCGAAGCAGCCCGGCAAAATGAATTATTTATTCAAGGTGCATTTGGCTCTATTCAATATACTTATTAACACAATTGAAAGCCCTTTTTACTTAATTTTAAGCATCTGTAATACAAAAAATTATTGCGCTATCATGGAACCAGTTGTAACACTCAGTAATGCCAATATATATCAGGGATCTACTTTAATACTGCAGGATGTAAATTTTACCATTGAAAAAGGAGAATTTGTGTATTTGGTTGGTAAAACCGGAACCGGTAAAAGTAGTTTATTAAAAACCTTGTATGGCGAATTACCCCTTCGGGAAGGGCAGGGTAACGTAGTAGGGTTTAACCTGCGTGAGATGAATTGGAAAAAAGTGCCCTATTTAAGAAGAAATCTGGGTGTTGTTTTTCAGGATTTTCAATTATTAACCGATAGAAATATTCATCAAAATCTTCGTTTTGTATTAAGAGCAACCGGATGGAAAGATGAACGTTTAATGGATGAAAAAATTAATGATGTTTTAGATAAAGTTGGTTTAAAAAGCAAAGGCTTTAAAATGGCTTTTGAAATTAGCGGAGGCGAACAACAAAGAGTTGATATTGCCCGTGCACTACTCAATTCTCCTAAATTAATTTTAGCAGATGAACCTACCGGAAATCTGGATCCCGAAACCAGTGATGAAATTATGCAGTTGTTGTTTCAAATTGCGAAAGACTATGGTACCACCATAATCATGGCCACCCACGATTTTATTGTGATTAATCGTTACCCCTCACGTATGTTAAAAACCGAACGAGGGCAAGTAACAGATATTCCTCTATCTGCGAATGCATCTTTCTCTTAATGGTATGAACAAAAAAATATCCGGTAGTGAAAATGCTACTATTGTTATAAGCGAGGTATTACAATCAGAACTACAACAATTGGTTGAACTGAGTCGCAGTACTTTTTTTGATGCCTATCATGCTTATAATTCTGCAGAAAATATGCAGTTATATTTAGATGCCAATTTGAATGATGAAACCATTTTTCAGGAATGGAAAAAAAATCCCGATTGTTATTTTTATATTGCCTGGTTAGGTAGCACACCTGTTGGTTATTGCAAATTGGCACGCCATACACAACCAGATACCTTGCATTTTACTCATGCACTTGAAATTGCCCGGTTGTATGTTGTGAACAATTACAAAAACCTGGGAATTGGCAAACAGTTGATTGAACTGGCTAAAAATGTTGCTAAACAAAATGCATGCAGCCTGCTTTGGCTTATTGTATGGAAACAAAACTATGCGGCTATTTCATTTTATGAAAAGCAGGGTTTTACCATAGCAGGTGAGCAACAGTTTATTTTAGGAAAGGATGTTCAGTTGGATTGGGTAATGCAAACCGCAGTTGGTAATACTTAAAGCAACGCTGGTAATTTTGATGGCGAGTATGCTAATGCGGAAGTTTTTCGCGAATGGCACCATATACCCAGGTTCCCACAATGGCACTAAATAAAACTACCAATATTACGGTAATACCCGAACCAATCAGTACAAAAAGCGGACCCGGACAGGCACCGGTCATCGCCCATCCTAAACCAAATATAATGCCACCATAAACCTGTCCTTTGCTGAATTTTTTCTGTATAAAAACGATGGGCTCTCCATGAATGGTTTTTAAATGTAATTTTTTGATGAGGAACACACCTGTTGCACCTGTAATTACTGCAGAGCCAATTACCCCATACATGTGAAAGCTTTGCAAATGAAACATTTCCTGTATCCGAAACCAGGAAATCACTTCTGCTTTGATTAAAATAATGCCAAAAATAATTCCGGCAATCCCATATTTTAAATTATACCACCAGGGATGTTGTAAACTACTGTCATTGGTGCACATAGCATCTAATGAACGAACTTCAAAATCAGTATTTGTATCTATTTTTTGTATGGTTGTTGTGTTTTGCATGGTTATAATTGTAAAATAAAAGGTAAAATAAAGTTGGCCATTAAAAATCCGCCAATCATAAAACAAATGGTGGCAATGAATGAAGGTAATTGCAGATTGCTGAGTCCGTTAATGGCATGTCCTGATGTGCATCCTCCGGCATAACGGGTACCGAACCCAACTAAAAATCCGCCCACCACCATCATAATAAATCCTCTTAGCGTTAATAAGCCCTGCCAACTAAAAATGGCAGCAGGCATTAAACTATTGTTTTCCTGTACTTGGTAATAGCTTAAGTTATTGAGTAGAACCGGATTTATAACTATGGGTTGCCCGTTGGTTAGCCAATTGGATGCTACCCATCCACCTATAACTACTCCGCCCACAAAAAATAAATTCCATTGTTCAGCTTTCCAGTTATAATTAAAAAAGGGCAGCTTGGCAGGTAAACATGCTGCACATATATGCCTGAGAGAGGATGAGATGCCAAATACTTTATTGCCCAATAACAACAATAGCGGAACCATTAAACCAATTAAAGGCCCGGAAACATACCAAGGCCAGGGTTGTTGAAGCCAGTGCAACATATTTTCTATTTTTCTACAAAAATAGTAGATTATTGTGTAAATGCATTTTCTACTATCTCATCCATAGAAATAGACATGTGGCTTTCATCGTACACGCAGCTTCCGTTCTTAATTAAAAGTATTTGTGGGGATTCGTGTTGAACCTGAAAATAGTCGGCAACTTTTGCAGAGAGTGAACGGTATTGAATTAAATCTAAAAAATAAAAATCAACGCCTTCTGGCATTGCTGCACGTTCTAATCGGTTGAGTGACGTACTGCTAATACTGCAACGGGTGCTATGCTTAAATATTACCTGAGGAGTTTTGAATGAGGCCTGTTTTATTTGCGCTAATTGATCTTCTGTGGAAAGCACTTTCCAGTTCATACGCACTTTTTTATGCAAAGTAACAAAAAAAAGCAGTTATGGTTTAAAGTAATTTTTGTTGGTAGTAGGGCAACCACGTCCTCTGGATGACACACAGGAACTAACGGTAAAAGCTACCATTATTAAAAGTGTTGCCGCAATAATAATTTTTCTCATAAAAAATGTGTTTGTTCAAATTGGCTGTTTACCAAAATTCAAAGATAAGAATTCGTTACAAAATGTTGCTTTAATGCTGTTTTTTTATTTACCTATGCACTTAAACGTTAAAACAAGTAATAAATTTTATGCCAAATATTCATTTTATTGCCATTGGAGGAAATGTAATGCATCAATTGGCCATTACGCTTGCCAAAAAAGGGTATACCATTACAGGTTCGGATGATGAAATATTTGAACCGGCACTTTTTAACTTAAAAGCTGCAGGTTTATTACCCAATGCGCTGGGATGGTTTCCTTTAAAAATTACAAATAATTTAGATGCAGTGGTTGCAGGTATGCACGCCAGGGAAGATAATCCGGAGTTAATGCAGGCAAAAACATTAGGTATTCCAATTTATTCATTTCCCGAATTTATTTTTAATGAAAGCCGGAATAAAAAGCGGGTAGTGATAGGGGGTAGTCATGGTAAAACCACCACAACTGCCATGATTATGCATGTTTTGCAACAACAACAATTAAAATTTGATTACCTGATTGGAGCTCAACTCAATGGTTTTGAGCAATCCGTTCAACTGACCAATGCGCCAGTTATTGTTTGTGAGGGCGATGAATATCCGGCAAGTGCATTAGATAAAAGGCCTAAATTTCATTTCTTATTCCCACACATAGCTGTAATAACAGGTATTGCATGGGATCACATCAATGTATTTCCAACTTTTGAAATCTATAAAACACAGTTCGAAATTTTTATATCGAAAATAGAACAGCATGGTATACTGGTTTACAATGCTGCCGATGCCGTATTAAAAGATTTGGTTGAAAAACATCCCCGAAATGATATTCAATACATTCCTTATATTTTGCCTGAACACGAAGTGAAGGATGGTATTACCTATATTACAATTGAAGGCATTACCACGCCATTAAAGGTTTTTGGAAATCATAATCTCTTTAACTTAAATGCTGCCTATTTTGTTTGCAAAGCGCTGGGTATTAACGCAGCCGCTTTTTTAGCTGCCATGTGTAGTTTTACCGGTGCCAGCAAGCGATTGGAAGTTATTATGCAAACAGATGATATAACCATTTTCAGGGACTTTGCACATGCACCCAGTAAAGTAAAAGCAACCATTGAGGCAGTAAAACAACAATATCCGAACCGACATTTAACGGCAGTATTTGAATTACATACTTATAGTAGCCTCAACGCCTCTTTTTTCAAAGAGTATCAGGGCGTTTTTCAAATGGCCGACTCCTGTGCGGTGTTTTATGCAGAACATGCATTAGCCATTAAAAAAATGCCGCTTATTAACGAAGCATTATTAAAAGAAGGCTTTGCAAAACCGGAGGTATGCATTTTTCATAACAAAGAAGCATTACAAAATTGGTTACACCAACAGCCTAAACATCATGTAAATATATTATTGATGAGCAGTGGCAATTTTGATGGTTTGAATTTAAATGAATTGCAAAAAGCATTCAAGTGATCATTCAACAAACATTTTAACAGAATACAAGGTAAACAGGCTAATCTGTATTACTTTCGTTTACAATCAATTCTTTTCTTTGCAGTTTTAAACGTTATTTATGAACATTCAATTGAACAAACCTGTTGCTACCATTGATTTAGAAACAACCGGTATTAATATTGGCACCGATAAAATTGTAGAAATTGCCATTGTTAAAATAATGCCCGATGGTACCCGGCAGGTGAAACGTAAACTCATCAATCCGGGAATGCCCATTCCAAAAGGCGCATCAGATGTGCATGGCATTACAGATGAAATGGTAAAAAATGCACCAACTTTTAAACAGGTAGCCAACGAAATAAAACAATTTATTGGCAATGCCGATTTATGTGGCTATAATAGCAACCGGTTTGATATACCTATGCTAATTGAAGAATTTTCACGGTCGGGGCTTGACTTTTCAATTGAAGGAAGAAAGTTTATTGATGTTCAAAAAATATTTCATTTAAAAGAACAAAGAACCCTGAGTGCAGCGTATAAATTTTACTGCAATAAACAATTAGATGGCGCTCATGGTGCCGAAGTGGATGCAATGGCAACCTGGGAAATTCTGGAGGCACAGGTAGAACGTTATCCGGATATTGGTAAAACTACCGATGAATTAGCAAAGTTTTCAGGTGAAGATGATATGGTAGATTTTGCACGTAGATTTATTAAAGTGAATGGAGTGGAAGTATTCAATTTTGGCAAACACAAAGGTAAACCGGTAACACAGGTACTAAAAGAAGAACCACAGTATTACGATTGGATGATGAAAGGCGATTTTCCGATGAATACCAAGCAAAAGTTTACCGAAATACTCAATAGAACTTACTTAAAAAAGGATAAAAATTAAAAATGCCTCAGTATTTATAAAAATTAGTAAATCATTTCACTTCATATTTGCAGGAACTTTGTATTTTCAGGTTTAAGTATTTATACAGTTGGAAAAAATCGTTATTATACCCACTTACAATGAAGTTGAAAATATTGTTTCAATTGTTGAAACTGTTTTTGCTTTAAACCAAAACTATCATGTATTGGTGATTGATGATGGCTCGCCTGATGGAACTGCAAATGCAGTAAAAAATCTTTTTTCAAAATATCCCGGTGCTTTATTTTTAGAAGAACGAAAGGGTAAATTAGGATTAGGTACCGCATATATTCATGGTTTTAGATGGGCATTGGCAAACGGGTATCAATTTATTTTTGAAATGGATGCGGATTTCTCTCACAATCCTGCCGATTTGGAACGGTTGTATCAAGCCTGTAAATTCAATGGTACCGATGTGGCAATTGGTAGCCGTTATACAAAAGGCGGAAAGGTTGAAAATTGGCCATTAGACAGACACATCTATTCAAAAGGCGGTGCAATTTATACAAGGCTCATTACTTTTATGCCGGTTAAAGACCCAACGGCAGGCTTTATCTGTTATAAAAGAAAAGTATTGCAAACCATTAATTTTGATGCTATCACATTTGTTGGGTATGCCTTTCAAATAGAAATGAAATTTGCAGCATGGAAACTGGGATTTACCATCAAAGAAGTACCTATCACTTTTATCGACCGAAAAATTGGCGTCAGTAAAATGAGTAAAGGCATTTTAAAGGAAGGGGTATTTGGTGTTATTAAAATTCAATGGCTCAGCATGTTTAAAAATTACCGTAAAAAAGTGGCTGCAATACAATCATCCGGTATATCTAAACAGGTTACAGACGTTCATTAGTATTTATTTTTCCGTTTTTATTTTATTAGTACTGGCACATGAAGCAATCGCTTATTCAACTGCACATATCTGTTTTATTAGCGGGCTTTACAGGCGTTTTCGGCGTTTTAATTCAGTTAAATGAATTGCCCTTAGTATGGTACAGAATGGGCATAACCTTCATTACCTTAATATTTATTCTTGTACTTCGAAAACAAAAACTGCAATTAGCCTTTCGTAAAATAATGATACTAATTGGTATTGGTATGCTAATTGCACTTCATTGGGTACTTTTTTATGCCAGCATAAAATTTGCCAATGTATCAATTGGGTTGGTTTGTTTTGCCGCAACCAGTTTATTTACGGCATTGATAGAACCATTGTTGAACAACACACAATGGAAGAAAGCTGAATTGTTGTTGGGATTGTTGAGTCTGTTAGGGATTTATATCATTTTTCAATTTGATATCAGATACAGAACCGGTATTTTATTTGGATTAAGTTCAGCGCTCATTGCAGCTTTATTCTCAGTTCTGAATAAGAAAAATATTACCACAGCTGCTCCTCAAACCATCATGTTATTTGAAATGGGTGGTGGTTTTTTGTTTTTAACGCTGTTGTTGCCCGGCTATGTATTGTGTTTTCCTGATGCCAAATGGATTCCTTCATTTGCTGATATTTTTTGGTTGTTCATTTTGGCATGGTTTTGTACGGTTTTAGCCATGGAACTGATGCTGAAAGCTTTGCATAACGTATCGGCCTTTACGCAAAATTTAACTTTGAATCTGGAACCGGTTTATGGTATTTTACTGGCTTTTATTATTTTTCATGAAAACAGATACCTGCAAAATACTTTTTATGTTGGAATGGCCTGTATTGTATTTTCTGTTGCCATACAAATGCAGCGAATTGTAAAAGGTCGTAAACACTGATTCAATTAAATATGCCTTTCTGTAAAAAATTTACACCATTTTTCTGGATATTATTCTAAGTGTATATGGAGTAATTAATTACAACTTATTCGGTTTTAGCATTCGCTTCATGGCAATTCGGCTATTAGTCATTCTTTGCATTGGATTAGTCCGTATTTATTTATCTTAGCAATCATTGAATGAAATGTATATGAGAAAATATGTATTCCTGCTATGCGCAGTTACTACTGCTTTAGCAGCTTCTGCTCAAAAAAAAGTTTTAGATCATTCCGTATACGATGAATGGCAAAGTATTGGCGAAAAACAAATCAGTAATGATGGGCAAGTTGCGGTGTACACCATTGTACCACAAGAAGGAGATGGGCAGTTATGGATAAGAAATTTTTTAAAAGAGCAAAACAGGTGGGATACTGTTACAATCATCCCACGTGGCTATCAGGCTAAAATATCGAACGATGCGGCCTTTGTGGTTTGTAAAATAAAACCTTTGTATCAACAAATACGACAGGCAAAAATTCAAAAGGTAAAATCGGAAAATATGCCTAAAGACAGTATGGCCATCATTAATATACTTACCGGTCAGGTAACAAAAATAGCGGCTGTGCAAACATTTATGTTGCCTGAAAAAGGCAATGGTATATTGGTTTGTTTGAAAGAAAATATGCCTGCGCATGAACCTGTTGCCTCAGATTCTACAACCGTTTTAATGCAATTAAAAAAGAAGTTAAATGGTACACAAAAATTAGAAGACAGCCTAAAAAAACAGGTTCGGCTTTTAGAGGAGAAGGGCTTTCAATATTTCAATACCTATTCTGCCAAAACTTCAGAGAATAGTAATAAAATGAATGAGCCGGGTGTAAAAACTGATTTATACATTTTTCATTTACCCGATATGCAGCCGCAGGTTATACCTAAAGTACAACATGTACAACTTTCTAAATCAGGTAACACCATTGCATATGACCATTGGATGGCTTCCGAAAATTTTGCTGTGTATTGGTATCAAACTACATACAGACAAAGTAACAGCATTGCACAACACCTGCATGAAATCAATGGCTTAACAATTGATGATCAAGACACCCAATTGGCATTTGTTGCCGAAAAAGACAGCAGTAGTAAAGCATTACAGCGTTTTTTTAACCTGTACTATTATAAAAATGGAGATGACAGTGCCCGGTTAATTGTTCATCGATACACAAAAGGTGTTCAAAAAAATTGGGCAGTAAGTCAATATAGTAACAATCATTTTAGCGAGTCGGGTAAACGTTTGTTTTTTGGAACTGCACCCATACTACCTCCTAAAGATACTGCCACACCTGCATTTGAGCAGGCAGGATTGGATATTTGGCATTATGCCGATGAAGATATTATGCCGGCACAATTAAAAAATTTAGAAAGAACACTGCACAAAAATTATTTAGCCCGATACGATTTTAAGGCAGATACTGTTGTACAATTGGCCAATACAATTTTTGAAAATGTAATGGAGACCCAAAAGGGTGATGGCCGCTATTTTTATGCATATACCGATACCGGCAAACGCGTACAAAAACAATGGCAGGGATTTACTTTTAAAGATGTTTATGTCATCAATCCCAATACCGGCCATCGAAATAAAATTATTTTTAATATTAAAATGCGTATGTATCCGTCTGTAAATGGTCAATTTCTTTTGGTATATAATGAAATTTTGAAAAAATACAACTGCTACAATGCTGAAACACAGCAATACTATACCGTTGGGAAAGATATTAATGTTGCACTTTATGATGAAACCAATGATGTGCCGGATGATCCCTATAATTATGGCGTAGCTGGGTTTACAGAAAATGATCAATTTATTTGGTTGTATGATCGTTTTGATATTTGGCAGGTAGATCCGATGGGAAAAGCCCGTTCAATTCAAATCACAAATGGAAGAGGTACAAAAACCCAATACCGCTATATTGCCATAAAAGATGAACCTTTTATTGTTTCAAATCAACCAGCATGGTTAAAAGTATTCAATGAACAAAATAAATATAGCGGTTTTGCACTTTCTTTTCCTGGTGCTCCATCTAATGCCACTATGCAGCGTAAAAATGAAATGGTTCTAAATGTTCCCAAATCTGTTAATGGAGTAGAACCCGATAAAAATTTACATTCCTTACTCTTCACGATGGAAGATTATACAAACAGTCCGAATGTGTTTATTCTCAATGAGCCAAAATTTTATCAGTTAAAATCTTTGCCTGTTCAGTTAACTGAACTCAATCTGCAGCAACAGCAATATAATTGGGGAACTGCACACCTGTTTAAATGGAAAGCTTATGATGGTAAAATGGCAGAAGGAATTCTTTATAAACCTGAGAATTTTGATAGTACAAAAAAATATCCCATGATTGTTTATTTCTATGAACGCAACAATCAAACATTATATAATTACATTCCACCTGCACCAACGCCATCCCGCTTAAATATTTCATTTTTTGTAAGCAAGGGTTATGTGGTTTTTGTGCCTGATATTTGGTATAGAAAAGGGCATCCCGGCGAAAGTGCATACGATTATATTGTAAGCGGTGCAAGGGCTGTGGTAAAATCAGGATTTGTAGACAGTACTACAATTGGAATTCAGGGGCAAAGCTGGGGAGGCTATCAAACCGCATATGTAATTACCAGAATCAATCTTTTTAAAGCAGCATGGGCCGGTGCTCCGGTTGTCAACATGTTTAGTGCTTATGGTGGTATTCGGTGGGAAACAGGTGTAAACCGCCAATTTCAATATGAAAAAACACAGAGCAGAATTGGGGCTGATATTTGGCAGCGACCTGATTTATATATAGAAAATTCGCCATTGTTTCACCTGAAAAAAATTCATACATCTTTGGTGATTATGAGTAATGATGCAGATGGCGCCGTACCATGGTATCAGGGTATTGAGTTTTATACGGCCATGCGGCGATTGAATAAACCGGTTTGGTTATTGGTATATAATGGTGAAGCACATAATTTAGTAGAACGCCGAAACAGAAAAGATATTCAAATAAGAGAACAACAATTTTTTGACTGGCAATTGAAAGGCGATCAACCTGCAAAATGGTTAACAGAAGGTGTACCCGCCGTTTTAAAAGGAAGAGATTGGGGATTGGAAACCAACTAATTCTATTTCATTTTAAACCTAACAAAAAAAAGGCTGTTCCAGAATGGAGGCAGCCTCGCTTGGTATAATAACTTGTTATAAAAAATTAATCAATATAATGTTCCTGAACCACCAGTTTTAATTCACGATGAACATCCCAGGCTTCAAACTCTTTGGCTACTTCGTGTAAAAAACTGGCGCCAATACTTCCATCAATAATGCGATGATCGTAGCTCATAGATAAATACATCATGTGGCGAATACCAATATAATCACCTTTTTCGGTTTCTATTACTACCGGCCTTTTTTTAATGGTACCAACAGCCATAATAGCAACCTGCGGCTGACTGATGATGGGCGTACCCATTAAACTGCCAAATGTGCCTACATTGGTTAAGGTAAAGGTGCCACCCTGCGTATCATCGGGTTTTAGTTTATTATGCCTGGCATTTTCGGCTAAATTGTTGACGGTTTTGGTTAAGCTAACCAAACTTAGGCTCTCGGCATTTTTAATAACCGGCACTATCAGGTTGCCGTTGGGTAGGGCAGTAGCCATTCCAATATTAAAATAGTTTTTAATGATGATTTTATCACCATCTACTGAACTATTGATAATGGGAAAACGTTTCAGCACTTTTATAATACACTCTATAAACATAGGGGTAAAAGTAATTTTGGTACCTTCTACCTTTTCGAAATTGTCTTTTATTTTATTGCGCCATAGCACCATGTTGGTAACATCTGCTTCTGTAAAACTGGTAACATGCGGACTAATATGCTTGCTGTCAACCATGTGTTTGGCAATGAGTTTCCGCATTCTGTCCATTTCAATTATTTCAACATTTTGTTGCGGTGCTATCGCCACTTGGGTAGTTGCTGTTGTATTTGTAATGGGTTGAACATTTTCCTGTACAATTGTTTTAACAGGCATTGGTGCAGCAGTTGTTGGTGCTGCTATTATTTTGCCTGATTTTTTATCGGCCAGATATTGTAAAATATCTTTTTTTGAAACCCTGCCTTCTGCACCTGTTCCGGGAATATTTTCCAATTCAGCCATACTAATACCTTCACTGTTGGCAATATTTAATACCAATGGTGAATAAAACCTATTATTTCCGCCGGTTGCAGCAGATGAAACTGCAGCAGGCGTATAGGGTACAGTGATAGGTTCTTCTGATAAAGCCGGTTCTAAAGGTTTGTAAATACCATTGGCTGTAACCTGCATCGTTCCTGTTTCCGGCATTTGTGTAGCGGGTGTTTCCGGTTTTTGAGGTTCACTGCCGGCAGTATCGGCCACTTCAATTTTAGCTAATACAGCCCCTACCGGTACCACATCATTTACATTGTATAAAATTTCTTTAATAATGCCTGATACGGTACTGGGCACTTCACTATCAACCTTGTCTGTGGCAATATCTAAGATGGTTTCATCCTGTTGCACAAAATCACCTGCTTTTTTATGCCAGCGTAAAATGGTGGCTTCCATAATACTTTCACCCATTTTGGGCATCACTAAATCTGCTAAGGCCATAAAATTGTTTTTTTTGTGAAAGGGTGTTCCTGAAAAAATTATTTTGTATGATCAATGGCAGCAACCCTATAAATTTCAATATACATTAATTCGCGTCAAAAATAGTATTTTACAATGGTACATACGAAGGTTTTTTGACAGATGCCAATAATTTAATAACGTTGCTTCATCATTATTCAACCATTAATTGTCGCATTAAAAGCAAAGTATTGGCAGCAGTAAGTTGAATATTGCGCTGCCGGTTAAACCTGAAATGCATTTTTTTAGTAATCAACCGTTCTTTGCCGGCCACAGCCATCCAAACGGTCCCCACCGGTTTATCGGGAGTGCCGCCGGCGGGCCCCATGATACCACTCACTGCAATGGCGTAGTCTGTTTGCATGAGTGCAAGTACATTTTTAACCATTTCCGTAACCACCTGTTCACTCACTGCTCCATATTTTTCTAGGATTTCTTTTTTGACCTGCAGTACTTTCTCTTTTACTTCGTACGAATAACTGATTACACTGCCTTCATAATAGGCAGATGAGCCTGCAATGGATGTAATTAAATGCGCTATATATCCACCGGTGCAGCTTTCGGCAGTTGCAATGGTTTTCTTTTGTTCGGTTAATAAATGGCCAATAATAGCCTCTAATGTTTCATCCTTATCTGTAATTAACACATCTTTTACCAGCAATTTCAAGGCCGCAAACTGTTCGTTAATTGATAGATTGACCTCATCATGGTGGTTGCCAAACATTGTTAAACGTAAACGTACCATTCCAAAATTGGGCAAATAAGCTAATGAAATGTTTTTGGGTAATGCCGCTTCAAAATCAACCAACCGATCTGCCAGCATCGATTCACCAATTCCGGCTGTTAAAAGTGTGCGATGTTCAATACAACCCGTAGTGAAGCGTTTTTGCAGTAGCGGAATCACTTCCTGCTTCATTAATCCCTGCATTTCGTGCGGAACGCCGGGTAAGGAAAAAAACAAACATCCATTTTTTTCAAATAACATACCGGGTGCGGTACCCAGTTCGTTTTTTAATATAGTACAATTGTCGGGTACTTCTGCTTGTTTTATATTTCTTTCTGCTAAAGGGAGGCCCCTTTTAAAAACATGTTCAAATAAATAGGTAACATGCTCCAAGGTAGGTTGGTGTAGTACTAATTTTCCCCCAAAGTATTCGCAAAGTAGGGGTTTGGTGATATCATCAGAAGTGGGCCCGAGGCCGCCTGTAATTAAAATAATATTTGATACTGCACTTTCCTGATTCAATGCATTCCAAATAGCATCCCAATTGTCACCAACTGCTATTCTGCGATGAACAGGAATGCCAATTTTATTTAATTCTTGTGCCATCCAGGCACTATTGGTATCAATTACCTGCCCAATCAATAATTCATCTCCAATGGTAATAATTGATGCTGAAACTGTATCCATAAATTTCAAATTGCATGCAAAGTAAAACAGTAAATAGTAAAATAATAGCAATCATTTTCCTTTTGCAGAAATGTTGCACTAAAATTTCAACAACTGATGCATATTTTTTGAAACGATCGGGGTATTGGTTACTGTTTAAAATATACTGCTAACTTTTCATACAAATGCTTAGGCATCGTTGTTTTTTCTTTCGTTGTAGCATTGATAAAATATAAAACAACACGCCCTACTGTAATTAATTTATTGCTTTCGTTATAAATTTCCTGATGAAATTCAATTTTATGATGGGTAGGCAATTCTTTTAAAATGGTTTTAATAGTAAGGAGGTCATCATAATGTGCGGGCCTTAAATACTTAGCATGTACTTCAACAATGGGCATTACAATGCCCATGGCTTCCATATCCTTATAGGTAAATCCTAATTGCCGTATACTTTCTGTTCTGCCCACTTCAAAATACTGAACATAATTTCCATGATATACCACATTCATTTGATCGGTTTCTGCATATCTAACCCGAACCTGAGTAACACTTTCGTACATTTTTTTTAAAATTTGTTGGTAAAGGTATTAAGCTTTGCTCTTTATCCACAAATTATGGAATGGTATTTGGTTACAGTATGCGGGTAGTAACTTTAGGCTAATTTTACTTTTATTTAAGATTCATAACATAATCTTTGCTCATCATACACGTTTCATGCATATGCGTTTAATACAAAAATATACTTTCGTTGTGTTGTTTAGCTTAGCCGCATCTTCTTTATATGCACAGGCTACTAAAATGAACAACGACCCCACCACACAATTTAAACAGGCTAAAGAATATTTTCAAAATGATGAATATAGTTTGGCTTATCCTGTTTTTAAAAATTTGCAAAAGCCCGAATATGGCGCTACATTAATAGATGCCGCCATTCAGGAACAAATAAAATTTTATGTAATTATTTGTGAATTACACTTAAAAAGTTTAGGTGCAGCTAACAAGGCCATAGAATTTGTTAGTTTGGAAACGAGCACACCTTTGGTACAAATGATGAGTTTTTATTTAGCAGAATATTTCTTTCAACAAAAAAATTATACCGATGCACTTGCCTACTATCAAAAAGCAGGTATCGAAAATTTAAGCAATAACCAAATTTCTGCTTTAAAGTTTCATATGGCCTACGCTTATTTTACTTTGCAAAAATTTAAAGAAGCCAAGCCATTATTTGATGTAATCAGACAAATAAAATCAGACCCTAATTATATTGATGCCAATTATTATTATGGGTTTATTTGTTTTTATGACAAAAATTATAGTGCTGCATTACAGGCTTTTACCATTATCGAAAAAAATAAAACTTATAAAAATATTGTTCCATTTTATATAGCAGAAATTTATTATTTTAATGAAAATTATGATAGAGCGTTACTGTATGCTGAAGCTGCATTGTTAACCGGTAATCAATACTACGAGTTGCAGCTCAAGCAATTGATAGGGCATTTGTATTTTGATAAAAAAGATTATGAGAGAGCAAGGCCTTATTTAGAAGCTTACATTAACGCTACGCCAACGCCTAATCGTGAGGATGTTTATGAATTGTCGTACTGCTATTATGCAACCGGAAACTATCAGCAAAGTATTCCAGGATTTAAGCAGTTGGGCGGTAAAGAAGATTCGCTGGCACAAAATAGCATGTATTTATTGGCCGATGCATTTTTAAAAACAGGCCAGAAGGCCAATGCCAGAAACGCTTTTTTATTTTGTGCTACCAACAATTCCAATCCAACTCAAAAACAGGTATCTATATTTAATTATGCCAAATTAAGTTATGAATTGGGATATTTTGATATTGCCCAACGCGAACTGGAAAATTTCATCAATAACTATCCTTCATCGCCTTATATGCAGGAAGCAAAAGAAATTGAAGTAAGTGTTTTAGCCAATACCAGTAATTATAAAGATGCATTGTTATTGTTTGAAAGTTTGCCAGTACAAAGTGAAAATGTAAAAAAAATATATCCGCGAATTTTATACGGAAGGGCAGTAGAGTTACTGAACGATCAGCATACCAATGAAGCCGATGCATTGCTTACCCGCATTTTACAAGTGCCTTATAATGAAACGCAGTTACCATATGCTTATTTCTGGAAAGGCGAAATTGCCTATCGGAATGGGAATATTGATCAGGCTATACAATACGATAATGCTTATTTAAAAAATCCGGTAGCATTGGGTGAAGTAAATCTGGTGAATGCACATTATAATTTGGGTTATGCTTTATTGAAAAAAGAAATGTACAGTGAAGCGCTGAGTAACTTTCAACAGGTTGCCCGTAATATATCTTTCAATCCAACACCCATTGAATTAGATGCTTACATCCGTTCCGGTGATTGTTATTTTATGAATAGAAATTACAAACAGGCACTGGCTATTTATGATAAAATTATTGATATGAATGCGAAGGGTGCCGATTATGCACTGTATCAGAAAGCCATCATTGCAGGCGCATATAATAAGAACAATGAAAAAATTAGTTTATTACAAAGTTTGGTGAAACAATATTCGCATTCTGACCTAGCCAATGAATCCAATTTTGAAATTGCTAATACTTATATGGCTGCTGAAAATTTCAGTGCAGCTATTCCATATTTACAAGCCATTTTGCAAAATAATGAAGCTACTGCCTTGTGGCCTAAAATATATTTAAAATTAGGCGTTTGCACCTTTAATTTAAATGAAAATAATCAGGCATTGCAGCAATTTACACAATTGGTTTCTCACTATCCCAATTCGCCTGAAAGTGATGAGGCAATAGAGTACATTCGGAATATATTTTTAGAAAATCATCAGCCCGATGCTTTTGTTGCGTTCATGAAACAAAACGGCAAGCCGGTATCGTATAGTGAAGAAGATTCATTGACCTACCGTTCAGCGCAACTTTTTTATGATGCCGGAAATTTGCCTGCGGCAATGAAAGGGTTTACCAATTATCTGGCAAAATTTCCCGATGGACAATATAATATTGAAGCCAATTATTTTACAGCAGAAATTTATCTTGTTAATAAAGATCCGCAAAAGGCTTTGCCTTATTATGCTGCAATAGCTGCAAAGGCTCCCAATATTTATGCAGAAAGAAGTGTACTGCAATGTGCCCGTATTGAATATTTTGATGTAAAAGATTATACAAAAGCGGCATCTTATTATGAACAACTAAAGTCTATTGCAACACAACAGGAAAACAAATTAGAAGCTATGCGTGGTTTATTGCGCTGCCAGTATAAATTACAACAATGGAAAGCTGCAGTAGCCAATGCACAGGATATACTACAGGAAAAAGGTGCTGCAGAAGATGACCGGATGATAGCCAATATGATTGTAGCTAAAAATTTTCAGGCAGATAGCTCATTAACAGAAGCGGCAAATGTTTATCAACAGGTTATTAAATTAGGCAAATCAGAATACAGTGCCGAAGCGCAATATAGAATTGCTCAGATATTATGCCTGCAAAATCAATTACCGGCTGCTGAAAAAGCTGCTTTTGAAGTGATTAAAAAATATGGTTCTTATGATTATTGGGTAACCGACAGTTACCTGTTATTGGGCGATATATATTTTAAAGAGAATGATTTGTTTAACGCTGAAGCTACATTTAAAAGTGTTGCCGAAAATGCAACCATTGAAGCATTAAAAAACATTGCAGTACAAAAACTGGCAATGGTTCAGGCTGCAAAAAATAAATTACCACAAACCAATCAGTAATGCATTTAATCAATCAAATGATGATGAAAAAATATTGTCTGAATATATTATTTACAACCTTTGTTTTTTGTAGTATGCTGCAATCTGCATTGGCCTCACGTCATCATGCTTTCCAGAAAAAAGCAAAAAGCAAACAGCATACCGTTGCAAAAAAAACTGCGGTACATAAAAAAGTTATACATTCTGTTCAAACCATTGTAAAACCGGTAACAAGTGCTCAAAAAACAGTAATTTCTGTGGCTTCATTGCTGGATACTACTGCCCCTAAAGTGGTTGTGGTTACTTCCGTTTTTAAACCTTCTTTGCGAAGTGCTGCTAAAATAAATTTAACGGCTGCAACTGCACCTGCTGAAGTATCAATAATACCTTTAATGTATAGTATTCCTGCAGAAAATTTAACCTTCTCTTATCATCCTGTAGCTATTAAACCGCTGGCATTAATGGTAGATACTGCTCTGCACTGGAATAAAGACAGATATATTAAAGTAGGTTATGGGAACTATGCTACACCTTATGCAGAAGCAGGTGTTGCATTGGGCGATGGACAAAAATCGGCCATTTTATTGCATGGAAAATATACTTCTTCAAAAGGTAATTTACCTTATCAAAATTTTACAAAGGGCGGTATTGATGCCAATGGTGTTTTTGCATTACCCAATCAGCAACAGTTAACCGGAAAAATTTATTTTGATAACAGTACACAATATTTATATGGATTTACCGGAAGCAATAATTATACTAAAGATCAGTTGCAGCAGCAGTTTAATACCATTGGTGGTAATTTAGGTTTGGAAACTACCATGCCAAACGATTATGGTATTGCTTATCATCCCGAGGTAGGATTCTCCTCTTTTTTTGATAATCGCCAGGCCAATGAAATGAATGCTATCATCAAAGCCCCCATCAGTAAAACATTGGGCAAACTGCTTACGTTTCATGTAACAGGTTTGGCCGATATTACACACTTGCAAACACTGAATACCACTACTATCAACAATAATTTGTTTTATGTGGCACCAGCTTTAGAGTTTAAAGTACCCAATGTGCAAATTAAAGCTGGTATGCAGCCAAGTTGGGACAATAGTCAGTTCTCTTTGCTACCCGACATTACCCTTCAGGCAAATATTGCAGAAAATCGGTTGATATTATTGGCAGGATGGCAGGGATACTTTCATAAAAATACTTACCAGAGTCTGGCTGCTTTTAATCCGTTTATTGAACAGCCTACTACTTTATTGAATACAAAATTCACGGAACAATATGCAGGATTAAAAGGTAATGCAGGCAAACATTTCACTTACCTGGCAAAAGTCTCTTTCCTACAAATCGATAACCAGCCCTTATTTGCTAATGATACTGCTGCAGGAAAATCGCAGGGGTTTGTGGTGTTGAATGAACCAAAATTGCAGGCTTTAAAATTGCATGGCGAAATTACTTACACCGATCAGGAAAAATTGTCTTTTATTGCCGGAATAGATTATACCCAATATACCCAGCAACAGGTGTATGATAAGCCCTGGGGTTTATTGCCTTTAGATGTTACCGGAACTCTACTTTATAAACTCACCAAAGATTTCTCGTTGAAGTCTGATTTATTTTTATGGGATGGAGCACAATACCGTGACCCCGTTTCCCTTGCCTCCCGCAAATTACCCGCTGCAATTGATTTGAATGCCGGTGCCGAATTTGCAGTGCATAAAAACCTGAATATATGGCTACAATTCAATAATATTTTTAATAATAAATACCAACGTTGGAGTCAATACCAGGTTTTGGGCTTTAATGTTCTGGGAGGAATCGTATATTCGTTCCATTAATGAAACCAGATGAATGAACTTTTGTTCCCATATTTAATGGTGCATCAACGTTTGGGCATACCGGGCATAGGTTGTTTTCAATTGATAAGAACAGCGCCTTCTGTTGATTGGGGAAAAAAAACGGTACACCCACCGGTACATCAAATCAGTTTTGTACCCGAAACGATGGAAGCCGATCATGCCTTTTACCGAACCGTTGCCCAACAATTAAATATTTCGGAAGTTGTGGCCATTCAACAATTCACTGAATTTGTGTATCATTTAAAAGAGCAGTTGCAACAAGGTGGCGCTTTATTGCCGGGTATAGGTACTTTACTGCTCAATCCGGATGGGGAAGTGTTTTTCAGGCCGGTTCCCCAAAACAATAGGTTATTAAAAAATATTTCGTTTAGCCACATGCATATTACAACTGCTGTTCCTCTTTCCACATCAAAGCCCATTTCAATTTTAGATAATATTCCTGCTGCGGAAACTTTAGCAACCGAGGCAGAGTCTTCTATTGAAAATGAAACAAAAGATAAATGGTGGATTTATGCCATTATTTTAACGGTGATTGGTTTGGCTGCACTATTTATTGCATTTTTGTAATTTTTGATTGAATGAACCACAGAATACACTATACCCATTGTCCTATTTGTAACAGTGCATCAATTCAACCTTCCTTTTTTGCTGAAGATTTTACCGTATCGCATGAGCTGTTTGCAATTTGGCATTGCAACCACTGTAATGGCCGGTTTACACAGGATGTACCCGATCTTTCCGCAATTGCTGCCTATTACCAATCGGACAGTTATATTTCGCATAGTGATACCAAAAAGGGGTTCATCAATCAGCTATACCATTCTGTTCGTTCTATTACATTAAAAAGAAAAAGAAATTTTATTGAGCAATTATCAGCCGGTGCAGCCAAAACAATTTTAGATGTTGGCGCCGGTACAGGAGCTTTTGCATTCACTATGCAACAGGCGGGTTGGCAGGTGAGTGGGGTTGAAGTAGATACAGGAGCCAGAAACATTGCAGCCTCAAAATTCAAACTCAACTTTCATTTACCTGAATATTTGTACCAAATTTCTCCGGCATCTTTTCACATTATTACGCTTTGGCATGTTTTAGAACATGTGCATGATTTGCATGGATATATGCAAATTTTTTATCGGTCGTTAACTGTCAATGGCAAATTAGTGATTGCTGTACCTAATTATACATCATACGATGCAGCTTATTATCAGCAATATTGGGCAGCTTATGATGTGCCGCGCCATTTGTATCATTTTTCTCCGGAAAGCATGGCAGTTTTGGCTGCTCAAAGCCAATTTAAAATTCTACAATACCGCTCTATGCCTTTCGATAGTTTTTATGTGGCTTTGTTAAGCGAAAAATATAAACATGGAAGCACCAACCTTATGAATGCAGGCTGGATAGGTTTACGCTCTGCTTTTAAAATGTGGCAGGATGTTAAAATGTGCAGTTCAGTTATTTATGTATTGGAAAAGCTAAATTAAAACAGCATTTAAGTAAGTTGTTGCATTTTCAATCGGGTATTTATAGGTAATTTTGCAAAGACTGAAAAATAAGATTCATTTAGATAGATTACACATGCAAATTGATTTTAAAAAATACAGTGATGGATTAGTGCCCGCAGTAATTCAGGATTACAACACCCTTAAAGTATTAATGCTTGGGTTTATGAATGAAGCAGCCTACCAGCAAACAGAACAAACCGGAAGAGTAACATTTTATAGCAGAAGTAAGCAACGATTATGGACAAAAGGCGAGGAGAGTGGCCATTTTTTGGATGTAAAGAGCATTACACCCGACTGTGATAATGATACTTTACTTATAAAGGTAATACCCAATGGGCCCGTTTGCCATACCGGTGCCGATACTTGTTGGAGTGAAAAGAACCATTCAGACAATTTTTTATTGTATCTGGAAGAGGTCATTCGTTTAAGAAGTCAGACTTCACCTGAAGTATCTTATGTAGCCCGATTGATAGGAAAAGGCATTAATAAAGTTGCACAAAAAGTTGGCGAGGAAGCTGTAGAAATGGTAATAGAAGCAAAAGACAACAATGAAACACTATTTTTAAACGAATCTGCCGATTTGTTGTTTCATTATTTACTGCTGCTGGCTGCTAAAAATTATTCGTTAAAAGATGTTATAAAAGTGTTGCAGGAAAGACATGCACAATAAATGAAGCATTTCATTCAAATGTTCAAATATATTTTTGTTGGTTAATTTGAATTTTAAAATAAACGCATTTATGCAAAAATTAATTTTATTTATGTTGTTACCTTTTAGTGTTATTGCACAAAAAGGTTTTGTGATGAAAGGTGATGTGAAAGGCTTGAAAGATAGCACGCTGGTATTTTTGGTAAGCGGGGCAACCGGAAAATCAATTGCTGAAGATTATTCAAAAAATGGTCGTTTTACTTTAAAAGGCGATCTTGAAAATGCCGATATCTATCAATTAAATTTTATTGGGTACAATGAAACACCTGAAGTGTTTATGCAGAATGATCAGGTATTTGTAAATGGCGATGTAAAACATTTAAAAGATTTGGTTTTTTCAGGTTCTGCTTTGCAAAACGATTATGTGCAGTATTTAAAAGGATTTAATCCGCTCAAAGAAAAATTAGCCAAATTAGTAACCGCCATTAATGCCGAAAAACCCGGCGAAAAGCGTGACTCACTCATTACTTCTTTTGGGGTGTATAAAAATATGGTGATTCGGCAGGTAGATACCTTTATCAAACAAAAGCCTGCATCACAGGTAAGTGCTTTTGTGGTATATGCAGTAAACCCTCTTTTTTCAGGTCCGGATGAATTGGAAAATAAATACAATCAATTGGCACCAACAGCCAAAGATGGTTTTTATGGAAAATTAATTGCTCAAACAGTAGCAGCTGCAAAAGTGGGTGCAATTGGAACTAAGGCCATTAATTTTACACAAAACGATACTGCCAATCAACCCGTATCACTTGCATCTTTTAAAGGAAAATATGTGTTGGTTGATTTTTGGGCCAGTTGGTGCAGGCCTTGCCGTATGGAGAATCCGAACGTTGTTGCAGTGTACAATGAATTTAAAAATAAAAATTTTACCATTTTAGGTGTGTCATTAGATCAACAAAAAGATAATTGGATAAAAGCTATTCATGATGATGGTTTAACCTGGACACATGTAAGTGATTTGCAATTTTGGAATAATGCAGTTGCCCGTTTATACCATATTGAATCCATTCCAGATAATATGTTGATTGATCCCAATGGAATAATCATTGCCAGAGGGTTGAGAAGTGAACAACTGAAACAAAAATTAGAAGAAGTAATTCAATAAATTATTTACCAAATAAACACTATGTTCATTTTTGTTAAAAAAAGTGCTAATAAGTTTTGGAATTAAAAATTTGCTGATAAAGTGTTTCATTGAATCCTATCACTACAACGGTACCATCTTTTACAATCACCGGTCGTTTAATAATACTGACTGATTGTTGCATGAGGGCTATGGCTTTCTGTTCAGTAGTTATGGTTTCCTGTATGGATGTATCTAATTTTTTCCAGGTAGTACCTTGTTTGTTCAATAAAACAGCCCAACCCACCTGACTGCTCCATTCTTTTAGAACGGATACAGCAATACCCTCTTTTTTGAAGTTATGAAAGGTATGTGGCACATGGTGCACTGTTAGCCAGTTTAATGCCTTTTTTACGGTATTACAATTGGGTATACCATATACCTGATACAACATTATGAAGCGGGTTGGAGGTTAAAGAAACGTTTGCCCAGCCAGCTTTTACCTGCCGGAATTATCCAGTTTTGAATCAGCTCTTTCTTGGTTGCAATCAGATTATTAAAATAAAGGGTATGCTGATTGATAAAACCGTTTTGTATGGCATATTCCAATTGTGAATAAGGCAATAACTCCACTTTGTCTTTAATAATAAAAGCCAGCATCTGGCGGTCAAACAATTGAATGTTGAATTGTTTTTCTATTTGTTGAATAAAGTGCACGCTGAAATCGGTGCTGCAACCACCCACCTGCGTATAGGTTTCATCTGCCATTAATACAATAAACTGGCCGTATAATAAATTGGCATATCCTTTAACCGGATCACCATGACTGCGCCATTCCTTTGTAAAATTTGAAAGCGATGGTTCTAATTGCATGGCCTCCTGAATGGTGAGCAATCTGCTGGATTGATATACCCAAACTTTTGAATGATCTGAAAAATCAGCGGGAATAAAGTTTTCAACTTGCGTATTCATGCTGCAAAATTATTATAACCTGCTCATATTTAAGCCTAAGTATTTTATTTTAACTTTCAGTGTTCTTTCTTTGGGTAAGCACAACATAAAAATAGCCGCCAATGCCAATACCCGCCACAATTCCTTTAAATAGCATGTTTTCTGTTGAAAATAAAGCATGCACATCCCATTCATGAAATAACCAATCATGTGCTGCATCCATAAACAGCAGTATTGGAAATAAAATGATGGCAGCCATCAAAAATTTTTTAAAATTGAAGTGTAATTACATGAAAGTATGATGAAATGCCTGATAAATGGTTTGCGCTTTGCCTGATTATACCATCGATTGCTCAATTAATTCAGCAATATCTAATACCTGAACCTCTGTTTCCTTTTCTTTGTTTTTTACACCATCAGTCATCATGGTATTACAAAACGGACAGGCTGCTGCAATAATGCTGGCATTGGTTTGCAGTGCTTCTTCGGTTCGTTCTATATTAATTCTCTTATTGCCGGGCTCATCTTCTTTAAACATTTGTGCGCCACCCGCTCCACAACATAAACCCTTACTGCCGCAGCGTTTCATTTCGGTTAGTGCAACATCTAATGCCTCTAAAACTTTTCTTGGGGCTTCATATATGCCGTTGGCACGCCCCAAATAACAACTATCATGGTAAGTAATTTTTTTTCCTTTAAAAGGGCCACCTTCTTTCATCACTATTTTACCGGTATCAATCAGTTGTTGTAAAAAAACGGTATGGTGCACTACTTCATAGCTTCCACCCAATTCCGGATATTCATTTTTAAAAATATTAAAGCAATGAGGGCAGGTAGTCACAATTTTTTTGATGCCATATCCATTTAATATTTGGATATTGTTATATGCCATCATTTGGAATAAAAATTCGTTGCCGGCTCTGCGTGCCGGATCGCCTGTGCAGGCTTCTTCTTTCCCCAGAATACCGAATTGAATATTGAGTTTATTTAAAATAGAGGCAAATGCACGGGTAATTTTTTGTGCCCGAACATCAAAACTGCCGGAGCAACCTACCCAGAATAATATTTCGGGGATGGTTCCATTTGCAGCTAAATCTGCCATTACAGGTACCTTCATACATAACCTTTTTACGAATGTACTGTAAATTTATTTTGAGTGGTTATTTTGAATAAACATGTTATTTTCACTGTTTTAAAAAGCATTACTGTACTAACTTTTTTGCATGCATTTTTTATTTATACTTTTAATGGGTTGGCTTGTTAGTTTTTTGGGTCAATTGCCATTAGGTACCATGAGCATTACTGCTACCCATATTGCTATTTTAGAAAGTTTTAAAAATGCCTGGCGCTATGCCATTGGTGTTGCATTGATTGAAATTCTTTATTTAAGGCTGGTATTGGTTGGTGTACAGTGGATATACGCACACAAATTATTGTTTACTATTATAGGATGGTTAACAGTTGTTTTTTTTCTTTTATTTGCTATTATTAGTTTTGTAATGGTAATTAAAAATAAAGCGAATGAAAAAAACATATTACTGCAAAATAAGTTGAACCGCTTCGTATTAGGCATGAGTATGAGTGCTTTGAATCCGGCACAAATACCTTTTTGGTTTATATGGAGCACCTATCTAATAAATGCAAAAGTTCTGCAAGTAAATACACTTTCATTAAACGTATTTACCATTGGATGTGGCATTGGAACGATTACGGGACTGGCATTTTACATGCATGGTGGCAACTGGCTGATTAAGAAAATGAATGCCGGTGCCCGAACTTTAAATATTATTATGGGTATTGTTTTCTTATTTGCGGCAATGATTCAATTATACAGAATGTTGTTTTTGTCTATGTTGTAATATAATAATAATAACACTAATCTTTGGCCCATTGATCTCTTTCTTCCGGCGAAAATTTCCAGGGTGCAAAATTATTTTCAATATTGCTGAATGTGCTGTTCCACTCTTGTGGTGCATTGCTTTCTTCCATAATCAGGTATCTTCTCATTTGCAAAATAATATCGAGTGGTGAAATACTTACCGGACATTCTTCTACACATGCATTACAGGTTGTACAAGCTCTTAATTCTTCTTCCGTAATATAATCGTGCAGCAATGATTTTCCATCATCCTGCCAGTTTTGCATGGCTTTGCTTTTTTGGCCCACTTGTTCCAAACGGTCGCGGGTTTTCATCATAATCATTCTGGGGCTGAGTGATTTGCCGGTAATATTAGCAGGGCATGCGGTAGTGCAACGGCCACACTCTGTACAGGCATAAGCATCTAACAGGTTTTTCCAGCTTAAATCCATCACATCTCTGGCACCAAATTTATGGGCTGTTGCTTGCGGAGCATTGGCAGGTATTAATTCCGGTTGCATGGCATACAGTACCTCTTTTTGAATGTCGGGCATATTGTGCATTTTGCCTTTAGGCTCTAAACTGGCATAATATGCATTGGGGAATGCCAAAAGTATATGCAAATGTTTAGAATAGGGCAAATAGTTTAAAAATGCAATAATACCAACAATATGCAACCACCAGGCACTTCGTTCAATAGTGGCAAGCTGTTCAGAAGATAGCCCGTTAAAAAGTGATTGCAGATTTCCTGAAAACAAAAAATTACCGGTTAAATGTTCAGCATAATGCCCATAACCCCTGTTTTGCAGGAGGGTATCTGTTGCATTCATGGTGAGGAAGAGACTCATTAATATAATTTCGGTAATTAATATATAATTGGCATCGCTTCTTGGCCATCCATTTAGGTCTTTACTTATGAAACGCTGAATATGTAAAATATTTCTTCTGATAAGAAAAATAATACAAACAGCTATAACGCCAACAGCAAGGCATTCAAATACATTAATCAGCAGTGTATAGATGTAGCCAAGTGGTTCTGCAAAAAGCCTGTGGGTTCCTAAAATTCCATCTAATATAATTTCGAGCACTTCAATATTAATAATGATAAAACCTGCATAAATAATAAAATGCATCACTGCCACTAAGGGGTTTTTAAACATCTTTTTTTGCCCAAATGCTAACAATAAAACATTGCGCCAACGTAATTTAGGCTGGTCGTTTCGAGACTCATCTCTTCCCATTAAAATATTTTTTCTGATATAGATTACTTTTGCAGAAAAAAGATATATGCCTGCAGCCAGTATTAATATGAAAACAAGTTGTGAAATAATATGCATAGTGGTTTTCTTGTAATGCTAAATTAATAGTTAAGTGAATATAGTTAACGCAATAAATCATACATTTATGACAGATAATACAATAATTGGCCTTTCTGGTTCATGAAAGCATTACAGAAATATTTTAAAAAATATTTTTTAGGAAAAGCTAATTCCAACAAATTAATTCGAATTTTGAACAACAGATTGCGTATACAGTTTTTCATAAGAATTGATTGATAAAAATCACAATGCATTAAATTCGGGGCGAATGAAAGAAAAGAAGGAAATATTATCGCAACAAATTATTCAATTCAAATTAGAGCGGCTGGCATTAGAAGTGGCCGAAAATTTGGGGGATGAACCAGAAGATATTGTTTTGATAGGTATACGGAACAATGGCTATATAATGGCAAATACGATGGCTGCACTTATACAACCCTATTTTCAGCAAAAAGTGGAAGTAAATGGTATTGCCATGAATAAACAAAAACCTGAAGAAATAAAATTAGATGTTCCATTTTCTGCAAATGGCAAATGTATTTTGTTAATTGATGATGTGGCCAATACGGGCAGAACTTTGTTGTATGCATTAAAACCATTACTGCAACAATACCCTAAACGTATACAAACCATGGTATTGATAGAAAGAATGCATAAATTATTTCCGATAAAACCCGATTATGTTGGCCTTTCTCTTGCTACTACACTTCAGGAACATATTGTTGTGGAAATGGATGATCATCAAATAATAGGAGCTTATTTGTTATAACCCATTTTTTCTATCATAGTGCAGCATATTCAATTGCCAAAATTTCATCATTAAAAAATATAACATGGATACAGCTATTTTAGAAAAAGCCCGGAGTTGGGTGAATGGAAATTACGATGCCGATACAAAAAATGCAGTACAGGAATTGATTAACCACCATCCCAATGAGCTGATGGAAGCTTTTTATAAAAATTTGGAGTTTGGTACCGGTGGCCTGCGTGGCATTATGGGTGTGGGTACCAACAGAATGAATAAATATACGGTTGGAATGGCTACACAGGGTTTTGCCAACTATTTGATGAAAACCTATCCAAACCAAACCATACGGGTAGCCATTGCACATGATTGTAGAAACAACAGCCGTTTTTTTGCCGAAACAACAGCACAGGTTTTTGCAGCCAATGGTATTAAGGTGTTTTTGTTTGAAGATTTACGCCCAACACCAGAACTGAGTTTTACAATTCGTTCTTTACACTGTAATGCAGGCGTGGTATGTACCGCATCACATAATCCAAAAGAGTACAACGGTTATAAAGCCTATTGGAATGATGGCGGCCAATTGGTACCACCACACGATAAAAACGTAATTAAAGAGGTGGAAGCCATCCAAAGTATTGATGATGTGAAATGGAGTGGAGGTAATGCCAATATTACCATAATTGGCGCAGAGATGGATCAACAATATTTAAAAATGGTGAAAAGCCTGAGTGTGTATCCGGAAGTAATACAACAGCAAAAAGACATTAAAATTGTTTATACGCCCATACATGGCAGTGGTATTAAATTAGTACCTGCTGCATTATCGGCATTCGGATTTACCAATGTACATATTGTGGAAGAACAAGCCACACCCGATGGCAATTTTCCTACAGTTGCTTATCCCAATCCGGAAGAAAGTGAAACCATGCGAATGGGCCTTGAAAAAGCAAAAGCATTAGATGCAGATATTTTGTTAGGTACCGACCCGGATGCAGACAGGGTAGGTGTTGGTGTAAAAAACCACAAAGGAGAATGGATATTAATGAATGGCAACCAAACTGCAGTACTTGCTTTTGCATATTTGATTGAAGCCCGAAGAAAAAAGGGAATTGCACAGCCCAATGATATGGTGATCACTACAATTGTAACCACTGAAATGATTAATGAAGTTGCCCGTCAAAATAATGTAGCTTACTACAATGTATTAACAGGCTTTAAATGGATTGCCGAACTAATAAAAGAAAAAGAAGGTAAAGAAAACTATGTAATTGGTGGCGAAGAAAGTTTTGGATTAATGATTGGCAACCAGATACGTGATAAAGACGCCATCAGTGCCGTAGCTTTATTATGTGAAATGGCAGCTTATGAAAAACAGCAAGGTAAAACCTTGTTTGATAAATTGATTGAACTGTATATGCAATATGGTTTTTATTATGAAAACCTAATCAGTATTACCAAAAAGGGAATGGATGGCCAGAAAGAGATTGCTGCAATGATGGAAGGTTACCGATCTAATCCACCTAAATTCATTAACAATAGTCAGGTAGTAACATTGTTAGATTATGAATTACAAAAAGGCACTAATTTATTAACAGGTGAGCAATGGGCAATTCAACTACCTAAAAGCAATGTGCTGCAATTTATTACTAAAGATGGCAGCAAAATTTCGGCCCGGCCATCGGGTACGGAACCTAAAATAAAATTCTATTTTAGTGTACATACTACGCTTCCCAATAAAAATGAATTTGACAAAAAGTTAGAAGAACTGAAGCAAAAAATTTCGGGTATCATTGCATCCATGCAATTGTCTTAATACGCTTAACTGCAGCTTTTACAGTGTGAACAAATATTCCATAAAAGTGAAGCAGTTTCTTAAACAACTTTTCTTAAAATGCTGTGCAAAAAAAATGCACGGCATTTTAATTTCCCCATGTAATGAATTTATGCTTTAAAATGTGCCGATACTATTAGCTTTGTATGGTTTATGAGAAAGTTTGAAGATACTTATCGCCACAAAGGACTGCGTAAACAGTTGGTAGAACTGATAAAACAAAAAGGTATTACCGATGAGGCTGTTTTATTAGCGTTACAAAATGTACCACGTCATTATTTTTTAGATTCTGCTTTCGATAAAATTGCTTATGAAGACCGTGCATTTCCCATTGCTGAAGGTCAAACCATTTCTCAACCTTATACAGTTGCATATCAAACACAATTATTACAAATAAAAAAATCGGATAAAGTATTGGAAATTGGTACCGGTAGTATGTATCAGGCTTGTGTATTGGCAGAAATGGGTGCCTGGGTGTATACTATTGAACGGCAGAAAAAAATATTTGATTTAAATAAGCAGTTTAGTTTTAAAAATAAATACCCCAATATCAAATGCTTTTTTGGCGATGGCTTTGAAGGCCTGCCAACTTTTGCACCTTTCGATAAAATTCTCATCACAGCAGCGGCGCCATTTATTCCTCCTAAACTAATAGAACAATTAAAAGTAGGCGGAATAATGGTAATACCTGTTGATGAAGGTGCTTCTCAAAGAATGCTGCGCATTACCAAAGTTTTTGCCGATGCCTGCAAAGAAGAATCTTTTGATTTATTTTCTTTTGTTCCCATGTTAACCGGAAAAAATATTTAAAATTTGTTTTCTTAATTACATTAATGATTTCCTCCTACTTTTTTGGGCAAAATAGCTTTTGGAATGGGTTGCTGATGAGCAGGTAATTTTGGTGTATTATTATTTTTTTTATTGGGAGATAATCCCGGTAATTTATTGGTATCTATTTGTGATTCGGGTGCCAGATCTTCCGGTTTAATATCGGCTGGTACATAATCCTGAGAGGTGCCATTTCCCATTAATTGCTGGTCGCCCTCAACACCAATAGGCACATTGGGTGTGGGATTGGAATAATCCAATTCAATGTCGTTGGCCATACCTTCTGGTTTAGAGAAGTCAACATTTGCATCAATGCCTAAAATGTTTGCATTTTTCAAAACTTTTTCATAAAAATAACCCCAAATAGGCATGGCAGCACGTGCACCCTGCCCATTATAGCTACTACTATTGATGTGTATAAACCGATCATCGCAACCTACCCAGGCACCTGCTAATAATTGCGGTGTGTAGCCCATAAACCAGGCATCGCTGTTATCATTGGTAGTTCCCGTTTTGCCAGCAATATTCCCACTAACATCAAATTGCATTTTAAGGCCACGGGCTGTGCCAAATTCAACCACGCCTTCCATCATTTTAATAACAGAATAAGCAGTAATGTCGCTGATAACTTCTTTTCTAATGGGTGCAAAATTTTCCAATACATTGCCATTTCTATCTTCAATACGGGTAATAAATAGTGGTTTTACATTGAATCCTCTTCCCGGGAACATGCTGTATGCCTGCATCATTTCATACAATGAAATTTCGCATGCACCAATAGCAATGGAGGGGTGTGGTTCTATATTGGTTTGTAAGCCGCACTTGTTTTTTAGAAAATCAACAAAACGGATGGCTGCATTATTGCCCTTGGGATCTAACTGCTTCATAATATAAGCAGTGGCACAGTTTCTGGAAAATGCAAGGGCTTGTGCCATAGGAATAGAGGCTCCGGTGCAAGAGGTAGAAGTAGCAGGCACCATTCCATATGCGCCAAAACTTTGTTGAACATCCTGCACAATTGTATTTGGTGTAAAACCGGCATCTTCAATAGCTAAACTATACAATAATGGTTTAATAGTAGAGCCCACCTGCCGTTTGGTATTGTAATTCACATGATCAAACTTGAAGGTTTTAAAATCAATGCCACCTACCCATGCACGAACCTCACCACTTAAAGGGTCTAATGCCATAAAACCGGCCTGCATCATTTGGCGGGAATATTTAATAGAATCCATTGGCGTCATGGTCGTATCTTTTTCCCGGTTATTATTCCAGGCAAAAACCCGCATTTGTGTAGGCACAAAAAATGTTTTTCTTATGTCTGCATCATTCATTCCATCTTTTTTCAAATTACGCCAGCGGTCACTTTGTTTCATGGCCGATTCTAAAATGTTTTGATGCCCATCCCATACAGTTCCTTTTTTTATGTTGGTTTGTTGATTTAAAATTTGCTGCATGTAGCTCATGTGTTTGGCTACTGCTTCTTCGGCATAGATTTGCATACGTGGATTGAGGGTTGTATAAATTCTTAAACCATCTGTATACAAATTATATTCATCACCATTACTTTTTTTGTGGTTTTTGCACCATACTTTCATGTACTCGCCCAGAATCATTCTGAAGTAAGGAGCCAAACCTGTTGTTTCATCTAATTTTTTATAATTTAATTCAATAGGTTCCATTTTAATTTTTGCCGCATCCTGTGCTGTTAAATAACCATTGGTAACCATTCTGTTTAAAACCAGGTTACGGCGTTCTAAAGCCTGTTTGGGATTGCGTCTGGGATTGTATAACGTAGGCGCATTAATCATGCCCACCAAAACGGCTGCTTCATTTACATTTACCCGATCCGGCTCTTTTTGAAAGAAGGTTTTAGCGGCATTGCGAATGCCAAAAACATTATCGCCAAAAGCAACGGTATTCAAATACAGATTAATGATTTCTTCTTTGGTAAAATTTCTTTCCAATTTTACGGCTATGATTGACTCTTTAACTTTTTGTATGGCACGGAGTAAAAAATTTCGGGTTGCCCAGTTTTCAGTAAATAAGTTTTTGGCTGTTTGCATAGTAATAGTACTGGCCCCGCCATCGCGGCCTAATCCTTTTAAAGCACGCAATAAAGAAATAAAATCAATGCCACTATGCTCATAAAAACGCTGGTCTTCAGTTGCCACCAATGCATGAACAATGTTGGGGCTAATATCTTTATAATCAACATTTACTCTATCTTCTAAATAATATTTACCCATTAAGGTACCATCTTGCGCATATACCTGACTGGATAATGAGGCTGAAGGATTTTGAATATCTTCAATAGAGGGCATTTTTCCGAAAACGCCCCAATTACAAAGCAGGAGAAATAAAATAAAAGCAGCAACAGCTATAAAAAAGGCTTTCCAAAATATTTTTACTGAACGCAACATAAACAAGGTATGGTTAAGGTTGTAAAACTAAGCATCTACGGCAGATGTTACCCTGCCAAGTAGTTAAAATTTTTCGGGTAAAGTGTTTTTCATAAACTGAATATAATCTGTAATATTGTTTTTAGTATGCAACAACTGTAAGTTTAAAGGACTAATCATACTAAAAACATATTTATCGGGTTTAAGCCAGGGTATAATTCTACCGGTAGCCATTGGGCGGGTTTTATCTAAATACTCAACTGCATCTCCGGCATTTTCAAATGGGCCAATTAGTACAATTGTGGTTGAATCATTTAATTTTTCTCCGGTAACTTTTAAACGTAGTGTATAAAATTTTTCTAGGTTAAAACGGTAAAATGCATTTCTGGCTTCACTGGCAAAAACGGGATCAACTTTATGTAATATTACCGCAATGTATTGCGAATCGGCCGGATTGAATGCATAATTGTTTACAGCCTGTATTACCGGATTGCTAACGGGTACCTGAACCAATGCAGTGGTATCTAATTGTTTATGGATTTGTGTTGATAAAGTATCTACTATTTTTTTAACAGGTGCTTTTGCAATGGTGGCCGGGTGTAGGTCAATATTGCCCACAACATTGTCTTCATTTTTTTCAATCACCAAATTGGTTAAATAATTTTCAATTTCTTTTCTACGTTTTACTACGCTAATGAGGGTATTGGCCATTTCAACCATTGGCGATTGGGGAAACTGGTGTACCAATGCTTCCAAAGTTTGGATGGCAGTACTGTCATTTTTTTGTTTTACATCGTATACGGCCTGAATGTACATTAATTGCGGGCCCCAGTAATTTTTCCCAAATATTTTATCGGCCTGCTCTTTTTCTGCTAATGCCTGCTTAAAATTTCCTTCAATAAACAAATCATAAATATGTTCGTATTGTGCTGTTGCTTTGTCTTGAATGGTGGGTTTACCTGTATTTTTTATTTTTTCAGCATAGATGCCATTCGGAAAAGCAAGCATTAATTTTTTCCTTACTGAATCTGATTTTGCCAATAAACCCAATTGGTTGTAACAGTATATTAGATTGAATAAAACGGGCTCTTCATATTTGTTTTCCGGATACAGTTTCATAAGGGTTTCATAAGCATCTACTGCGTCAGGATATTTCTCTAAATCGTTTTGGAAAGTTTGCGCATTTTTATATAAGTCGTCAATAATTGTATTATGTGTATCTCCAATTTGCTTTTCGGTAAGTGGAACATTTTCCAGCATTCCTTTCAAGGTTAAGGCAGTAGAAGCATTGGTTTTAACGGCTTCGGGAGTTGCATTGGCTGTTGTGGTTACATTGTTATTGTTCAACCGCATGCTGTTGTTAATAGCAGATTGACGTTGCCAGTTATCTACATTGGGCCGGTTACCCCATGTTTGTTTAAACTCTTTGTAACCTTGTGTTTTAAGTGCAGTATTGGCAAAATAAAAATCACTGGCACTATTCGTGGTGGTACTGCCAAATAAGCCACTGCTTGCTGCGTTTGTGGTGGAATTGGTACTGCCAAAATCAATTTCTTCCCTTTCATCTGCCAGGCCTTGCTCTTTGCGTAATCGGCGGTATAATTTTTTTACAGCAGCCAGCCGCGCCGCTTCATTCAAATTACTTAGTTGCAATAAACTATCCTGTAATTGGAGCGATGCCAGATTTTTCGTAATAATTTTTAAAGCTTTTTTTCGGTTAGTAATTTCATTTTGCAGGGAAGAATCTAACTGATTAACCTGCACACTGTCATAATATAATGAAGCAAGCGGATATTGGCGGATATTGTAGGCTGTTGATGCCAGTAATAACACACTTTTTTGCTTTTGTGCCGGGTTGTTAACACTGAATGCAATGCTTTTCAATAAATTATTGATACTTTCTTTAAAATGCTGTTGTTTAATTTCAAGCGAAGCTGCAGCATAATAAATAATATCTCGATAATCAGCATATTTATCTCTTCTGGCCAATTGATACAATTGTTTCAAATTGTTTTGCAATGAATGATTGCCATTTGCAGTATCAGAAAGTGCCACAATATTCAGGCGGGCATACACTTCCAGATAGGGATCAATGGTATGATGGATGGCTTTTTCAAATGCCTGGATGGCAGGTTTGTTTTGATGTGCCAATTGAAAAAGCTGGCCGGTTAAAAACTCCCATCTTGCCTGTTCCTGTTTATTGGAAGCTTCTGAAATGGATTTGCTT
The DNA here is from genome assembly GCF_004100315.1 of Hydrotalea sp. AMD. Classification (NCBI taxonomy): domain Bacteria; kingdom Pseudomonadati; phylum Bacteroidota; class Chitinophagia; order Chitinophagales; family Chitinophagaceae; genus Hydrotalea; species Hydrotalea sp. AMD. Next base: position 194,324 of record NZ_SCKY01000004.1, on the reverse strand, counting down.
AAATAGGTAGCAGCACTGTCGTGAACATTTTGTTTATAAAACAAATAAGCTTGCTGCAAAAACAAATCTTTTTCTAATCTTTTCGGAAAGAAGGGATCAGCTTTTAAAATAGCTATTAAACCGGTGGCTTTGTCTAATTGGTTGCTTTCTATATAATTTCTGATTTGCCAGATGAAGCTGTCGTTCCGGGTGGTTGGTTTTTTGATAATTTTTTTCAGCAGACTTCTGTTTTCATTGGTTGCAACGGTAAAAATACCTTGTTGGTTACTTACATTACTACCTATTGGAATATCATATCCATCATCTTTTGGCGCATATATGTAATTGATGTATTGGAAAACAGTTGCGGCAGAATCAAAATTTTGTCGTAGTAAATACGCTTTGCCCAGCAACAAATAAAAATCATCTACCCAGTCAGATCTTAAATCATGTAACAGAATACCTGCATAACACTTGTAAATAATGGAATCAATATCCCGCTTATCTAAAGCAGTAACCGAAAGGCTGTAATTATAGAATGGCAGAAGTTTACTATAATCATCCGTATGCATTTGTTGTGCCAGTTCAATAATATGGTTTAATTTATTGTTGGCATTAAAAAAATAGTTGTAATGGCTTACCATATCCTGATAAGTACGCTTTACAAATCCTATTTTTTTTTCGCCTGTTTTTTCAGAAGCCAGTTGCCGATCCTGGTATTGAGCGGGTTTTTCTTTATCTAAATTAATGGTAGTATTGGGTTGTCCCCATACCTTGGTCTGGTAAAACAGCAGGGCAGGGAAGAAAAGGAACCACATCAAAAAATACTTCTGCTTCATAGGCATAATTCAACACAAATCTAAACTGTTTAAAAGTACAGTTATTTTCTAATAAATGTGGCAAAACAGCCCTTGTTATGTACCTTTAACCTTATTTTGTAGCATGGCAAAACAAACTTTTGAAACTAACACTTTTAAACGATTAAGAAATCAGTACCGGCTTGTATTAATTAATGATGATACTTATGAAGAGCTGGTAACTTTTAAATTATCACGTTTAAGTGTATATGTTGTTTTTAGTACTGCATTTGTTTTATTGATTAGTTTAACGGTAGCGCTGATTGTTTTTACCCCGCTAAAATATTACATTCCCGGTTATGGTTCAAGGGAAAGCAGAACAGAATTACAACTTTTGCAAATGCGTACCGATTCATTAGAGAAATCTATTCAATATAAAGATCAGTATTTAGAAAATCTGAAAAAAGTGCTTTCGGGTAATATGCCTGCACAGAAAGATACCGCCAGTTTAATAATTCCTAAACAAGAGTTAATTAAAGAATGAGCGAGCAGCCAGATAATAAGAAATTATTGCTTCAATATGCTACATTAACCGGCGAACTGATTATTGCCATTGCCATTTCAGTTTATTCTGGTTGGTGGATGGATGTAAAATTTTCATTCGCTATTCCTTTATTGGTTTGGCTATTACCTTTAATTGTTATTATTGTTTTAATTATAAAAGTTATTAAAGACACAAGCAGAAAATAATATGCAACAAACCCCCTTTTCTTTCTCAAAAAACATTTTGCCTTTATTTATTTTATTCGTATCGGTAAATAGTTTGCTTATTTTCTTTAAAAAAATAATGTATACGCATCAAATAGATGTGTGGGTAGTATTTTCTGCCAATTGCATTTTATTTGTAATCAGCATTTTGAGCCTTGCCTTGCATATACAGGCGGCCCATAAAAAAACACCCATGGCATCAGTAAGTAATGTAATGATGGTAACACTTATGAAATTATTAGTATTGGGAGGAGCTGCTATTTTATATTTGGTATTAGCCGGTCCAAACAGAAGTGTTTATGCAGTTTTTGTTGGCATGGTTTTGTATTTGATGTATACTTTTTTAGAAGTATACATTGCGGCTAAAATTAATGGAAATAACAAATAGATATGGCTGTTACGCAACATCCAATGCATATACTGGCAGAGTTCTTACCCGAAGGCTGTTTTGAACCTGTTGCAGATTATCTAAACCACTATAAAGTACATTTAACCATTACCCGAAAACGGAAATCGGTATTGGGCGATTACAGGCATGCATCGCAACATAGAAATCATTCCATTACTATTAATGGAAATTTGAATAAATATGAGTTTTTGATAACACTTTTACATGAATTGGCGCATTTACTTACATTTGAAACCTTTGGCCATAAGGTAGAACCACATGGTAAAGAATGGAAACAATTTTACAGCAAGTTATTGCTTCGCTTTACTGAACAGCAGGTATTTCCCGAAGATATTGTATTGGCATTGCAGAAAAGCATTCGCAATCCTTCAGCTACTGCAAATGGCGAAACAGAATTGCTGATTGTATTACGAAAATATAACACAGTTTCAACAACAGATGTGTTGCTGTTGGCGCATGTGCCGGAGGGTGCAGTTTTTATTACTGAAAATGGCCGGTTATTTAAAAAGGGGCATAAACGAAGAAAGCGATATGAATGTGTGGAAGTGCAATCGGGATTAAGGTATGCTTTCAGCGCTATTTGTGAAGTGAAATTGTATGCAGCACAATAAAAAAACGTTGAACAGTAAAACCATCCAACGTTTACAATAATTTGAAATATATTTATATTTATGCAACTGCTTTTTTTACCAAAGCAGCAGCTTCGCTTAATTCAATGGCAGATTGAACTTTCAGTCCGCTTTCATCAATTAATTTTTTGGCTTCTGCCGCATTGGTTCCCTGTAAGCGAACAATAATGGGAATATGAATATTGCCTAATTTGTTATAAGCCTCAATTACTCCGGCAGCAACCCGATCACAGCGAACAATGCCACCAAAAATATTGATAAGAATGGCTTTTACATTGGGATCTTTCATGATGATTTTGAACCCAGCCTCAACGGTTTGGGCATTGGCAGTTCCACCTACATCTAAAAAGTTGGCAGGTTCACCACCGCTTAATTTAATCATATCCATGGTAGCCATCGCCAATCCGGCCCCGTTTACCATGCAACCAACGTTGCCATCTAATTTTACAAAATTTAAGTTGTATTGGCCGGCTTCTACTTCTGTAGGATCTTCTTCTGTAATGTCGCGTAAGGCCGCTAAATCTGAATGGCGCATTAAAGCATTATCATCCAAATTCATTTTACAATCTACCGCAATTATTTTATCATCGCTGGTTTTGAAGAGTGGATTAATTTCTAGCATGGAACATTCCAATCCCACATATGCATTGTATAAATTGGTTACAAATTTTACGCAATTTTTAAATGCTTCGCCGGTTAAACCAAAATTGAAGGCAATTTTTCTGGCCTGAAAAGGAAGTAATCCACCGGAAGGATGCACCCATTCTTTAAATATTTTTTCCGGAGTTTTGTGGGCTACTTCTTCAATATCAACACCGCCTTCGGTGCTGTACATAATTACATTTTGACCTTTTGCACGATCTAACAAAACCGATAAATAAAATTCCTTTACAGGATTGGGGCCCGGATAGTAAACATCTTGAGCAACAAAAATTTTATTCACTTTTTTTCCTACAGGTCCTGTTTGTATGGTAACCAATGTACCACCTAAAATATTTTTGGCAATATTGGTAATATCTTCTGCACTCTTGACAACGGCAACTCCTCTTTGCTCAGAGCCTACAATTTTTCCTTTTCCGCGACCGCCGGCATGTATTTGCGCTTTAACAACCGCAAAATTGTTATTGGTTTGTGTTTTAATTTGTCTGTATGCTTCTTCAGCAGCCATTACTGTATCTACCGCCATACCGTCTTGAACGGGTACATTGTATTTTTTTAATAATTCTTTCGCCTGAAATTCATGTAAATTCATACGTAACTATTTAGGATGCGAAGTTAAGGTTTTTGTAGTGCTTATACTGGTATTTATGGTATTAAAAAAATATTTACTGTAAGTATTTTTCTTCTAAAACCCGCTGATGATGGAGCAAATGCCCAAAAATGATAAAGCCGATGGCATTTACAGTTAGGGGATAATTATTAGCAGTTCCCGATAATGAGAGCGTTGGCTCCGGCAGTGATTGTAAAAAATAATCGGTTGATTGCCTGAGTGCAATAAATTCATCCAACAAATTTTTTAAACTTCTGTTATTGGCAATCGCTCTTTCAGCGTACCATTGCTCATCAAAGCCGGGTAAATTTTTGTTGTCTGATCTTGCAAAGGTGAGCATGCGATACGCCATAATACGTTCTGTATCTATAATATGTTGCAGGATGTCTTTCGGTGTCCATTTGCCTGGAGCATAAATAAAATTTTCTTTCTCCTTCGGAATACCTGAAAAGAACTGAATAATGGAATGGCTGAATGTTGTAACCAGTTCTTTCAGGTTATTGCAACCTGCTGTTTGTTGAATGTAATCTTCATAATAAGATGGATATTCTCCGGGGAGTGGTCTGCTCATATACGATGATTGTAGGGTTAATAATATCTTTATTTCAGTTGCGTAGCGGTTTTTTTATCGGCACTCGATTTTTCTGCAGCCCATTTCCTTCCCAAATCTTCTGCTTGTTTTACTGCATGGGCAGCATTGATAATACCCCCACTTTTTGAAAGAGCTGCAAAAGGAATGGTTTGTTGTGTTCCGGGCTTAAAATCGGCCAGTGTGCTATCAGGATGCAGAACAGAAGCCATGATAATTTGTTTTACTTCTACTGCAGTTAAATTCGGAAAATAAGATCGAATCATTGCAGCAAGACCGGTTACAATAGGAGCTGCCATGCTGGTTCCCCGTAAATTGCCGTATTCATTTTTTTTGGGTAAGGTGGAATATATTTTTACACCCGGGGCAAATACATCTACTTCTTTGCCTCCATAGTTACTAAAATCTGCAGCCATACCCTGACCCATTGACGGGTCGTTGCTGGCGCCTACTGTAATAAAATTATTGGCTGTACTGTTTTGAAATAGAAAATGAGGATTGGGATAATTTTCTTTTGTATCTATATCTGCCGATTCATTCCCGGCAGCATGCACAATTAAAACATCTTTTTGCTCGGCATATTTTACGGCGCTATCTACCCAATATTTCTGGGGCGAATAAGATTTTCCAAAACTCATATTGATTACTTTGGCTCCATTATTTACAGCATAAAAAATGCCTAAGGCAATATCTTTATCGTATTCATCCCCATCGGGAACAACTCTTACCATCATTACTTTTACATTGTCTGCAACGCCATCCATGCCAATGCCATTGTTGCGCTGTGCAGCAATAATGCCGGTTACATGCGTGCCATGCATAGGGTCTGGGCCCATTACATCTGCATTGCCATAATATTTATCCTGAATATTGTTATAATTGTCTTGAACTATTTTGCTACGGTAATTAATGGGTGGTGTATCTTTTTCATTGAGTGCATCCTGTTTCCCTTCAATATAATCGTTTAATTCGCTGATTACTGCTGTATTCTTTTCATCGGGATCAATTCCCACCATTTTCATTAAAGTAAGATACCCGAATTTGGCTTTTTTTCCTTCAGGCGTAGTAGGTTCAAAGCTTTCTAACTGGGCACAATTGTATACTTTAGTGCCCATTTCTTTTTGTATTAAAGAATCGTGTTTTTTGATAGAGTTCAGGGTGATGTTTAAAAAAGCAATTTCCATCTGATCGTCGTTGCCTTTATTCATTTCATCGGCTGCCATTTTCCAAATTCGGTATTCGTATTTGTCTTTTTGACTGAATTGGGTAGTGTCAATATTCTTGCCTGAAAATTTATTTTTAAACTGATAAAATACTCTGGATCGTTCATCTCCGGCTTTTTTTAAATTTTCTCCATTTTTATTTCCTAGAAAATTCCATCCATACACATCGTCTACATATCCATTGTGGTCGTCATCAATGCCATTGCCAGGAATTTCTTTGGGGTTATGCCATAAAATGCCTTTCAGGTCTTCATGGGTGGTATCTACACCAGAATCTAAAACAGCTACAATAACGGGCGTTGATTTGATGTGATTGGCTTTCAGGTATTGATAAGCTTCATTTAAACTAATGCCATAGTATTTGTCTTTTGTTGCATCCATCAAATGCCAGCCTTCAGGTACATTGCGCATTTGTGCAGGAGCTGTGGAATGGATAAAAATAGATACTAATAAAGCGAAGCAATAACGTTTGTTCATTGGGGTGCATTTTAAGCGATACAGTAGAAATGAAAGGCAATAATTTGTTTACAATTGGGTAACTACCATTAGCAAATGTCTGATTATCCCTGCAATAAAGGCAACAGTACAATGCGATTTAGCTAAATGTTAAGTAAAAAGCTGCATTTACAGTTTTTTATAATCTTCTCTTTCCGGATAAAATACATCCAGTAAGCTACAATCGGTAATGGCTAAACCGGCATGTGGTACATTAGGTGGAACGACCATTACTTCGCCCGGCTGTAAGGTATATTCAATTCCATCAACAGTTAGTTGAAAAGTACCTTGTAATACATGCGCAATTTGCTGGTGCGGATGGTGATGCAGGCCTAATTTACTGCCGGCAGTAACCTGTAAATACGAAAATGTATTGGTTCCGGTATGTATGAACTGTGCTTTATAACCCGGAACAATTTCTTTAACAGGCAGTTCGGCTACATGAATAAGTGGCATAATTATTATAATTCAAAAGTAATGCCCTGTGCTAAAGGCAAATGGGTTCCCCAGTTAATGGTATTGGTTTGTCGGCGCATATAGGCTTTCCAGGCATCGCTTCCGCTTTCTCTGCCACTTCCGGTTTCTTTTTCTCCACCAAAAGCCCCGCCTATTTCAGCACCACTGGTACCAATATTTACATTGGCTATGCCGCAATCGCTGCCGGCATATGATAAAAAGGCTTCTGCTTCACGCAGGTTTAAAGTCATGATTGCAGAAGATAAGCCTTGTGGTACGTTGTTTTGTATAGCAATGGCATCTTCTAAATTGGTATAAGGCATGATGTACAAAATAGGAGCAAAGGTTTCCTGTTGAACAATGGGCATACCAGGTTGTACCTCGGCTACACAGGGTTTTACATAACAACCACTTTCGTATCCAGTACCTTCTACTACACCTCCTGGCACTGCAAACTTCCCGCCTTGTTGTATACATTGGTCAATAGCATGTAAATAATGTTGTACAGCAGCTTTGTCAATTAAGGGTCCTACATGATTTTCGGGTTGCAATGGATTGCCAATTTTAAGTTGCTGGTAAGCTGCAACAAGTTTGGCTTTAAATGTTTCATATACTGATTCGTGAATAATTAATCTACGCGTTGTTGTGCAACGTTGGCCGGCTGTGCCAACGGCGCCGAAAAGGCAGCCGCGTAAAGCCATATCTAAATCTGCGTGTTGCGAAATAATAATGGCATTATTGCCTCCTAATTCAAGAATTGATTTTCCGAGCCTTGCTGCTATGGCTGTACTCAAAGCTTTTCCCATTCTGGTAGAGCCTGTGGCACTGATTAAAGGAATTCTGGTATCATGGCTCATCCATTCTCCAACAGTTTTATCACCTTGTATCAAACAACTTACGCCTTCTGGTACATGATTTTTTGCAAAAACTTCAGCCACTATTTTTTGAACGGCAATGCTGCAAAGCGGTGTTTTTTCACTTGGTTTCCAAATGCAAACATTTCCACATACCCAGGCAACGGCGGTATTCCAACTCCATACAGCCACCGGGAAATTAAAAGAGGAAATAATTCCCACCATACCCAGCGGATGCCATTGTTCATACATACGGTGGTTAGGCCGTTCACTGTGCATGGTTAAGCCATATAACTGGCGTGATAAGCCAATGGCAAAATCGCAGATATCAATCATTTCCTGCACTTCACCCAAGCCTTCCTGCAGACTTTTTCCCATTTCATAACTCACTAATTTGCCTAAATTTTCTTTATTTAATCTTATTGCATCACCAATTTGGCGAACTACATCGCCTCTTTTAGGTGCCGGCCAGTTACGCCAAATTTTAAATGCTGCAGCGGCTTTATGCACAACAGCTTCATAAGCTTCTTTGTCGGTGCTAATTACAGCAGCAATTGAAGCGCCATTAACAGGTGTAAAGCTTTCTATTTCAGCACCATAACTTTTTATCCATTCTGAACCGGTCGATGTACCCGGATTGGTTTTTTCTATATGCAGCAATCTGATAAAGTCCATGATAAATATTTAAGGACTGCAAGGTAAGATAAATGTAAAAATAAAAAAGGTATTGCCCGGATTGTGATCAATCAGCAATACCTTTTCAATGTAACCCTGCATGAAAATAAAACAGTTTGAAACGAATGTAAAATTCGAAGCAACTTTAATAAATTTATGATTTGATAGGTGAATGGGAAGAAAATATCGGAGAACTTATTGTAGCTGACGGCTCAATAATAAATCATATACATCTGAATAGCTACTGCCAATGGGTATTTCTTTACCGGCTACTAAAATTTTATTTTTATTGAATTTGTCAACTTTGCTAATGGGTACAATATAGGAGCGATGTACCCTCACAAATTCTTTGTTTGGAAGTTTTTCCTGCATACTTTTTAAGGTCATTAAAGTTAATACAGGGTAGGGTTTTATGTGAATTTTGATATAATCATCCAACGCTTCAATTAATTCAATATCCTTCAAATTAATTTTCATCATTTCATAATTCACCTTTACATAAATAGAATTTAATTGTAGTTCCTGAGAAGATAAAAATTCCTGATATTCTTTTGCTTTGTAAGCTGCTTTTAGAAAGCGATTATAATCAAAGGGCTTTAATAAATAATCAATTGCATCTACATTAAACCCTTCTACAGCAAAATCTTTAAAGGCGGTGGTAAAAATTACCAATGGCTTATTGGTTAAATTTTTATATAACTGCAATCCGTTGATATCGGGCATTTGAATATCCAAAAACAACAAATCCATTTTATTTTCTGACAAATATTGTATAGCATCATTCGGATTGGTAAAAATGTTTTCTAACTGTAGGAATGGTATTTTTTCGCAGTATTGAGAAATAATTTGGAGTGCCAGGGGTTCATCATCGATAGCAATACATTTCATATGCATATATTTTTGATGTTGAATATTTGTATTTTCAAATGAAAATTTAATTGTTTTAAACTATGGTTAGATAGCTAAAAAATGTTTAAACAACCTGCACGAGTGTTAATTCTACACTAAATATATTTTTTTCATTTTTTATTTTCAACTCATGTTTGGCCGGATAAAGTAAGGTAAGTCTTCTTTCCACATTTTTTATTCCAATTCCTGTTGTTTCTGTAAGCGAATTACCTGCATTAGAAACAATGGAATTTTTGACAGAAAAAATAATAGTATTGTTCTGAATGGCAATATTAATATGAATAAATGACGGCTCAATTGTGCTTACCCCATATTTAAATGCATTTTCTACAAATGGAATAAAAATAAGGGGGGCAACACGTTGATTACTGATATTGCCATCTACTGTAAAGGTTAATGCTACATTCTGTGTAAGTCTGACTTTCTGCAAATCAATATAATCGTTCAAAAAATCAATTTCATTTTGCAGAGGTACCCAATCGTTTTTAGTTTCGGCTAAAATATAACGCATTATGGCCGAAAGCTTTAATATGGCAGAAGGTGTTTGATCGCTTCCTGTAATGGCTAATGAATAAATATTGTTGAGTGTATTAAAAAAGAAATGGGGATTAATTTGTGATTTGAGAAACGAAAGTTCTGTTTGCAACATCTCTTTCTCAATTTTTTCTTTGGTACGCTCTACCTTTAGCCATTGCTGCAGTACAGAAATGCTGGTACCTACGGCAAATACCAGTAAAAAAACCGCATAACTTCCTGGAAAATATCTGCCGGATCTTCTTTTTGGGATAGGTGGTGGTGCGGATGCTTTTTTATTGTTGCCTGCTTTATACCCTGCTCCATGTTGTTGCAACATAACCGAGTCAGCTTTTTTAAAATCATTTCTAAACTCATTTCTGATTTTTGTTTCAGTGGTATTGTTCATCCACAAAGCCAATTGCCGTGGCAAATATAAAAATCCATACATACATATCGCAATTACCAGAACGTAAGGTATCCATTGCTTATTAAATAGCAGGTTGGGTATAAATAACAAAGTGTTTAAATAATAAAATACCAGCAAAAAAAGGTTGATGGTGATAAACAGTGTAATGATATAACGACTAACTTGTTGGGGAATATCTTTTGGCTGCGGAGCAAAAATATAGGGAAGCATGAAAAATGAAATCCATGCAACAATATGTATTAGAACAATAATGAATTTTTTTGAACCCGTTTGCATACAGTTGGTTGCTTTATATAAAGCTAATCAGTAGTTTTAGTCTGTTCATTTTTTTTCGGGTGAAATATTCAATCTGTCGGTAAAAATTTAATAAGACTCATTTTTGTTTGGAAAATCATTGGTTTTTACATCCTGGATATATTGCTGAACTGCCTGTGTAATTTGCTCATGTAAATTGAGGTACTGCCTTAAGAAACGTGGTTTAAATTCTGTATTAATGCCCAGCATATCGTGCATTACCAATACCTGCCCATCGCAGTGAGGGCCTGCACCAATGCCAATGGTAGGAATTTGAACAGATTGTGTTACTGTTTTGGCTAATTGGGCCGGTATTTTTTCTAATACAATGCCAAAACAACCGGCCTGTTGCAATAGCAATACATCATTTTTCAGTTTTTCTGCTTCTTCATTTTGAGTAGCCCTGACTGCATAGGTGCCAAACTGGTAAATGCTTTGCGGGGTTAAACCTAAATGCCCCATTACCGGAATACCTGCTTTTACAATTCTTTGAATACTTTCAAGCACTTCTTCACCGCCTTCTAATTTTATGGCATGGGCGCCGGTTTCTTTCATAATTCTAATGGCTGAAGCCAAAGCAATATCACTATTAGACTGGTAGGTTCCAAAAGGAAGATCTACCACAACCAACGAACGGCGCACTGCCCTGATAACGGAGGCTGCATGATAAATCATTTGATCAAGTGTTATAGGCAATGTAGTTTCATGACCGGCCATTACATTGCTGGCACTGTCGCCTACCAATATTACATCTATTCCTGCTGCATCAAAAATGCCTGCAAATGAATAATCGTAAGCAGTAAGCATGGATATTTTTTCTCCACCGGCTTTCATTTTTTGTAAAGTGTGGGTGGTTATTTTTTTTATTTCTTTTTGAAGAGACATGATGATTGATTTTTTCTATTTTACAGAAATAAGAACATGTATTTATTTTGAAGCCTGTGTAAGCCCTTCATATAAGCTTTGAATTAACCCATCGGCCAATCCAATTTTGGGAACATAAATTTCATTAATGCCTCCCCAGCGCATTACATTGGTGTAGATCTGTAGAGCCGGAACAATTACGTCTGCGCGGTCTTCGCGTAGTTTATATATTCTGATTCTTTCTTCTAGGCTCACATTTGATAATTCTTTGTAATAATCTTTCAGTAAGTCTATTGATAATGGTTTTCCTTCTTTCTTTTTGCTTAGTGAGAATATTTTATTAATATTACCACCACTACCAATGGCTATAATTGGTAAAGCCGATTTGGTATTGGTCTTCAGGTGTTCTTTCATTTCTAACCAGGTATTATCTGCCACCAGTCCTTTTAATAAACGGATGGTGCCTATATTGAAAGATTCCTTGTACTTTAATTTTCCTTCTGCAAAAAATGTAAGTTCAGTGCTGCCGCCGCCAACATCAATATACAGGTAAGCGTGCTGTGTGTCTAAATTTTCTGCAATATGATTTTCGAATATCATGGTAGCTTCTTCATCGCCGGTAAGGATTTTGATTTCAATTCCGGTTTCTAACTTTACTTTTCTGATGATATCGCTGCTGTTTTTAGAATCACGCATGGCACTGGTTGCACAGGCTTTTATGTGTTGTACCTCATAAACATTGAGCAGATGGCTGTATGCCTTCATGGTTTGTAAAATCATTCCGCATTTGTGTTTTGAAATCTCAGCATTTTCAAAAACATCAAACCCCAGTCGCAAAGGCACCCGTACTAAATTTACTTTGTTAAATTGAACTTTTCCTTTGAATTCAATAACATCTGCTATTAATAGCCTTGCTGCATTACTGCCAATATCAATTGCTGCTAATCTCAATTTGTTGTTGTGTTTTTTTATACAGGTAAAAATAGGTTTCTATTTGAGAACGGATTTGTTTTTTCCCTGAATGGGGAACATAATTATTGGATAATTCACTGTCTAATATCCGTGCTTTTACATTGTCTGAAAGTTGAATGTTGATGATATCAATAATTTCCTGCCGAAGTTTTACATTCAATACGGGTATTGCCACTTCTACACGATGGTCTAAATTTCTTACCATCCAGTCTGCTGATGATATATATATTTTAGGATTGCCCTCATTTTGAAATATCATTACTCTGGCATGTTCTAAATATTCATCTACAATGCTAATGGCGCTTGCATTTTTACGCATTTTACCAAAATCCATTTGTGCACAGAATATTCCTCTTACTATTAGTTGAATGGGTACACCTGCGGCAGCTGCATCGTACAATTTTTCAATGAGTGGGGCATCACTTAACGAATTTAGTTTTAGTGTAATGCCTGCTTTTTTACCTGCTTTGGCATTTTTAATTTCTTTATTAATAAGGGCATTAATTTCGTTGCGCATATTGGTAGGGCATACCATTAATGTTTTGCACAATTTTAAATTGCCGGTACCCAATTTCCAAAATTCAAGGTACCTGAAAATACGGTTAATATCTGCCATTACATTTCTGTTGGTAGTAAATAAGCATATATCACCATACACTTTGGCGGTATCTTCATTCAAATTGCCGGTGCTTACAAACCCATATTGTATAATTTTATGTTTCACTCTTTTTTTGATGATGCATAATTTGGCATGTATTTTCATGCGTGGAACGCCTAACAGTACTTTGATTCCTTCTTCTTCTTCCAAAACTTTTTTCCATTCTAAGTTGGCCTCTTCATCAAATCGTGCTTTTAATTCCAGCATTACTACCACTTCTTTTCCGTTGCGTGCTGCATTGATGAGTGCATTAATGATTTTAGATGTTGGTGCCAGTCTGTAGGCAGTTACTTTTATTGATTTTACATCCGGATCAATAGCAGCTTCACGCAATAAATCGATTACTGCGTTAAATGAGTGATAGGGAAAATGCAACATTAAATCTTGCTTTAGAATAACATCTGTAATACGTTGTGCATGCTGCAAATCAGGATGTGTAAAGGGTTTCCGGCGTTCGGTAGTGTGATGAAATACATCCGGGAAATCCATAAAATGCCTGAAATTATGGATTCGACCACCAGGTATAATATTACTTTTTCTGTTGAGGTTCAGGCGTCTAATCAGATATTCTAATAATCCGGCATCCATTTCTTTATCATACACAAATCTTACGGGCTTGCCCTTGCGTCGGTTTTTTAAACCTTTTTCAATTTTTTCAACAAAGGTGGTAGATACATCATTGTCAATATCTATCTCAGCATCTTTGGTAACTTTAAATACATGTGCACTAAAATAGTCATATTCAAAATATGAAAAAATATTCGGCAAATTAGCCCGAATCACATCTTCCAATAACATAATGTGACTTTCTTCCTCTTTTGAGGGTAGTAAAACAAAACGCCCTACTGCTTTTGCAGGTATTTCAATTAACGCATATTTTTGCTGATAAGCCGAATTTTTTTTTCGCATTACTACCCCTAGGTAAATGCTTTTATCACGCAGATAGGGCATTTGCGGCAAACTTTCAATCATTAAAGGAATTACATTTACCCGAACGGTATTATCGAAATAATTTTTAACAAAAGCCAATTGTTCTTTTGTTAAATGAGATTCATCTACCAAAAAAATTTTTTCTCTTTTTAATTCTTCCAGAATTGCATCCCATATTCGGTTAAACTCATTTTGTTGTTGCAATACAATGGTGTGTATTTCATCCAAAATTTTTTGTGGATGCTCTTCCATGTGCATATTGAGTAACTTGCGTTTGGCACTAAATTCTACCATTCTTTTTAAAGTGGCCACCCTTACTCTGAAAAACTCATCTGTATTGTTTGAAAATATACCTAAAAAACGGATACGTTGTTTTAATGAAACGGTAGGGTCGTTAGCTTCCTGTAATACACGTGCATTGAAACTTAACCAGCTAATATCTCTTTGAATGAATTTTTTCTTCGACATGGATGAACGGATAGTTTATTCAAAGATACAGAAGCCTGTTTTTCTTTAAAGGTTTCTTCTATATTGTTACCCTTCAATTTAAAAAATAACCGAATACCTTTTAATGCTTGTAAATCGCTATCTTTTTTTGCGATAATTATAAATATTATTTGCTTTTTGCATTAACTGCAAAAGCTCTTGCTCTGAAGTATTGGCAGGATTAATAGCAGTTTGTGCCAAATTAATGGTATCTTGAAAAGTATAGTTTTTTACAAATTTCGATTGCCTGAGTAATGAACCAAACACCACAATAGAAGTAGCTAATTTTATTTGCGGAGGCGCATCATTAAATGCAATAGGGTGGTAGGGTAATTGAAAGCTTTGCGTAATTTTTTGAGTATGTTTAGGCAATTGAAAGGTTAGGTTTAAAGAGCCTGCTAATGTTTCTGTTGTATGAATGGTTTCTGCAGGTACAATTTCAAACACTGCCATCATGTTATGCCCACTGCCAACTTCGCCACCTTCTAATAAACTGGTGGTATCAACAATTGCCGTTTTTTTATTATCGAAGCCAATTAATCTGTATTTCTTAATTACAGCCGGATTAAATTGTATATTGGCATACGCGTTTACTGCCACCGCATACATGGTTTTGGTAAATTCTTTTATTAGAATTTTTTCGGCTTCGTGTATATTGTCTATGTAAGCAAAATTGCCATTGCCTTTTTTGGCTAAAACTTCCAGTTTGCTGTCTTTATAATTGCCCATGCCAACACCGAGGCAGGTTAAAAATATGCCCGATTGTTTTTGAAAAGTAACTAAGTTCTCCAATTCCTGTTCGGTAGTTTGCCCAACATTAAAATCACCGTCGGTAGCTAATATAATCCGGTTATTACCATTGGGTATAAAATTGGTTTTAGCAATGCTGTAAGCGGTTCTGATAGCGTTTTCGCCGGGTGTATCGCCATCGGCATACAATGAATCAATAATATTATTGATTTTTTGTTTGTTATTGCCTGAGGTGGTTGATAATGCAACATGAACGCCTCCGCCATAAGTAACAATCGACACTTTATCTTCTACTCTTAGATTTTCTATCAATAATTTAAAAGCCGATTGCAGTAAGGGTAACTTGGTGGGGTGGTCCATTGAGCCCGATACATCAATTAATAAAACTAAGTTGTTGGGTGGAATGTTATCCAGATTAATTTTAGGTGCCTGCAATTGAACAAACAATAAAAAATTTTTATCATTCCAGGGGCAGCCGGTTATGGTAGATGCTGCACTAAAACTACTGCTGTCTTTGGGTTTAGGAAAATTGGTTCTTCTTAAATCAAAGTAATTCAACATTTCTTCAATACGAACGGCATTTGATGGAACATACATGCCATTATTGATAAAACGGCGGATATTACTGTAGGAAGCTTTATCAATATTTAGTGAAAAACCTGTTTCAGGATATAGCCTGGCATTTACAAACTGATTTTCTATTAATGAACTGTAGCTTTCACCTAAAGTAGAAAAATAAGATTCGCCGTTATCTTCCAGATTGATGGTTCTGGAACTCAATTTATTGGCATAAAGGCTGGCCGTTTCAGGCAGCATTTTCAGTATAAATTCATTAAATACTTTTGTATTTACTTCCTTTTTATACACTTCATATCCATCATAAAAAACGGTAATGGTATCTTGCGGATAAGGGCATAATATGCCAAATGCACCAAAATTGCCACTGTAAAACGGCATATTCCCTTTCGAGGCTAAAAATATTTTAGCCCTTTCTAATTGCCTTCCTTTTTCATCTTTTATTTCGCCACGTAAAAAATACTGGCTAAATGAAGGAATGGCAAAGCATAAAAATATACATACCGGCAGGCAATGCTTCATGAGTTGTTGGTGAATAGGAATCTTAAAGATAAAAGATTCTTATCATTCCAAATAAAATTAATGATTTGCTTCTATTAAAAATGGGCAGAACTATTCCACCAACTGATAAATAGCACCCAAATTTCTGCCAAAACCATCATAATCTAACCCATAACCTACCACAAACTTGTTGGGAATGGAGAAGCAGCAATAATTAACCGGAACGGGATATTCTGTTGCTTCGGGTTTGTGCAATAACACTGCAATTTCTAAAGAGGCAGGTTGCTGGTTATAAATTTGGGGTAAAAAACTATGAAGGGTTTTTCCGGTATCAATAATATCTTCCAGAATAATGACATGCCGGTTGGTGATGGAAACATCCAGACCAATTGAAGTGATAACATTGCCGGTTGATTTGGTGCCTTTGTAGGAGGCTAATTTAATAAAACAAATTTCCGCCTCAATGGGTAATGCTTTAAATACATCTGCAGCAAACATAAAAGCCCCATTTAAAATGCAAATAAAAAGGGGTTTTTTATCCTGATAATTGGAAGCTAATTGCTCAGCCAATGCTATCACTTTTGTATGAATGGCAGCTGCATCTATAAAAGGTACAAAATGTTTGTCTAATACCTGAATTGTATTGGCCATGTGCATTGTATTATTTAGCGAGATGTAGTACTGCTGTTTTCAGGAGCAATAGTAGTATATTTTGGAGATGCCGGAGCCAGAAAGCGCAAATAAATTTTTTCTTCCGGTAGTGGCTGCATATTTTTTTGCAATTTGTTAAATTGAAGCAGGTATTCCATTCTAATGCCTTCCTGTTGGCAGATGTTGTATAAGGTTTCTGTATTTTTTACAATATGAAAATCTTTATCGCCCTTCTTCATTTTCTTCTCTAAAAAAATGAGTTGACCGGCTTGCAGAATATTTTCATCTTCCAAATCATTGTACTCTAATAAGCGGCTTAAGTTAATTTGATACTGATTGGCAATGGATAATAAGGCTGTGCCTTTTTTTGCATAGACAACTTTCAGGTGATTGATGGTAAATATTCCTTCGGGATAAACCGTTTCAGGTTCAGCAACTGATTTGGTATTGGCCGATGCAACCGGGGTGTTGGTTTGCATAACAGCTTTTGCAGGGGAAGCTGCCGGCTCGGGTGTGGTGGGCATTGTAGCTTTCACTTCTTTATCGTTATTGAATGTGGCAGTACTTTGTTGGGCAAAATTGGCCTGTTGTTCTTTTCCTTTTGTCAGTGCCATTACACTGTATTCGTTCAAATTATAACGGTTAATCAGCTCAATTAATCGTTGGGCATAATCTTTTTCAGTAGCATAGCCGGCTTTTTTTAAGCCATAAGCCCAATTGGTATAATCGGTTGGGTTTAATGCAAACAAGTTTTGATAATTAGACCTTGATTTTAGAAAATTAGAATGGTCCTGAAAAGAGGCGGCTGCATTTGGGTAGCTTCTGAAACATTCGTGCCTGGCATCATCATCATGAAAAACCCGATCGCCGGTCCAGTCGTTTTTACATTTAATACCAAAATGATTGTTCGATTTTTTGCAAAGGTCACTCTCTCCATTTGATGATTCTAAAATGCCCTGAGCCAGCGTAATGGAAGCCGGTACGCCGGTTCTAATCATTTCCTGCATGGCAATATCTTTATATTGGTTAATATATGCCAGGGTTTTATCCGATTGTGCAATGGCTGCATGGAGCCCAAAAAACAAAAATAAACAACTCAAAAACTTCATTTTTTATCGCTTTCTAATTAGTAAAAGTCCGTCTCTAACTGTCAGTAAAACCTGATGGGTTCTAACATCATTGGCTACCCATTCATTAAAAGCATGAATGGCGCTTGCATTTTTTCCTTTAATGGGTTCTTCTAAAACCTGACCGTGAAACAGCACATTGTCTGCAATAATTACACCATTTTTTTTCAATTTGGGTAATACCAGCTCATAATATTGAATATAACCGGTTTTATCGGCATCGATAAAAACAAGATCCCATTCAAAAGGAAGGGTTGGAATAATGTCTAAAGCATTTCCGATGTGCAAATGTATTTGTTTTGCCAATGGCGATTTGATAAAATTTTGTTGTGCAGTTGCTGCATCTCCTGCTCTTAACTCAATGGTATGCAATTCGCCATCTTTTGTTAATCCTTCCGCCAAACACAAAGCACTGTATCCGGTAAAAGCTCCAATTTCTAAAACGTATTTTGGCCGGATGATATTACTTAGAAAGGATAATAATTGTCCCTGCACGCTGTTGCTCATCATGTGTGCATGCGGATGCAACTCATTGGTTTGTGCATAAATTCGCTGCAAATGTTCATTTTGAACAGAGGTAAATTTTTCTGCATATTTTTCTGCTAACGGATTCAATAATTCCATACGATTATTTTTGTTGTTTAACGGCCGGTTTCGCAATTAGCCATAAGCCTAAATAGGTTAATAATCCGTTGATAAGCAATAGCTCAATTCCAATTTTAAAGCCGCCGGTAAGATTAGGTATCAGTTTTTCTAAAAAATAACCCAATACTGGTGCTATAAGGCATACAAAAGTAATGGCATAACTTTCTTTCAATATTTTTTTACTGAAAATACCAAAAGCAAATAATCCAAGCAGTGGGCCGTAGGTATAACCGGCCAAATCTAATATTACGTTGATGATGGATTTGCTGTTAATTATTTTAAAAACAAAAATGCAAATCAGAAAAATAATTGTGAAAGTTAAGTGTACGTTTTGTCTGATTTTTTTTTGCTGATTTTCTGCAAGTTGGCCTCTTCTGATGCCCAATATATCAATACAAAATGAAGAAGTAAGCGCAGTTAAAGCACCATCTGCACTGGGAAATAATGCTGAAATAAGTCCGATAATAAAAATCATGCTCACTGCTTTAGGTAAATAGTGCAAAGCAATGGTGGGAAATAAGTCATCTCCGGTATAATTTAATCCGTTTTGTGCAGCAAATAAATACAACAAGCCCCCTAACAATAGAAACAAAAAGTTAACTAATACAATAATGACACTAAAACTGAGCATATTGGTTTGAGCACCTTTCAGTGTTTTTACGCTAATGTTTTTTTGCATCATTTCCTGGTCTAAACCTGTCATAGCAATGGTAATAAATGCGCCACCAATTATTTGTTTTAAAAAGAAGCCTTTACTATTGATATCGGTATTAAAAAAATGGGTATAACCTTTTAGTTGAAGTTGTTGAATGGTTCCTGAAAAAGAAAGTTGTAAATGGTGCATAATATAAAGTACACAAACCACTAAACCTATCAACATAAAGCTGGTTTGCAGGGTATCTGTAAATACAATAGTTTTTACGCCTCCTTCAAATGTGTACAATAAAATCATTATTAAAATAACGATGCTGGTTAACCAGAATGGAATACCCATTTGGTCTAATATAAATATTTGCAATACATTAATTACAAGGTATAATCTTGCGGTGGCGCCTACCGTTCTGGAAATTATAAAGAATAAGGCGCCTGTTTTGTAGGCAATAAAACCAAAACGGTTTTGCAGGTAGTTGTAAATTGAAGTAAGTTGTAATTTATAATAAAGCGGCATTAAAACAAATGCAACAACAATATACCCCAATAAGTAGCCAAATACTACCTGCATATAATAAAACCCATTGGTACTAACTGTTCCGGGTACGCTTACAAAAGTTACACCGCTTAGCGATGTGCCAATCATTCCAAAAGCCACCAGCATCCAGTTACTATTTCTGTTGCCTATGAAAAATGAATCATTAGTACTATTTTTTCCGGTATACCAGGCTACGGCTAATAATATTATAAAGTAGGCAACAACAAAACTTAATAAGAGTAAGGGTGGCATAAGCGCAACTTTCAATGAATAATTCAACACAATATCATAAATATTTTACAGTGCTTTATTCATACTTTTAATAAAGGCAATTAATATTGTGCTTAAAATAATAAAGATGCAATATAAAAAGATAGCTGTGTTTTGCGGAAGTAAAAATGGGAATAATGCAATTTTTGTAGAACATGCACGGCAACTGGGCAGTTTAATGGCTTCAAAAAATATGGATTTGGTGTATGGAGGTGGCAATGTGGGCTTAATGGGCGCAGTGGCCAATGCGGTATTGGAAAATGGCGGCAAAGTTACCGGTGTTATTCCCGAACTTTTGGTGGAACAGGAGCGGCAGCACTTGGGTTTAACCGAATTGAAAGTAGTGGACAACATGCATACCCGTAAAAAAATGATGTACGAGTTATGTGATGCAGCCATTGTGTTACCTGGTGGTAATGGCACAATGGATGAATTGTTTGAAATGCTTACCTGGAATAATTTACGGATTCACGATAAAAAAATAATCCTGCTAAACTCAGCAGGATATTATCATGCATTGATAGCGCATTTACAAAATATGCAGCATTATGGATTTTTATATGAAAACTGGGATAGCTTTTTATACCAGTTTGCTACTCCTTCAGAAATTATTGCTTTTTTGGATGGAGATAAAAATTAAAACCTGCTCTTATAATAGGTAAAGCGGTACTGGTTACACCATTGTAACTTCTGTAAGGTGAATAGGGACTGTTTAATACATCTACCATAATGACCGTATAAAATGTGCTTTGTCCAATAATGCGTTGTGCATAACCCACACCGGCTAAAAAGCTGGAAGCATTGGTGTTAAAACTGGTAGCCTGATTATTGGTCATATTGAGGTAATTGTATTTAATCCAGTTTTGTTCAAATTGCCCCTGAAGAAACAATTGTTTAATGGGAAAAATTCGCACAAATGGTCCGCCACCGTAATTAAAGCTTCTTTGTCTGATATCATTATTGTAATAAGGATCTGCTTTAATGGATTGATAATTGAGGTTAATAGAAACACCAGCATCTAACCACTCATTGAACGAGTAGCCAATTTCGGGTGTACCACCAATATTAAAACTATAGGTGCCAAAACCCAGTGACAAACCTCCTCCAATAAACATGTTTTGTTTCTGAAAGCCTGTGCCGGCGGGGGCATTTGTGCTACTGGTATAAGGCGAATTAGAATAAGTAGGAGGTATTTGCCTTTGTTGTGCTTTTAACGACAAGCTGCTGCCCAAAGCCACTGTAAAAAATGCCATCAATAAGAAAGTTTTTTTCATACCTGTGTTTTTATGGAAATGAATTGGATGGTTTTAAAAATTATACAATACAAACCTAAGTGCTTAATGCATATCAAAAATTTTTCCGGGGTTTAAAATATTGTTAGGATCAAATATTTTTTTGATAGAGCGCATTATTTGCAAATTCGCTTCCTGCATTACCAATGGCATGTATTTTTTTTGAATTAAACCTATACCATGCTCGCCGCTAATGGTGCCACCTAATTTTTTTACTAAAATAAACAAATCTGCCAATGCTTTTTGAATATGCGGTTGATTAAAGCTGGTAGTGGTATTCGGATCTTTTATTCTGATATGCAAATTACCATCACCGGCATGGCCATAACAAACGGCTTTAAAACCATATTGCTGTGCCAATTGTTTCACACCCAAAATTAAATCGGGCAAAAATGCTCTGGGCACAACACTATCCTCTTCAATGGTATATCCATCTAATTTCACAGCTTCAGCTACACGGCGCCTTAATTTCCAAAGCTCATTTTTTTGTGCTTCATCTTCTGCAAAAAATAAATCGCCTACTTCAAAATTTTCTAAAAGCAGTGCAATAGCTTCCATTTCCTGCATTAAAATGTCTTTGTGATTGCCGTCTAATTCAATCAGTAAATGTGCAGCAATGGCATCATTTACCGGAATTGCATGACTATTCATCATTGTACTTACTATTTTTAGTGCATCAATTTCTACCAATTCAAGTCCGCTGGGTACAAAACCTGCTCTAAAAATAGCACTTACCGCTTCACCTGCTTTTTGTAAATTGTTGAAAGCTGCCAGCATTAAAACATCATATTTGGGCAAGGGAATTAATTTTAATACAATTTTGGTAACAATTCCTAAAGTACCTTCACTTCCTACCATTAACTGGGTAAGGTTATAGCCGGTTGAATTTTTTAACACATTGGCACCGGTTTCAATAATGGTACCATCTGGCAGAACAACCTCCAGATTCAATACATAATCTTTCACTACACCATATTTTACAGCTTTGGGTCCGCCACTGTTTTCGGCAATATTTCCCCCAATAAAACAACTGCCTTTGCTGCTGGGGTCGGGCGGATAAAATAAACCCTTCTCTTTTACTGCATTTTGTAGTACCTCGGTAATTACACCCGGTTCGGTAGTTACCTGTAAATTTTGCTCATCAATAGATATGATTTTATTGAATTTTTCTAAACTTAATACTACGCCACCTTTGTGTGGAATAGCGCCACCGCTTAAACCGGTTCCGGCCCCCCTGGGGGTAACCGGGATGCAATTTTGATGGCATAAAGTCATAATTGCGGCAACTTCTGCAGTATTTTTGGGCTTTACAACTATTTCAGGCGTTTGTTGTATGGTTTCCGTTTCATCGTGCCCGTATTTAAATAGGTCTGCTTCATTTACAATATAATTTTCATTGCCTACAATCTGAATTAATGTTTCAATCATTTCAGGGGTCATCATTTACAAAATGGTTTTATAAAAAAGTAGTAAAGGTAAATTCAAATGCAGATAATTCCCCTTTTTAAACTGGATAATCATTTTAACCGGGATAAAAAAGTATGTAGAAATGCAAAAAATAAATAACTTTTTATTTTTCGAATGCTGTAAAAGAAATAACGGTTTTAATCAGGTGCATGTAAATTCTACTTTAGTTTATTTAAAAAATAATTGTTATTACTGAAAACAATTAAATTTTTTTAAAAGTGTAATGGATACACGTTGTTTGTTAAACTGGAATGCATGACTATATCTTTGTAAAACTAACAAATGATTGTTTGTATGATTGCCACAATGAACCAATCGCTATTGCCTGAACAGTTAAGCACACTTGGTTTTTCACTTAATTTACAAATACATTATCAACTTTCAACGAAAGCATTGACCGAACAAACACTCTTAAGATCGGAAGGTGTTTTAAATAATACGGGTGCGTTGTGTGTGGAAACTGGAAAATTTACCGGAAGAAGTCCTTTAGACAGGTTTATAGTAAAAGACAGTTTAACCGAACATACCGTTGACTGGAATAATTTTAATATTCCTTTTGATGCCGAAAAATTTGATGCATTAAAGCAAAAGCTAATTGATTATTGTAACCATCAAAAAAGTTTGTGGGTTAGAGATGCTTTTGCCTGTGCACATCCCGACTATCGCATCAAAATCAGAGTTATCAATGAAAACCCGTGGAGTAATTTATTTGCTTATAATATGTTTATTCGGCCAAGTGCTGAGGAGTTGCATGAATTTGAGCCCGATTGGCACATTATTCAAGCACCTAATTTTTTGGCTAATCCCGCAACAGATGGCACCCGACAAGGCAATTTTGCTATTATTTCTTTTACCGAAAAAACCATTATAATTGGCGGAACGGCATATACCGGTGAAATAAAAAAAGGAATTTTTACTGTTTTGAATTTTTTATTGCCTTTACAGCATCAAACCCTGAGTATGCATTGTAGTGCAAATGTGGGTGATGAAGAGGATGTTGCTTTATTTTTTGGTTTAAGCGGTACCGGCAAAACAACATTGAGTGCAGGTGCAAGCAGAAAATTAATAGGGGATGATGAGCACGGTTGGGATGCCAACAGTGTATTTAATTTTGAAGGCGGTTGTTATGCAAAATGTATAGATTTGGATGCAGCCAAAGAACCAGAAATTTTTAAGGCCATTCAACCTGGCGCTTTAGTGGAAAACATTGTATTTTATCCAAATACCAATCAAATCAATTTTTCAGATAAATCCATTACAGAAAACACAAGGGTAAGTTATCCATTACATTATATCAGCAATGCCTTAGTACCTTCTTTTGCCGGTATTCCCCAAAACATTTTCTTTTTAACCTGCGATGCTTATGGTGTATTACCACCTATCAGTAAATTAAGTACCGAACAGGCCATGTACCAGTTTATTAGCGGCTATACCGCAAAAGTAGCCGGTACCGAAGCAGGCGTAACAGAGCCAAAAGCTACCTTCAGTGCTTGTTTTGGAGCGCCGTTTATGCCCTTGCATCCAGGTAAATATGCTGCATTGTTGGGTAACAAAATTAAAAAACATGGAGTTAAAGTTTGGTTGGTAAATACAGGCTGGACCGGTGGTGGTTATGGCGTGGGTAAACGAATGAATTTGCAGTATACCCGTGCCATGGTTGGTGCTGCATTGTCTGGAAAACTCAATCATGTAGAATTTGAAACGCATTCGGTTTTTGGCGTTCAAATTCCTAAAACCTGCCCCGGTGTTCCGGTTCAGTTATTACATCCCAGATACACCTGGAGTGATAGGAATGCTTATGATAAGGCAGCACATCAACTATCTGCATTGTTTAATCAAAATTTCGAAAAATACAAATCAGGTGTTCCTCAGGATATTGTTTGTGCCGCACCCAAAACTACTGCCTGATTTTAAATTTTGGTCTCTTCGATTGCTCTGGCAAATGAGAAAATCCCGTTGTTTCTGCGGGATTTTTTGTGTAGGATAATTATTTACAATTGATTTAAAATAATCCAAATAATGTAGCATCTATTTTGCTGATAATTTCACCCAAATGTTCTTCGTTTTCAGCAAATTTATTTTTATCGCAGTCAACAATTAAAATAGGACCTTCTTTATAATTATCGGCAAATTGTTTATAATAATCGTTTAGTTTTTTCAAATAATCTAAGCGAATATTGTCTTCATATTCCCGGCCTCTTTTTTGAATTTGAGCTACTAAGGTAGGCACTGATGCTTTTAAATAAATGAGCAGATCGGGTGGTTGAATCATGCTTTTGAGGGTTTGAAAAAAAGTATAATAATTTTCAAAATCTCTTTTAGGCATTAAACCCATATCGTGCAAATTGGGTGCAAAAATAGTAGCATCTTCATAAATGGTTCTGTCCTGAATTACGGTTTCGGTACCTCTTTGAATATCTAATAACTGATTCAGGCGGCTGTTTAAAAAATAAATTTGCAGGTTAAAGCTCCAGCGTGGCATATCTTCATAAAAATCCATCAAATAAGGATTGTGGTCCACGTCTTCAAATTGCGGAATCCATTTGTAATGCTTGCTCAGCATTTCAGTAAGTGTTGTTTTTCCTGCACCAATATTGCCGGCTACTGCAATATGTTTTGGTTTTTTTATTTTAGCCATTTATAGTAAAATATTTTAATTAGAAATGGATTGCTGTTTATCGGTGAATGTAATAAATAATTAGCAAGTAGTGCTTGTTTTTAATAAATCATTCTAATTGCTTTTCTTACTTCCTGAAGTGTGGCATGGGCACTTTCCCTGGCCTTTTCAGCCCCTTGTTTCATGATTTGGTGTAAAAGAATTTTATCATTTTGTATAGCTGCTGCTTTTTCTCTGATAGGTTGTATAAAGGCTACCATATCTTCAGCCAGTTGCTTTTTAAAATCGCCATAGCGTATGTTGCATTGTTTATAATCTTCATTAAATGTATCATACACTTCTGCTTTACTGACTATTTTCATCAAGGTAAATAAATTTTTAATATAGTCAGGCTTCAATGAATTGGGAACAGTAGGTCCGCTGTCTGTTTTCGCCTTCATGATTTTTTTGCGAATAATGTCATCTTCATCTGCTAAAAAAATGGTGGCCATTTGGTTTTCGCTTTTACTCATTTTCCCATTTCCATCTAAGCTCATTATTTTAATCAGGTTATCACCAAAATTAAAAGCATGGGGTTCAGGAAAAATATGGCCATACCTGAAATTAAAACGTTCGGCAAAATTGCGGGCCATCTCTAAATGTTGTTCCTGATCTTTGCCAACAGGCACTTTAACAGCTCTGTGTATCAATATATCTGCAGCCATTAAAACAGGATAGGTTAATAACCCTGCATTGATATTATCGGGTTGCAGTTTGGCTTTATCTTTAAAAGTAGTTGTTTTTTCCAATTCACCTTTATAAGCCAACATGTTCAGGTACAAATAGAGCTCTGCAATTTCAGGCACATCACTTTGTACATACAATGCTACTTTTTCGGGGTCTAATCCACAGGCTACATTTTCTGCAATTACTCTGTACACACTTTCCTGAAGGGCTTTCGTATCGGGATGGGTAGTTAGGCTATGCCAGTTGGCTACAAAAAAATAACAATTATAGGTATCCTGCATTTTTACATAATTACGCATGGCACCAAAATAGTTGCCCAAATGCAAGTATCCGGTGGGGCGTATACCGCTTAACACTGTTTCTTTTTTCATAGCGGCGAAGATAATTTAAGTAACCTGTTTGTACATTCCTGCCTTCGTTTTTTTTCTAAGCAATAGCAATTTTTATGTATTAAGTGCCTTTAGTCAGAAATAACCATAAAGAAATACCGATACCAGATACAATTAGAATACCAAAACTTATCCATATTTTTTTTCGAAGAAGTGGCGCACCCAATACAATGGTATACAACATTTTTAAAATATTATTGCTGACAATAGCATTTAAAACCGCTAATACAATCACGCCTTCACTTATCACCATTCTGCCCTGAAACAGATTTAAAATAAAGGGGTCAATATCTGTTACACCTACAACCAATGCCAAAACATTTAACCCACTATTGCCAAACACACGAAATACAAAGCTGGTTAAAAGCGAAAACAGCATGAATAATGCAGCGAAAACCAATGCTGTTTTAAATTCTAATGGATTGCCCTTGGTGGTTAGAAAGGTAGTCGTTTTATTTACTTTCTGTTCCCGATGTAACCATAACAATCCTGCAATGATGATAGATGTTACCAATATAAAAAATAAAAAATAAGGTAATAGTGCAAATGCAATGGTGCTGTTAAAAATATAGGCAATTATAAATAACCTGATGTACATCATGAGCGTTGCTAATAATATACCTGGTAAAATAGTACTGTCATCGGGGTTTTCCCTGTTTTTTCTGGCCAGAATAACGGTTGTGGCGGTGCTGCTATACAAGCCGCCTAATATTGCGGTGATGATAATTCCTGCGTTGGGGAATATAAATTTTTTAACCAAATAGCTGGCATAAGAAATACTGGATATGACTACAACAGCCAGCCAGATTTGATAAGGAGAAACTGCAATAGATACTGAAATAGGCTGTGCGGGTAATAAAGGAAGTATAACACCTGTTAAAACTAAAAATTTAGCTAAAACAATAAATTCATCTTCATCAAATAATTTTGAAAAAGCAAACAAACTTTTTTTAGCTTCTGTAATTACTAAAGTTAGAATTACAATGCTAAATGTTAGCCAGAGTGGTTGCGTATAAACAAGAGGCGCCAGTGTGTAAGTAATTAATGCAATCAGAATAGTGGTTAATCCAAACTTCTTTTCTGTACTAATTTTTTGAAAATAATAAATACCCAGTAAGAGCATATTAAAGCAAGCCCCAATAATGAATGTATATAATTGCTGCTTATCAATTATATACAAAATGTAACCCAGAATGCCTAATAGTGTAAATGTTCTGTCGGTACCAAATAAATTTTCAAATGGTTCATTGATGTGGTACCGCCGCTGTTCTAAACCAATGATGAATGCAAATACCACTACCAGTATAAACATTTGTAAATCATTTGGAACGTAATGCAACAGTGATTGAAACATAAGGGGTATATGAAAAATTAGTAAGGCAAATTTTGATGGGTTAAGATAATGAAAAAACAGAAAAGTAATTTTTGTTTTAAAAAGCATACGGTGGTTATAAAATAAAAGCATAACAAAGCCTCATTGTTGGCGAGGCGTTGTTAAAAAGTATGGAAGTATGCAAGGTATATTAAACCAAAGGTGCTGTTGGAATAAAGTTGGGTATAAACTTCGGTACAACTCTTTTTTGAGTAGCTTGTTCAAAAGCATAGGCTATGCTTAATAATTTGGGCTCCTCAAAAGCTCCGGCAATAAAAGAAAAACCAACCGGCAGATGCTGCAAAGTACCAACTGGAACAGAAATATGTGGATAACCGGCCATGGCTGCAGGTGGGCAGAAATAAAATCCGGTATCATAATCCCCATTAATTAGGTCTATACAACAGGCGGGGCCAATACTGGTACCGGCAATGGCATCTAAGCGTTCTGTTTTCATCAGGTTATCAATGATTGCTCTTGCAGAAGTTGACTTTGCATGCGCTTCCTGATAAGCGGCATCCTGCAATGTTCCCCTTGCTTCACTTTGTTCTAATAATTCCTGTTTAAAATAGGGCATAACGGTGGCAGCATTTGCATTATTAAATGCAATTAATTCTTTTAAGGAATGAACTTTGCCTTTGGCGCTTGCCAAATAGCGATTTACGCCATCTTTAAATTCGTATTGTAAAACTATATTTTCGGCTTCGCCTAAAGGGTTGGTTAATTTCAGCAATTCAACCTCTACAACGGTAGCGCCTTGTTGCTGTAAGGTTTCAATGGCTGCTTTATACAATGCCACAACACCCTCATGGCCTTTTAAAAAAGATTTTTCAATGCCGATTCTTTTTCCCTTCAATGCAGAAGCATCTAAAAACTGAGTATAATCTGCCGGTACTTTTCCTTTGCTGTTTAAGGTAACTGCATCAGCCTCATCTATTCCTGTCATGGCACTCAGTAAAATTGCAGCATCTTTCACAGTTCTGGCCATTGGGCCTGCGGTATCCTGCGTTGCAGAAATAGGTATAATGCCACTACGGCTCACTAAACCAACAGTGGGTTTAATGCCTACAATACCATTGAAAGAAGAAGGCGCAATGACTGAACCATCTGTTTCAGTTCCCACTGCTACTACACATAAATTAGCAGAAACAGCAGCTCCGGAACCTGCGCTGGAGCCACAAGGTCCTCTGTCTAGCATGTTGGGATTTTTGGTTTGTCCGCCACGGCTGCTCCAGCCACTTGTAGATCGGGTTGAACGCCAGTTGGCCCATTCGCTTAAATTGGTTTTACCTAAAATAACGGCACCCGCCTTTCGTAATTGTGTAATTACAAATGCATCTTTATCGGCAATATTCCCTTCTAATGCCAATGATCCGGCTGTCGTCATCATTTTATCACCGGTATTAATATTGTCTTTAATTAAAACAGGTATACCATGCAAGAGGCCTCTAATCTTACCTGCTTTTCTTTCTTTATCCAATGCTTCTGCAATGGCAAGGGCATCGGGGTTCACCTCAATTACAGCATTGATGGCCGGCCCGGATTGGTCAATGGCTTTTATTCTTTTTAAATACATTTCAGTTAACTGACGTGCAGTTAATTTACCTTCCTGCATGTTTTGTTGAACAGCATCAATAGTTGTTTCCATTAAAGGAAAATCTGCTGCTGTATAATTGTTTATATTTGCAACGGCCGCTTCTGTTGCAATAGCAGTAATGGCCAATCCTGCTAATGAACCATTTTTAATAAAAATCCTTCTATCCATTGTAGTTTGTTTTTGTGCATTTGAATTTAAAAGTAAAGTATTTTATGATTACTGCATGCTATTCATATTAAATGAACGACCTTAGTATTTACTTTTGTTATTTGTGTTGAATAAATTGTGGTAACTAACGTGCAAACAACAAACATATTACAAACTCCTATTGAATATTTAAAAGGCGTGGGGCCTCTCAGAGCCGATTTGCTTAAAAAAGAATTAAGCATTTTTGTGTATGAAGATTTATTAAACCATTTTCCTTACCGACATATTGATAAAACTGTTATTAGTCCTATTTCATCCATTCAGTTCAATACTGAATATATTCAGGTGGCCGGAAAATTAATTGCATTGGAGGTAATTGGTGAAAAACGTGCCAGGCGAATGGTAGGTCAGTTATCAGACCAATCCGGTGCACTGCTTGAACTTACCTGGTTTCAGGGTATTACCTGGATTCAAAAAAATGTGCAAATTGGCGCAACGTATCTTGTATTTGGGAAAGTGAGTTTTTTTAATGGCAAACCCCAACTCGTTCATCCTGAAATAGAGTTGAAACAGCCACAAAATATTACTGCAAAAAATTATTTAGAACCGGTTTATCCGGCAACTGAAAAATTAAAAGCAAGGGGATTAAGTGGTCGGCAGATAGCACACTTAACCCAGCAATTATTTTCCATTCTTCCATCTGGTTGCATATCCGAAAATATACCACCTGAAATTTGTAATCGATTAAAATTAGTGCCTCGTTTTGAAGCCTATCAGGCCATTCATTTTCCTGCCAATCCGGAAGCTTATGAAGCTGCATTGCGCCGTTTAAAATTTGAAGAGCTTTTTATTGCACAGGTACGCTTGCATATAGTAAAACTAAGAAGACAAAACGCCAGCAGGGGAGTTTTGTTTGAAAAAGTTGGCGATTATTTTAATACTTTCTACAACAGGTATTTGCCTTTTCAATTAACCAATGCACAAAAAAGGGTATTGAAAGAAATTAGATCAGATACGGCCAAAGGCCATCAAATGAATCGTTTGTTGCAAGGCGATGTAGGAAGCGGTAAAACCATTGTTGCTTTATTAGCCATGCTATTGGCAGCAGATAATGGTTTTCAAAGTTGTATGATGGCGCCAACTGAAATATTGGCCCAACAGCATTTTGAAGGATTGTGTAATTTATTAAAAGAAATGCCGTTTGAAATTGCACTTTTAACCGGAAGTACTAAAACCGCAGAACGAAAAAGAATTTTAAAAGGGTTGTTGGATGATTCCATCCATTTTATTGTAGGAACCCACGCCATTATTGAAGATATAGTGCAGTTTAAAAATTTAGGTTTGGTGATTATAGATGAACAACATCGGTTTGGTGTAGAACAACGTGCCAAACTTTGGAAAAAAGCTGCCATCCCACCGCATGTGCTGGTAATGACGGCAACACCCATTCCGCGAACCCTTGCAATGACAGCCTATGGAGATTTGGATTATAGTGTAATGGATGAATTACCACCCGGCAGGCAACCCGTTAAAACCGTTCACCGTGTTGAACATGCCCGTGCCAGTGTGATGGATTTTGTAAAATCTGAAATTGAAAAAGGCAGGCAGGCTTATTTTATTTATCCATTAATTGAAGAAAGTGAAAAACTAAGTTATGAAGATTTAATGCAGGGCTTCGAGCAGGTTAAAAGTTTTTTCCCCGAACCCAGGTTCAGCATTAGTATGGTGCATGGCAAACAACCGGTTGAACAGAAAGAATTGAATATGCAACGCTTTGTAAAAGGCGAAACGCAAATTATGGTGAGTACCACTGTTATTGAAGTGGGTGTAAATGTGCCCAATGCTTCTGTAATGGTGATTGAAAGTTCTGAAAAATTTGGTTTATCGCAGTTACACCAATTGCGCGGCAGGGTAGGAAGGGGTAGCGAACAAAGTTTTTGCATCCTTTTAACAGGTAGTAAAATAAGCGCTGAGGCCAAAGAACGTATCAAGATAATGTGTGCCACCAATAATGGATTTGTGATTGCTGAAAAAGATTTGGAATTAAGAGGTCCTGGTGAAATTGAAGGTACCCGACAAAGCGGGGCAGTAAATTTTAAACTAGCCAGTATTGTGAATGATAGACAAATGTTAGAAGTGGCCAGAATGGAGGCAGAACAATTGGTAGAAAAAGATATGGAATTACAATCCCAGGAAAATAGCTGTCTGCGTTTGTTTTTGCAATCATCAAAGGGTAAAACTGGATGGAGTAAAATATCCTGATTAAACATTTATAAATGCAACCTGTTATTTAACAATATGGTAGGGATTTTGTAACTTACTATTGCTTTCTGTTGATGTATTTTTCTGGCAGTAAAACTTATTATGTATGAGTGGGATAAGGTACTTTCTTTTTGCTTTCTGTATAATGGGTTTGCTGCAGCAAAGTAAAGCGCAGTCTAATTTGCAATTTGTTGAGAATAAAGGTCAGTGGAATAATGATATAGCCTACAGAGGAAACCTTACCATCGGAGCTTTTTCCATTCAAAAAGATGGTGGTTTCAGAATGTTACTATATAGTCCTGAAGATTATGCTACTTTATCTCCCCATCAACAATTTTCGAGACCTTCCATTAAATACATTCAACAGGTAAATGCAAATGGACAAACTACTACAGCCATCGCACCCCCTGAAGCCGATGCCGGCAATGGGAAAAAAGTACTCAGATTGCATGTATATCAGGTAAAGTTTTTAAATGCCAATCCCAATCCTGAAATTATTCCTGATAAACCGTTGGCAACTGCCAACAATTATTTAATTGGGAATGACCCCACTAAATGGGGGCAAAATTGTAAAGTTTATCAGGCCATTACCTGCAAAAATATATATCCAAATATTGATGTTCGTTATTACACCACCAACGGCACTTTAAAATATGATATCATTGTAAATCCAGGTGGTAACGTAAATACAATCGCGTTATATTATGATGGAGTAAATGGACTGAAGCAAAAAAACGGTGAACTCATTATTCAAACTTCTGTACAAAATTTAAAAGAGGCTAAACCCTATAGTTATGCTGTTAATTTATCGGGCAAGCAAATAGTGCCTTGTACCTACAACATAAAGGGTAGTATTGTAAAGTTTAATGTTGAAAAAACAGATCCTGCTGCAACACTGGTTATTGATCCACAATTTGTTTTTTCCAGTTTTTCCGGCAGTACTGCTGAAAACTGGGGCTATACTGCCACTTACGATAATTCGGGAAATTTTTATGCCGGCGGTATTGTATTTGCAGGTGATAACCAATCTTTTCCTGTGAGCAATGGCGCATTTCAAACGTCTTTTCAGGGTGGGGTAAGAGAGGGGAAACTTTCTCCTTATGATGTAGCAATTATGAAGTTAGATCCAACCGGCAGAAACAGAGTATATGCCACCTATTTGGGTGGTAATGGCAATGAACAACCCCATAGTTTAATAACTGATAATGCAGGCAATTTAATTATTGCCGGAAGGACCAGTTCTGCCAATTTCCCCTCTACCAATAAAGTTGGAACGGGTGGAGGATTTGATATTTTTATCACAAAGCTAAATGCTACAGGTACCGGCATTGTGGGCTCACTGGTTATCGGTGGTAGTGCCGATGATGGTGTAAATATTCGGGGAAAATATACAGGTACATCCGGTTATCAATCTACCCGCTTAAATTATGGCGATGATGCCAGAAGCGAAGTGATTATTGATGGAGCAGGAAATATTTATTTAGCAGGTTGTACACAGTCAACGGATTTTCCCGTTTCTGCAAATGCTTTCCAAAAAAGCAATGGAGGTGCCAATGGCAGTAGCTTTTTTCAGGACGCAGTAATAATAAAAGCTACTCCGGACTTAAGTTCGGTTTTATTCAGTTCATATTTAGGAGGGAATGATAACGATGCCGCCTTTGTGTTATCCATCAATCCTACCAACAATAACATTTATGTTGCCGGTGGAACTGCCAGTACGAATTTTCCCGGTATTGGTGCAAATGTAAAATTTTCAACATATCAGGGTGGTATTTGCGATGGTTTTGTAGCAGTCATCAGTAATGATGGTTCTAAATTAATCAATAGCAGTTATTTTGGCACGAATGGAGCAGACATGTTATTTGGAGTGCAATTCGATAAGTTGGGCTTTCCCTATATTATGGGAACTACAAATGGCAAATGGCAGGTAGTTAATTCTCCTTTTAATCAAGCACAGGGGCAAACAGATGGTAAACAATTTATTTGCAAATTAAAACCCGACTTATCAGATTTTGTTTATTCAGCAACATTTGGAGCACCCGGCAGTCCGCAGCCCAATATCTCCCCAACAGCTTTTCTGGTGGATCGTTGTGAAAATGTATATGTATCAGGCTGGGGTGGTGGTATTGATATTGATGACGGTTATTTGAATAGTGGGGTTAGAAATATGTCAACTCCCAATTATCTGCAAAACACTACAGATGGTGCCGATTTTTATTTCTTTGTATTAGAAAAAAATGCACAAAGCCAATTGTTTGGCAGCTATTTTGGACAGAATGGTGCATTAGGCGATCATGTGGATGGTGGCACCAGCCGTTTCGATAAAAATGGTATTATTTATCAAACCATCTGTTCTTGTAAACAAGGCCCACCCGCCAATCCTGTTTTAACCGGCAGCCCACCCTATGTATTTTCTACAACTAATAATGGCCCCGATTGCAATATGATGGCACTTAAAATTGCTTTTAATTTAGCAGGCATTTCTTCAGGCCTGCAGGCTGCAGCCAATGGTATTCCCCGCGATACATCGGGTTGTGTGCCTTTAAATGTTGATTTTGCAGATACAGTAGCTCAGGGAAAAACTTATATGTGGGATTTTAATGATGGCTCTACTCAGGTAACAACTACTACTCCAAAAACATCGCATGTATTTCAAAATATTGGTTTTTATAAAGTAATGCTGGTATCTACCGATCCGAATAGTTGTAATGTTAGTGATACATCTTATGTTACCATTCGTGTTCGGAATGATGCGGCTACTTTGGGTTTAAATGCGGCTAAAATTGGTGGTTGCGAATCATTAACTTTTCAATTCAACAATACTTCTACTTCACCTCCCAATAAGCCATTTAACGGCCAATCATTTATTTTAAAATTTGGCGATGGTACCTCTGTTGTAACCGGCACACAACCGCAAACACACACATTTCCATCAGAGGGTATTTATAATGTTAGTTTAATACTGCAAGATACCGGCTACTGTAATCAAAATGATAGCACTGTTTTACAAATTAGAATTGCTGCCAATGTAAAAGCAGCATTTCAAACACCGGCTATTGGTTGTGTTCCTTATACTGCCATATTCAACAATACATCAACTGGTGGAACCAATTTTATTTGGAGTTTTGGAGATGGTAGCAGCTCAACAGCCATTAGTCCTACCCATCAATACAATGATACAGGCAGTTATACCATTACCCTAATTGCAAATGATCCAAATACCTGCAATAAATCAGACACTACCACTCAAATAGTGCAAATGAAAATAAAATCAATTGCTGACTTTAGTGTGGCACCGCAGCCTCCGGTTACTAATACGCCCATTCAATTTACTAATCTGTCGCAGCCTGCTTTGAGTTATAAATGGTTGTTTGGAGATGGAGATTCAACCATTACCACCAGTATAGCCACCCCCGTTAGTCATATATACGATTCAACCAAAAATTATACAGCTTGTCTGCAAACTATCAACAAATCGGGATGTGTTGATGAAAAATGCCTGCCGGTTCAGGCATTAATTGCGCCCTTGTTTGATGTGCCCAAAGCATTTTCGCCAAATGGTGATGGTATTAATGATATTATTTATGTGCAAGGATATGGCATTACCAAAATGAAATGGAATATTTATAACAGATGGGGTAAACTGGTTTATCAGGGTTTCACAAAGTCGGGGGGGTGGGATGGTACATATAACGGCGTAATTCAGCCACAGGATGTGTATCATTATGTATTGTTGATTGAAACATCAGATGGAAAAAAATATACAAAAACGGGCGATATTACCTTATTAAAGTAATGAAATGAGTAGTATAAAAATTGTATATAAAATGTTGTTAATACTGCTAATGTTACATGTATTAGCAGTGCATCAGTTGTATGCTCAGGATTTACACTTTTCCCAATACTTTAATGCGCCATTATTGATAAATCCGGCAAATACCGGTTTTAATCCTGAATCAGATTACAGGTTCGGTATTAATTACAGGGACCAATGGGCCAATATTGGCAACCCTTATAAAACCATGAGCATGTGGGGCGATGCCCAGCTGTTTAACAATCGTTTTGAAAATGGGTGGGTGGGTATAGGCGGTGTGTTGTTAACCGATGCTGCCGGAGATGGCTCACTCACTTCTACCAAAGGGTATGCATCTTTGGCTTACCACCAGGTATTGGGTTATGATGGGTTATTAAGTATAGGTTTTGGTGTAGGTGGTGTAAATAAACGGGTAGATGCCAGTAAACTAACTTTTAATGATCAATGGAATGGTAAATTTTTTGATGTTGCTATCCCATCTAACGAGCCATTTTATTATACATCTGTGTATTATATGGATCTAAATGCTGGGATTAATTATGCCTATTTTGCAACTGATAATATTTATTTAAATCTGGGTGTAAGTATTCAACATTTCAATCGGCCAAAAGAAAGTTTTTTTGCTCCTTCAGTAAGTAACAATACCGTTGATCCGCGTTACAATTTTTTTATGAATGGGAATATTAAAATTCAAAATTTGTGGATACTCAATCCCAATATGTACTTCAGCAAAATGGGTAATGTAACTGAAACGGTAATAGGTATGAATGCCAATAGAAATTTAAGTGGTGATGGAAACAGTCAGTTAATTCTGGGAATGTACTATCGTTTGGGCGATGCTGCTATCCCCATGATTGGGTATCAGGTAAGTAATATAAAAGTTACGTTTAATTATGATGCTACTACATCTTCATTAAGTGGTTATAATGGTTCGCAGGGGGCTTATGAAATTTCTTTGGTTAAAACAGGTATTTATGGAGGGAATGATAATACCAAAAAATTAAAATGCCCAAAGGCTGTTCGTTTTTAGTAGCATTAAAAAAGGGTTTGAATACCATGTACAATTTTGAATTCATGCTGTAACAACCATTTTTTTCTCCACAAACCACCCGAATAACCCGTTAAATTTTTGTCGCTGCCAATTACTCTGTGGCATGGAACAATAATTGCAATTTTATTTCTCCCATTGGTAGTTGCTGCTGCCCGTATGCATTTCGGATCACCCATTCTTTTTGCCAAATCCATATAGCTGATGGTTTTACCAAATGGGATGGCCAAAAGTTCATTCCACACTTTTTCCTGAAAGGGAGTACCTTCCTGGTAAACCGGCAAATCAAAAATTTTTCTTCTTCCCTGAAAAAATTCAATTAATTCTTCCGTGCATTGATGCAATAAATCACTGATGCCCGGAATGCCATGTGCAATTTGCTGGCTATTATCAATAAAACTTAATTCGGTAATGTATTGTTCTGTGCCCCCTATTTTTATTAAGCCTATCGGACTTTCGTAATATGTATAGTAATTTTCATTCATGATGTGTGGTAATCATTGCTAACAATGGATATGTAGTAAAATTACGAAATGAGCTGCTTTCATTTTCACAATTAGAATTTTATTCGTCTTCTATGCTGCTTCAATTGCAAAGTGGTATTGGATTAGGTAGGTGAAATTTTAAATCCTTATTTTAAAAAATAGAAAATGAATCATTTTGGAATATACAAACTATTTTATATAATAAAAATGATTTAATCATCTAATAAGGCTGCTAATGCCAATAATTCATCTTGTTTGTATTGGTTAGAAGGAAGGGTAAAGCATTTGGCAACTTCCTGCAATAAAATTTGAATAATACGTTGGTTCGGCATTGGTTTAAAGTAGGAAGCAACCGGTGGTACTGAAATTTTTTTGAAATAAGTTTCAATATCTGCATGTGAATAGGCTTGCCCGCTAATACTGTCTACATAAAAATGAATTTTTTCCTGTGGGTGGCCTTTATAGGTGGTTGCGTCATAATCTGAATGAAAATAAGCAATGACCATTTGCCTTGGAATATTAATAATTCGGGCATTAATTTCTAAAAGGTTACACAATACCTGATAAATAATACTGTTGGTAATGGTATTGCCTTTTTTGGTTTCTATTACTTTATGCAGAAAAAAATCATCGGGGTGGTTATAGCTAATTTCTATGCCCTTTAAATTATAATAGTTATAAATAATGCTCGATAATACATTGGCTTGTTCCAGCGGGGTTAAATAACTATTCAGTTCCAGCCATACATTTCTTCTTATTTTTTCTATATCCTGTAATACCGGAGTTGTGTGTAAATCGGGATATTGAAATTTTGCCACTAATAATGCACCCAATAATATATCGTGATAAGGATTTTTATTCCATTCAATAAAATCGTTTGTTAAGTCTTTGTAATGCAATTGGTGAATCAGCATTTCAATTTTCTCCTGCACTTCCGTATTGGGAGTATTCTCCCACAGATTTTCCAAATTGGGAATAATACCTTTTCCAAAAGAAACAATTCTTTCAGCAATGGTATGATATACTTCTTCGTCCGGGTCGTCTATCAGCGAAAACAAAGCATTTATTTCTTTCGTTTGTTGCATATAGGCTATCGTAGTAGTTGTTTGAATGGCAGTATGTTTTAATTACAATACCAAACTAAGCTCTTTTTTTGTTTTTTTAAGCAGAAGTTATTCTATTGTTGTGGAAATATTTTTTATACACGAATACAATGTTTTTGATTTTGTGGCGTTCATTGCGTTTTAACGTATTGGATAGCGTTAATTCATGTACCTTGCAGTTTGTTTTTTACTTTATAAATTGAATAGAATGATTCCTAAATTTCCTGCTGTTAAAGATTCGTTGCATGCTGAGCTAAGGCGCAGAGTAAATGCATATTTTGAAACAAACGGTATTGAAGCTACTGGCAACGCAGCTTTATTTACAAAAGCTATTTTATTAATGTTGTTTTTTGGCTTTTTATATGTGCATCTTATTTTTTTTACCCCCAACTGGTATTTTGCTATTCCTGAGTTAATCATAATGGGGGGTGTAGTTGCTGCCATTGGTTTTAATATTATGCACGATGGCAGTCATGGCAGCTTTAGCCGCAGTAAATGGCTGAATCACTTAGCTGCACGTTCAGTGAATTTGGTAGGAGCCAATCACTTTATGTGGAATGTAAAACACAATATGATTCACCATAGTTTTACCAATATTGATGGGATAGATGATGATATAGAAGTTGGCTTTTTAATGCGAATGGCACCAACACAAAAAAAATACTGGGTACACCGTTTTCAGCATATTTACTTTATTGTACTATATATGCTATTGTATGTTTTCTGGATATTTTTTGCAGATTATAAAAAATATTTTTCCGGTAAAATTGGCAATATTGCCCTGAAAAAAATGGAGATATGCGATCATCTTGGATTTTGGTTTATCAAAGCATTCCATTTTATGGCATTTGTAGTTATCCCGATTTATTTTGTTGGTTGGATAGACTGGATGGCAGGTTTCTTTACTATGGCTTGTGTAACAGGGTTTATTTTAAGCATTGTATTTCAGTTGGCACATACTGTTGAAGGTACCGATTTTCCTGAAGCTGATCCGGTAAGCAGTAAATTACCCGATGAATTTGCTTTGCATCAAATAAAAACAACCGCCAATTTTGCCACCCATAATAAATTAGTAAGTTGGTTGGTGGGTGGATTAAATTTTCAGATAGAACATCATTTATTCCCTAAAATTTCGCATGTGCATTATCCGGCTATCAGTAAAATCGTTAGAACAGTATGTAAGGAATATCAGTTGCAGTATATTGAATATCCTACTGTACGGGGTGCTGTTGCTGCGCATGTTCGTTTTTTGAGAAAAATGGGCAGGTACTATTAAAGTATTTCAGAAAAATTAACATGTAAAAAAACAGACTGTGATGCTTCCGGTTTTTTTATTGTATTTATTTTCTTGTTTTTGTTGTTGCCGATTTTTTTGCAGCAGCCTTTGTTTTTTTTGCAAAAGCATTCGGAACTTGTTCTGCAATCATGGCTTTTACAGTGTCTATAGTAATCGTTTCTAATTCTGCTGGTTCATATTTTGTGCCATCGGGTTTTTTGCCCAGCTTCAGCATTTTCTTTTGAAAGCGAATAAATGGTCCCCAACGACCATTTTCAATTGAAATTTTTTCTTGTGGCCATTGTTGTATAAAGCGATTGGCTTCTTTTTCCATCTTCGCCTCAATTAATTCTTCAATATCCTGTTTGCTCAATGTATCAAAATTGTATTTTTTGGGTACATTAATATACATATCATTCCACTTTATAAAGGGACCGAACCTTCCTTTTCCTTTAGTAACCGGCAAATCTTTGTAAGTAGCAATGGGTGCATCTGCCTGGTTTTTTTGTGTGATGAATGTGATGGCTTTATCTAATTCAATTTCAGTTAAATCTACGCCTTTAGGCAATGAAATAAATTGATCGCCCCATTTAACATAGGGACCAAACCGGCCTATATTCACACTCACTTCCTGATTTTCATATTCACCTAAAATGCGGGGTAATTTAAATAGTTCAAGTGCTTCTTCCAATGAAATGGTTTCAATACTTTGATTGGGGTTTAGTTTAGCAAAACGCGGCTTTTCTTCTTCTTCGGCAGTGCCTATTTGCACCATAGCACCATAACGACCCATTCGGGCAATCACTTTTTTCCCGGTACCCGGATCTATGCCTAATTCGCGTTCACCTTTAGCCCGTTCTGCATTTTCTAAAGTATGTTCAATATCTACATGAAATGGCTGATAAAAATTATCAATCATTTTATTCCATTGAATTTTACCTTCAGCAATTTCATCAAAGTTTTCTTCAATTTTAGCTGTGAAGCCATAATCCATAATTTTTTGAAAATGCTGTTTTAAAAAATCAGTAACCAGTATACCCAAATCAGTTGGGAACAATTTCCCTTTTTCGGCACCGGTAATTTCAGTTATAATATTTTTTTCAATGTTGTTTTCGGGTGTAAGTTTTAGTAAGGTAATTTGCCGGGGTACACCCTCTTTGTCTCTTTTTTCTACATAGTTTCTTTTAACAATGGTGGTAATGGTAGGCGCATAAGTGGATGGCCTTCCAATTCCCAGCTCTTCTAATTTTTTTACAAGTGATGCTTCCGTATATCTTGCCGGAGGGCGGCTGTATTTTTCTGTTGCCATCATTTCTTTGAATTCTAATTTTTGGCCTTCTGATAATGGTGGTAACATTTTTTCTGTATCTTCTTCATCTTCATCATCCCGTCCTTCAAAATATACTTTTAAAAAACCATCAAATTTCAACGTTTCTCCAGTGGCTGTTAACGTTTCCGCATTGGTAGAAATGCCTATTTGAGCTATGGTTTTTTCAAATGCGGCATCACTCATCTGCGAAGCAATGGTTCGCTTCCAGATGAGTTCATATAATTTTTTGGTATCAGCTTCATCTATGGTATGTCTGCTCATGTAGGTTGGCCGAATGGCTTCATGGGCTTCCTGCGCACTTTCGTTTTTGTTTTTGAATTTACGAGGCTGGTGGTACTGACTGCCGTAATACTCGTTAATTTCTTTTTTAATATCAGTTAATGCAGTATCAGAAAGCTGAATACTATCGGTACGCATGTAAGTAATGTAACCGCTTTCGTATAATTTTTGTGCCAGTAACATTGTTTTGCTAACTCCATATCCTAATTTTCTGGAGGCCTCCTGCTGTAGTGTAGAGGTTGTAAAAGGTGCGGCCGGTGTACGTTTAGCAGGCTTTACTTCAACCTGCTTAACAGTATAATTAGCGCCAATACATTGCTGTAGAAACTGGTTGGCTGCTTCGTTGGTAGCAATTTTTGAAGGGCCCTCGGCTTTAAAAATTACGAGTTTTTGGTTTATATCAGGTGCCGTAAATGCTGCTTCTATTTTAAAGCTTTTTTCCGGAATAAACTGGTTAATCTCTCTTTCTCTTTCTACAATTAACCGAACTGCTACGCTTTGCACACGGCCTGCACTCAGGCTGCGTTGCATGCCAATTTTTCTCCATAAAACCGGACTTAATTCAAAACCCACCAATCGGTCTAATACCCTTCTGGCCTGTTGTGCATTCACCAGATTCATATTTATGAGTCTTGGATTTTCAACAGCTTTTTTTATGGCAGGTGCGGTTATTTCATGAAATACAATTCTTTTGGTTTTATTCGGGTCTAACCCCAGTACTTCAGCCAAATGCCAGCTAATACTTTCTCCTTCACGGTCCTCATCCGATGCTAACCAGACTTCTGCTGCTTTGGCGGCCAATTGTTTTAAATCTTTAACTACTTTCTGTTTTTCATCCGGAACAATATAGCGTGGCTCAAAGTTTTTATTAACATCAATGCCCATATCATCTTTTTCCAGGTCTCTGATATGGCCATAACAACTTTTCACCTCAAAATCATTCCCTAAGATTTTGCCTATGGTTTTTGCCTTTGCGGGTGATTCGACGATTAATAAATTCTTTGCCATTCTAATTTTTAATATATGGTGAACAATACGAACGAATCTATGGATGAATCGTTAAATAATGGTTTTTTTGCCATTTTTTCAATAAAGTACATGCAATATTAGTTGAAAGCTTTAAATCACAAAAACGATTATTCATTATTGCTAAATGAAATAATGGCATTTTTAACAGATTTGCTTCTATAAATATTGCTGTGCCCGAGGCTTTTTGTGCAATAAAATGAAATATGCGGATATTGCTTTTCCTGTACGGGAAGTACATTTTTAAAAGGACAAATAATATCTGATTCATCATGAATCCATAAAACAGGCGCATGAATATGTGCAATAGCCCTGCTAACAGAAAAATAATGAATACTATGGTTTGATATTGTTTTGATGTGTTGAACAAAGGCAGATTTTATATTTGCGTTTAAACGCAGGAGCTTTGAAAAAGCGTGAATGGCAGTAAATGTTTCAGTTGCAGGCGCAATTAAAATTAACTTTGAAGTGTCCTGTAATTTTTCAGCAGCTAACGTAATGGCCATTCCGCCTAACGAATGCCCGACATTTACTTCAAATGGGCCAAATTTTTTCTTGATGGCTACAATGGCATTTCTATATTCTAATACATTGGTAGTGTTACCATCGCTTAATTCGTGTGCAGGTGCATCAAAGGCAATAACCGTAAACCCCTGCTGCAGAAAGGGCTGAATAAAATGTGCAAAGCGGTAACTGCAACTATCAAAGCCATGTGCAATCAATATTTTTTTTCCATTATTTTTTTCTGGTTCAGGTTGCCATAGCCATCCCCTTAATACTTTACCTTCAAAGGGCAGCGTTAGTGGGGTAGCAAAAGAAAATTCGGCCGGTGGTATTCTTTTGGGTTTTCCCGAATAGGGAGTTGAAAATACCTTAAATGCTTTTAGGGCGGCTGCTCTGGCACTGAAAACTGCAATCAATTTTATCAGTACAATATAATAAATTGCCTTTAGTTTGGTTTTTGTTTTCTTGTTCATCCTAAAACAAATATATGGATATTGTTATTCTTGGTGCTGGTAATGTAGCTACTATATTCGGTAAATTACTATTTCAAAAAAAACACAAAATTCTGCAAATTGTTAGCAAAACGCCGGCACATGCAGCAACATTGGCCATGCAATTACAGGCAACATTTACAACAAATATTAAAGATGTTGATACCCGGGCCGATTTATATTTATTTGCATTACCCGATAATTTGATTCAGGAAACAGCAGCCCATCCGGTATTTAAGAACAAATTTTTAGTGCATACATCGGGCAGTATTCCTGCTGCAGTATTCAAAAATTTTACTGAAAGTTTTGGTGTACTATGGCCAATACAAAGCCTGAATGCACATGTTGAAAAATTGCCTGAATTTCCGTTGGCCATTACAATAGGTAACCAGTCTGTTTTATCAGATTTAATGAAATTGTGTAATGATTTAACTGATGCACAAATTGTTGTATTGAATGATGAAGAAAAGAGGCAATTGCATCTTGCGGCTGTATTTGCTTCCAATTTTTCTAACTATCTATATCAAATGGCATTTGCATATTGTAGGGAACAAAACATTCCTTTTTCCCTATTAATTCCTTTGATACATGAAACTGCTGTAAGAATTCATGATTCTATTGAACCTTTTGCAATGCAAACGGGTCCGGCCATTCGAAACGATTCTGTTACTATTCAAAAGCAGCAGGCTTTATTGGTGCAAAAACCTCAATATGCAAAATTGTATGATTTGTTTACCGAATGTATTCGTGACGAACTTTTAAAAAATAAATCCCTCAACGGATAACCGTGAGGGACTTTTTGGCAAGCAATTGAACGTAAACGTACACACAATATAATTTTTTTTGTATAAACCAAATTATTTTTTTGTACAACCATGTGGACAATTGTTC
Organism: Hydrotalea sp. AMD; assembly: GCF_004100315.1. NCBI lineage: Bacteria > Pseudomonadati > Bacteroidota > Chitinophagia > Chitinophagales > Chitinophagaceae > Hydrotalea > Hydrotalea sp. AMD. The sequence goes on along the minus strand of NZ_SCKY01000004.1, from coordinate 150,299 downwards.
TTTGCAGTATCGTTACAAACCCATTGTTTTTAATTGTATGATCCTAATTAAGTAGCATTAAATTCCTTAACATCAGTATGTTTCCAATATTTTTGCTGCGAAAATGGAAAGACTTGTATAAGATTAAGAATAAATTTGAGCAAGAACGGGTTGAGCCCGTTTATTTTCGTGATGCTGTCATCAAAATTAAATTTAAAAATATCATTCGCATAAATTCAATCAATTGAAAATTATCAACGCATTTCTGCAACTCATTCGTTGGCCCAACCTGCTGTTTATTTTTTTAACCCAGGTAATGTTTGAGTATTGCATTGTAAAGCCTTTATTTACTGCAGCAGGGGTTGATAATGTATTAAATACTTCAGCTTTCTTTCTCTTAGCATTCAGCTCAGTTTGCATTGCAGCCGGCGGCTATGTAATTAACGACTATTTTGATTTAAATATTGATTTAGTCAATAAACCCAAACGACTTGTTGTTGACAATACAATAAGCCGCCGTTGGGTAATACTCTGGCATTTTATATTAAGTATTGTGGGCATTGCGTTAGGTTTTTATATTGATAAGACAACCCAGTCCTCTTTTATAGGGATATTCAATTTTTTGAGTGTTTTGTTGTTGTTCATTTATTCCGCTTCACTGAAAAAAAAATTTCTGTTGGGTAATGTGCTCATTTCTTTACTCACTGCCTGGTCAGTATTAATTCTTTGGTGGGCAGAGCAACGCTATTTTTTTGTATTTCCCCCAATAACAAATTTAGATACCCATAAATTTTTTCGGTTTACAATTTTATATGCAGGGTTTGCATTTATTATTTCTTTAATTCGTGAGGTGATTAAAGATATGGAAGATGTAGAAGGCGACCGAAAATATGGTTGTAAAACCATGCCCATTGTTTGGGGAATAAACAGTACAAAAATATTTACATTGGTTTGGGTAATTGTGTTATTGGCAGCTTTACTGCTTTTGCAATTATATGTAACTTTTATTGGATGGTGGGTAACCGCCTTGTATGGCTTTGTATGTATTACACTTCCATTATTGCAAGTAGTGCGGTTATTAATTAAAGCCCAATCAGCTGCCGATTTTCATCGGTTAAGTACTTTGGTCAAAATCATCATGCTTACAGGTATTGTTTCTATGTTATTTTTCGGGCATCCCATGTAAATATGGTGTAATACTTTAATTTGCATCAGTATATCAAAAAATTATGGAAGAAATTATTTTAGCATCTCACTCCCCCCGAAGAAAAGAATTACTGGAAAAAGTGGGGATACCCTTTATTGTTGTTACAAAAACAACCGACGAATCTTTTCCTGTTTCGCTTCCTAAAAATGAAGTAGCCATTCATATTGCCCGAAATAAAGCACTTGCAGTAAAAGAAAAAATTGCTGCCGATTTTCATGGTGAACTGAATCATAAATCTATTTTGGCAGCAGATACCATTGTAGTAGTAGATGATGATATTTTAGGAAAACCGGCGAACCGCTCAGAAGCCATTCAAATGATACTAAGTTTATCTGATCGCAAGCATCAGGTAATAACAGGGGTAGTTTTGTTAATCGGAAGTAAGGAAATTGCTTTTGCTGAAGTAACTAATGTGTGTTTTAATGCATTTACACCAGAAGAAGCAGCTTATTATGTAGACAATTATGCACCATTTGATAAAGCGGGTGGATACGCCATTCAGGAATGGATTGGCCTTATTGGTATTAAAGCCATTGAAGGTGATTTTTATAATGTAATGGGGTTACCCATCAATAAAATTTACAACTTGTTGTGTAAATAAAAATTATTGGATATATTGAAGTTTAATTGATATAACTTATGCCTGAGCTTCAATATCTGAATGAACGTTTGCTGCATTTTATATGGCAGTTTCAATATTATAATTCTGCATCATTAGTAACAGATGCAGGCGAGCCTGTAAAAGTTATTAAACCGGGGCAATACAATACCCATCAAGGCCCCGATTTTTTAGAGGCTGTTATTCAAATCAATCAAATCACTTTGGTAGGTAATGTAGAAATTCATGTGCAGGCTTCCGATTGGTTAGCACATCAGCACGAAAATGATCCGCATTTTAAAAATGTTATTTTACATGTGGTTTGGCAGAATAACAAAGCAATACCCGATGCATCCGGTAATTCAATGCACACGCTAAGTTTGTGCAACCGGGTGTCTAAACTATTATTAGAACATTATCAGCAATTATTACAAACCCCGCAAAAAATACCCTGTTCACTTCATTTACCTGCATTGAGTTATTTAGAATGGATGGCATGGAAAGAAAGACTGGCCGTTGAAAAGTTAATGGGAAATACTGAAAAAATCATTCAAAAATTACATGCAACCAAAGGCCATTGGGAAGCGGTTTTTTGGCAGGTTTTGGCTTATAATTTTGGACTAACACAAAACGCATTGCTGTTTCAGGAAATGGCAGCATTAACACCTGTAAATATATTGGCAAAGCACAAAAACAATATTCAACAATTAGAAGCGCTGTTACTTGGTCAGGCCAATTTATTGAACAGGAATGATTTTGAAGATAAATATGTTCAGATGCTGCAAAAGGAGTATCTATTTCTGCAAAAAAAATATTCCCTGAAACCGGCAAATGCATTACCTAAATTTTTAAGGATGCGACCTGCAAATTTTCCAACCGTTCGTTTGGCACAATTGGCCATGCTCATTCATCAATCTTTTCATTTGTTTGATGCGGTAAAGAAAGCCACTACTATCCAACAGGTTAGCGCATTATTTAACGTTACTGCAAATGATTACTGGCATTATCATTACAATTTAACTGATGAACCAACTGCATATCTACCCAAAAAATTAGGTAGGCAAATGATCAATACTTTAATCATTAATACTGTAAGCCCCATGTTGTTTGCATATGGGCATTATCATAATGACGACAATTATAAAAACAAAGTAATTCAATGGTTAACGCTGCTTCCTGCCGAAAAAAATTTGATTACCAGTAACTGGTTACAATATCAAATTCCTAACAAAAATGCATTCGATTCGCAGGCATTCATTCATTTATCCCGACAATATTGTTCAGAAAAAAAATGTTTATCCTGTATGGTTGGTCATAAAATACTAAAGCAAACCAGCCAGTAATTATTCCCAAGTAAACTGAATATCTGTTTCTAAATCCGGGTGCAGGCTTCTTGCTACCGGGCAGGTACGCGCCGTATTTTCTAAAATTTGTTTTTGTTTTTCATCCAGTTGCTGCAAAGAAGTTGGAAATATGATATGGGTAATGATTTTACCAATTCTTCTGGGATCACTCTTCATAATTTTCGTAATCTCAGCCTTGGTACCGGTTAAATCAATGTTCATTGTATTGGCTTTAATGCCCATTGTTGTAATCATGCAACTACCCAAAGCAGTAGCTACCAAATCGGTTGGTGAAAATCTTTCCCCTTTCCCCTGATTATCGGTGGGTGCATCATTTTCAATTAACGTTCCACTTTGTAAATGTGTTAATTCTGTTCTTAAATTTCCTTTATACAATACAATTGAAGTCATAGGTTAAATTTTTATCTAAATTAGCATTAAAATAATTCTTGTGAAGCAATTAATTGTATTAACCTTAGCCCTGGCACCAGTTTTTTTATTTGCACAAAGTACAAATGCACTTACCAGCAGACAACAAAAAGCTGTAGAACGTAGAGAAAGAATTAATAATTTAATTAAGCAGGAAGAAGAAGGGGCACTCATTTATCAGAAACAAGGAGCATTTGGCGTGAAATTGAATACCGATGGGTATGGTATTTTTTATGAACATGGAAAATATAAAACCATTACTAAAACCAATTTGTGGTGGATGGAGTTAGGTGAGCATAAAGACAAACACGAAGAAAAAACATCTGTACCATTGGTAGGGGGTGGATTTGTTTTTTTGGGTAATCCCTACATTTACGGAAAGCAGAATAATTTCTACTGTTTTAAATTAGGATTTGGCCAGCAACGTTTAATTGGTGGTAAGGGTAATAAAAACGGCGTTGCTGTTTCAGCAATTTATGGCGGTGGTTTTAGTTTAGGCATGTTAAAACCATACTATTTGCAGGTTCAGGATCCAAACAATGCCAATCAGGTAAACGATATTAAATATTCAGATAATCCAACTGCATTTCTCGATTATACGCTTATTCAAGGCTCATCCGGATTTAGTAAAGGATTGAATGAAATAAAATATGTTCCCGGTGTGCAGGCACGGGCAGCACTTCGGTTTGATTATGGAAGGTATAACGAATTACTTTCTGCATTAGAGTTAGGCGTTAATCTGGAATACTATACACAGAATATGCCCATTATGGTGAATAGTTCTGATAGAAAATTATTCTTTAATGCGTATGCTGCTATAGTATTTGGAAGAAGAAAGTAATGTAAATTTGCACATCCTTTTATTACGTATATTGTTTTATTTGAGCGAAGGATGATTCATTTTACGGCTATCAGAAATATACATTGCTTCATGTACAAAGTTTGGGAAGCAAATATTTTAAAATAGCAAATGAACAGCAGTATTGCAATTATTTTATAAAAACAGATTTTGTGGAAGAATTACCGGTTATTTCAGCAACAACAAATGCTATAAGAATAAAAAAACCTGATTGGTTAAGGGTAAAACTGCCCATTGGCGAAAGTTACAAACATGTTCGAGGTTTGGTTGATACCCATCAATTACATACCATTTGTGAAAGTGGAAACTGCCCCAACATGGGTGAGTGCTGGGGAGAAGGTACTGCAACATTTATGATTTTAGGTAATGTATGTACCCGCAGTTGTGGATTTTGTGCTGTAGCAACAGGCAGGCCTGCACCGGTTGATTGGGATGAACCTCAAAGGGTTGCAGAAGCCATTCACTTAATGAAAGTAAAACATGCAGTAATTACCAGTGTTGACAGAGATGAATTGAAAGATGGCGGCTCCATTATCTGGCACAATACCATAAAAGCCATAAAAGCCTTAAACCCTGCAACAACTCTGGAAACATTAATTCCCGATTTCAGAGGCATATCCAATCAAATACAAAGAATTATTGATGCTGCACCTGAGGTTGTAAGCCATAACATGGAAACAGTAGAACGAATGACCCGAAAAGTTCGGGTACAGGCCAAATACCACAGAAGTTTAGAAGTGTTAAAAACTTTAAAAGCAGGTGGTATGCGCACCAAAACAGGTTTAATGTTAGGTATTGGCGAAACCAAAGAAGAAGTGATACAAACTATGCATGATTTAAGAACTGTTGATTGTGATGTGTTAACTTTAGGGCAGTACTTACAACCAACTGCCAAACATTTGCCTGTTCAGCGTTTTGTACATCCGGATGAATTTGCTGAATTAAAAGAAATTGGCTATCAAATTGGGTTCGATTATGTAGAAAGTGGCCCTTTGGTGCGTTCTTCTTACCATAGTGAAAAGCATGTTTTAAAAGGGTATGGTCGCGCCAAATGGCTGGCTGAAAAAAGTAAATAAAACAACCCCGAAGCTTTAATGCAGACAGATGGGGGAAATACTATTTTTTTTGATTGAAAAGATGAAGCTATGATTCCTATGCATTTTTTGAATAATTGGAACAGTTATTGCTAACAATTGTACAAAATCAATATATTCGAAAAGTAATTAACCTGAGTTAGGTACATCATCAATTACAAACCACTAACTCTTTTTAATGCATTTAAAAGCATCCTATCGCACATTTCTGCTAATTACTTTTTTAGCATTAAGTTCCCCTTCTTTGGCACAACGTGTTCGTGCTTTTGGTGGATTAGGCGTTAGCGCTTATCTGGGCGATTTAATACAGGGTCCCCCTGCATTAAAACAAGTTTCTCCTGATGTTATGGGAGGTGCAACCTACGATTTAGGTGAAAAAATACGCTATCGTTTAGGATTGTCTTTATTGGGTGTAAAAGGGAATGATGCTTTGTCCCCAAGAGCCGATTTAAGAGCCAGAAACTTAAATTTTAAAAGTTTTGTGTGGGAAATTTCTAATATGATGGAATACGATATCCTTGATAGGAATGTCTATAACATTGTGCCTTATGTATTTGGTGGATTTGGACTATTTCATTTTAATCCTACTACCTATGACAGAAATGGGAATAAGGTTTATCTGCACGATATTGGTACTGAAGGGCAGTATTTAAATCAACCCGGTTATCCCAAACCGTATCATCGTACACAGTTAAATATACCTTTTGGAGCTGGAGTGCGCTATGAGGTTACAGACGCATTTGCAGTTGGTTTTGAATTTAATTATCGCATTCTTTTTACCGATTATTTAGATGACGTAAGTACACCAAAATATGCAACCAACGCATTAATTGCTGCAGGTCAGTTAGAAGCTGCTTCATTATCGTTTAGAGGTGATTGAGGTAAGTCCCGGTGCTAAACCACCTTTGTATATGCCACGTGGTAATCCTCATAATAAAGATGCTTTCTATTCTTTTCAGGTTACTTTCTCAGTGCGGTTAGATAATGTTTTTCTTGGCGGATATTATACTAGCCATCCCGGTGGTGGTCCGTTCGCACCCAAAACCCGCACTTATAGAAGAAATGCATATTAAGTAAGTACTTCAATTTACTTTATTCAAAAAGGCTTCAATTTACAGAAGCCTTTTTTCAACCCTAAACCCTTAAAAAACATTCAAATAGTAGAAAAAATCATGCCACTTTGAGGAGGTTACTAAAATCTTTCCAATTTTGAGAAGAAAAAGTCAGCTTCAATCAATGCATTTTCATCACTGTCACTACCATGTACTGCATTTTCACCAACAGATGCGGCATATTTTTTTCGGATGGTACCTTCTTCCGCTTGAGCCGGATTGGTAGCACCTATTAATTTTCTGAAATCATTCACTGCATTTTTTTTTTCTAAAATAGCAGCAACAATGGGACCACTACTCATAAAAGTTACCAACTCTCCAAAAAACGGACGTTCTTTATGAATGGCATAAAATTCGGCAGCCTGCTCAGTGGTTAATTTTGTCCACTTCATGGCTTTAATAGTAAAACCCGCTTCAATCATTTGGTTTAAGATGGCACCGGTGTAACCTTTTGCAGTTGCATCGGGCTTAATCATCGTAAAAGTTCTGTTACTCATAAATGTTTTATTCAATTTGGCTGCAAAATTAATGATTTAGGTTACAGTGCTTCCAATATTCCTGCTAAATAAATGCTTATCTTTTTAAAAAGCTGTTAATGGCATATAGATTTACTCTATTTTTGCCCACCTGATTATGAAAGCAATTGAAGCATTTTATCCACTATTGAGAACGCCCAAAAAAATTATTATTACAACACATCAAAAACCTGATGGCGATGCCATGGGTTCAGCCCTTGGTTTATATCATTTTTTAGTAAAAACCGGACACGATGTTACTGTTATTACACCCACCAATTGGGCAGATTTTTTAGATTGGATGCCGGATGCGGATAAAGTTATTGATTTTGAAGCAAAAAAAGATGCAGCACTTGTGCTCATTCAATCTGCTGAAATTTTATTTTGTTTAGATTTTAATGTTTTACACCGAACCAAACACCTCGAAAAACATTTAGAAGCAGCCGAAGGGATTAAAGTACTGATTGATCATCATGAACAACCACAAGAATCGGCATTTCAATTTGGCATTAGTAATACTGCCAAAAGTTCTACTTGCGAAATGGTGTATGATTTTATTATGCAATCTGAACGTCCTGAATTATTAGATGTAACTATTGCTACTTGTTTATATACTGGTACAATGACTGATACCGGCTCGTTCAGGTTTCCTGCAACTTCAGCATCAGTACACAGAATGGTGGCACATTTTAAAGATTTAGGCTTACAGCATACGCCCATTCATGATAACATTTATGATAGTTTTTTAGAAAATCGGCTTCGTTTTATTGGGAATGCTTTACTGAACAGAATGGAGGTATTGTACGAATACAATACGGCAGTCATGTCAATCCCCAGAGCTGATATCATTCAATATGATATTAAAACGGGCGATACGGAAGGCTTGGTAAATTATTTATTAACCATTAAAGGCATTAAGTTTGGGGCCATTGTAATTGACAGGAATGAAGAAAGAAAATGGAGTTTTCGTAGTAAGGGAGATTTTGATGTGAACATATTTGCCCGTAATCATTTTGAAGGCGGCGGACACAAAAATGCAGCCGGGGGCAGAAGTAGTGATACTTTAGAAAAAACTTTAGAACATTTTTACAATGTTATTCCGGCTTACAAGGGAGCCCTGCAATAATGTTTTAAAATTTGTTCTAACTAAATTGTAAACAATAACAATACATAAACCAATGAAAATTTCAACAACAATTCTGGGGGTTGCGCTGCTGCTTGCAGGTTGTCATCAGTACAACAAAACCAAAACGGGCCTGGTATATAAAATTATACATGGCAATAGTAAGGTGCTGTTAAAACAAGGTGATATTATTAAATTTAATATTGAATACAAAATGAAAGTGGGAGGGAAAGACTCTATCTTGAATTCTACTTTCGGGCATATTCCTGCATTTGTAAAAATTGATACTGCATCTTTTGGTAAACATAGCTTTACTGAAGTGTTATTGCAATGTGCTCCGGGCGATAAAATTAATTTTGTAATGAGTATTGATACACTCAAAAATCTGGGCATGATTCCTGAATACAATGAACTGTTTAAAAAAGGCGGTACTATAGATGGCAGGGTGGATATTTTGAAAGTTTACAATAATGATGCAGCAGTTAATGCTGATTACCAAAAAGAAATGGAAGAGGAGAAAAACAGAGAAATTGAAGATTTACAGGCCTATGCTGCAAAAAATAATATTAAAACTATCCAATCACCCAATGGAGTTTTGGTAGAGGTACAAACAGAAGGCCAAGGGCCAAAAGCCGATTCAGGCATGCAGGCATCTGTATATTATAAAGGCTACCTTGAAAATGGGAAAAAATTTGATGGCAATATGGATACGGCTACTGCTAAAAAGCCACCCTTTACCTTTGTTGTTGGCAAACACAATGTAATTCAGGGTTGGGATGATGGATTGAAATATTTTGCAAAAGGAGGGAAGGGCCGTTTATTGGTACCTGCTATGTTGGGTTATGGTCCACAGGGCAGTCCTCCGGTGATTCCTCCATACACCAATTTAATTTTTGATATTGAAGTTACGGATGTAACCATACCAGCTCCACAAAAAGCACCTGCTCCGTTATTACCCGGTTCAGTGAAACCAGTTAAATAAAAAGTATAGATTGTTCAGTTTTTGAAAGCTCCTGAAAGGGGGCTTTTTTTATGATGCCATATAAGCATTGTACAATGTAATACACTCCTGCGCAGCAGCTACATCATGCACCCGTAAAATGTTTGCACCATTTATTAAACCCGCCATGTGCATGGCTGTTGTTGCATTAAGTGCCTCACTGGCATTTTCTTTTTGAAGTGTTTTATATAAAAAAGACTTTCTTGAAATGCCCAACAAAATGGGCTTATGCAGTATCTGAAAAATACTGAGTTGTTTAATCAATAAAAAATTCTGCTGAATATTTTTGCTGAATCCAATGCCGGGGTCAATTATCATATCTATAATTCCGGCCTCTTTTGCCAGCGTGGCTTTTTTGATAAAATAGTCTACAATATCTAAACAAATATCCTCGTATGAAGTATACTTTTGCATGGTTTGAGGTGTGCCCTGCATATGCATACAAATATAGGGTACATGCAGATTTGCAACCGTTTCAATCATTTTCGGGTCTAAATTTCCACCGCTAATATCATTCACTATATCAGCACCTGCCTCAACAGCAGCTTTGGCTACAGAGGCATAAAAAGTATCTACCGATATAAAAACTTCAGGTAACGTTTTACGAATTTGTGTAATTACCGGAATAATGCGTTCCATTTCTGTTGCAGCTGTTTGCAGACTACTTTTAGGATGGGTGCTTTGTCCGCCTATGTCTATAATAACAGCCCCCTCTTTTGTCATTTTTTCTGCCTGCTCAACTGCTGTTTGTATGGTGGTTTGCCGGCTGTCTTTAAAAAAAGAATCGGGTGTTGCATTAATAATGCCCATAATGATGGGTTTTTCAATTACCAATAACCTTCCATTACAATTGAGCGTATACATTCTTTGCTTTCATTTATCTTGCAACAAAATTAATAGTAAAGCAGTCTGTTTGTTCTAATTGAAAATAATTGATATTTTCATCAAAATTATATTGCATTCTTTATTTCAATAGAATAACCGGGTTATATACTCAGGCCTTTAACAAATGAATATGAACATTACTAACCAGCAGTACGATGCAGTAATACAGCAGTGTAAAAAAATTTTTGTTCAAAAAGCGGCAGATTATGGAACAGCCTGGCGTGTTTTAAGAATTGTTTCTGTGGTAGATCAGTTATTTATTAAGGCATTGCGCATTAGAACGATACAAGATAAAAAAACACAATTGGTAGCAGATGATATCGCCTCTGAATTTAAAGCCATTGTGAATTATGCAGTGATTGGATTAATTCAACTTGAAATTGGAGATGCCAAAGTAGAAGAAATTCCGGTTACGCAGGTAGAAGAGTGGTATGAAAAGCAAATACAGATTGCCAAAAACATTATGCAAAATAAAAATCATGATTATGGTGAGGCCTGGCGAGAAATGAGTCAGGAAAGTTTTGCCGATTTAATTCTAATGAAATTGATGCGCATCAAGCAGATTTTATTTAATGATGGCAAAACGATTGTAAGCGAGGGAATTGATGCCAATTTTATTGATATTATCAATTATGCCGTATTTGCATTAATATTAATGCATGAATAAATACAGGATATAAATTAAGCTAGCTTTTATCAAGTTGTTTGAAACTTGGTTATAAAAATATTTTTTAATTTTCATTTTGCCATTTGAATTTTATTAACAGATTAACGAATTAAAATTACTGCCATGAAATATTTAATAATAATTGTCAGGTGGTTGGTGGGGCTGTTATTTATTTTTTCAGGTTTGGTAAAAGCCAATGATCCACTTGGGTTAAGTTACAAAATGCAGGAATTTTTTGAGGCATGGCATTGGAATTTTTTCGATTCATTTTCATTGTACATGGCATTTGGTATGAATCTTTTGGAAGTGCTGGCCGGCGTTGCCATTATTATTGGCTGGAAGGCTCGGTTTTTTAGCAAGTTATTATTGATACTGATTGTATTTTTTACATTTTTAACCAGCTACGTCTTATTCAGTGGCAAAATAAAAGCTTGTGGCTGTTTTGGAGATTGTATTCCTTTAACACCCATTCAAACTTTTACGAAGGACGTATTGTTATTAATACTCATTATTTTTCTTGTTTTCACAACTAAATATGTAAAGCCTTTCTTTTCATCAGGCGTTGCATTCGTTACATTAATTGGCGTAGTGCTGATATTAGCTATTACACAATGGTATGTTTTGCGGCATTTACCCTTTGTTGATTGTTTGCCCTATAAAATTGGGAACAATCTGTTAGATGAAATGAAAACACCAGAAAATGCAGTTTCGGATGTTTACACCTATACTTTTCAATATCAAAAAGATGGAAAAATGATTGAGTTTGCTGAAGACAGTATTCCGGATGATTTAGATAGCAGTTATGTATTTGTTGACAGATCTGCCAAATTGATTAAAAAAGGCAATGGGTTAACGGCCGCCATTGCCGATTTTGCATTACAAACCGCTGATGGATCTGATACTACACAGGCCCTTTTACAAACAAAAGGCAGGTATATTCTTCTTTTTTCCCGTGATTTTTCGAATGTAAAAAAGTGGGAAGAGATGTTTCAGAAAATATACCAGGATGCTGGCAGTATGCATATTCCTGTTTTTATCGTTACGGCTGACCTGGCGGAAGGAAAGCGTTTGTTCCCAAATGTTAACGTATTACAGTGCGATGCAACAGTGATGAAAACCGCTGCAAGAGTAAATCCAACTTATATTATAATGCAAGGTCCAACTGTAAAAAATAAAATAAGTTTTGCAGATGCACAAAGCATATTGGCTTTTCTAAAAAAAGAATAATGGCAATTTTTATTCTAAAAAAATCATTATATGGAATGCTGGTACTATTGGGTGTTTTGTTGCTGGTATTCACACTGTTTCAAGGTTTAGGTGATCCTGCAAGATTAATCATGGGGCAAACTGCTGACAAAGCCACCATTCAAAATATTCGGAAAGAATTGGCATTGGATGAACCCAAATGGAAACAATTTTTAATTTACATCAATGATGTTTCCCCACTTTCTATTTATCCCGAAAAGGCCATTTTTCAAAAAAATTTAAATGGCTTTTTCATTGGTGGCCATTATAAAGTTGGTATCAAACTGCCTTATTTAGGCCGTTCTTATCAAAGCCGGAAAACGGTAACAGCAATTTTAACAGAGGCATTTCCCAATACCATATTACTCACTGTTGCGGCTATACTTATGGCGTTTTTGTTAGGCATTAGCTTAGGTGTTTTGGCTGCTGTGAAGAAAGGAAGCTGGATAGATACAACCACTGTATTTACCAGCATATTGGGAATTTCTGTTCCTTCTTTTTTTACAGGAATTGTAATAGCTTATCTGTTTGGTTTTTTATTGTCTCAATATACCGGTCTGCACATGCTGGGCAGTTTATATTATATTGATCCTTTTAAAGGAAAGCAACTAGACTTGAAAAACTTAATTCTTCCGGCCATTACTTTGGGTATACGACCGCTTGCCATTTTTACCCAATTAACCAGAAGTAGTTTATTGAATGAGTTGCAACAGGATTATATTCGAACAGCATATGCCAAAGGATTAGCTCGTACTAAAGTATTATTTGTTCATGCGTTAAAAAATGCATTGAATCCTATTATTACTGCCATAACCGGTTGGTTTGCGGAATTACTGGCAGGCGCATTTTTTGTGGAATATATTTTTGGTTGGAATGGGATTGGAAAAGTTACGGTAGATGCTCTGGAACAACTTGATTTTCCGGTAGTTATGGGCAGTGTTTTGTTAACAGCTTGCTTTTTTATTGTAATGAATATACTCTCCGATGTTTTGTATGCATGGATTGATCCCAGAGTAAAATAACATAGTTCTAATTAACTGATTTTTATCATTTCTTACATAATCGTTTTTACTACCTTTATCATGCAATTCTGCAATCACCTTCTTACATGTGGTTTTTAAACAAATCCTATACTTATATATTTTTATTTTATAAAATAATATATATATGTATTTGTGAATGCCGCATGTAATAAAACAAATTCTTACGTATGAAAAATGTACATGAATTGTTAGAAAAACAAACTGCTAAATTTAATTATATTAGCAGCAAAGCAACTGTTCTGGAAGCGCTTGTTTTAATGAAGGTGGCGAATGTTAGTTATGTTATTGTTACGGATGATGACCAGTATAAAGGTATTGTTTGTGAAAAAGACTGCCTGCATAAAATTGCATTGAACGGACTGTGTCCGGAAAAAACTTTTGTAAAAGATATTTTGATAAAAGATTTCCCGATTGTTGAACCGGAAGATAGTACAGAACGTTGTATGGAATTAATGAACAGTTTCCAGATTTTATATCTGCCGGTTTTTAAAGGACATAAATTTTTAGGTGTTCTAAGTATTTATGACATTTTAAAGGAAACTGCAGAAGAACAACATTTAAAGTATAATGAAGATTATACCTATGCTTAATATTGGAGTTAGCGAATAACTACTTCAGTAATAAGTTTTTCCTGCAACGCCTCATTAATACGTTCAATAATTTGGCTTTTTTGATATTGTAACTCATTTTTTAATGGGCCTACAGGCGTATATACAAATAATGTATTATTAATAATCTCTATTTTTGTAGTGTACTTAGCAATTGTTTTACCCATCACTTCTTCCCAAATTTGGGTAATTTGAACGGCTCTCAGCCCATTGCGTAAATTGCTTTTATTTACAAACTGATGGAGCGCATCTCTAATACTAAATTCTCCCATGCTGTAAAGATACTTTGGTTATAATGTAATTAAACTAAAATTTACCTGCATTTTTTTTAAATAATTGCTGAGCCTTTCGGCATGCGTATCCGTAATAAATACCTGACAGTTTTCCTGTACACAAACTATATAAAATAACTGATGCATTCGTTGCTCATCTAATTTTTCAAACACATCATCCAGCAACATAATGGGAGCAACTTTTTTTTGTTCTTTTAAAACAGAAAATTCTGCCAGCTTAATGGCTAACAACAATGTTTTTCTCTGCCCCTGCGATGCCCTGTTTTTAAAACTGTTTTCCTGCATGGTTATTTCAAGATCATCTTTATGAATGCCGGAATTGGTTCTTTGTAACAGCATATCTTTTTGTAACGAAGCCTTCAGTAAATCTTTAAAACTGTTTTCATTCAATTGGCTGATGTAGCTGATTGAAATACCATCACCGCTACCTGCAATTAATTGATAGTTTTCCAAAATTTTTGGAATGAATTCAATAGTGAATTTTTTTCTGTGTTGGTAAATAATGCTGCCATAATACACAAACTGGGTATCAATGGCTTCCAACAAAGTAATATCGTGCTGCCCGGTGCCGGCTATTTGTTTCAATAAACTGTTGCGTTGTTGTAGTAATTTATTGTATTGAATCAGTGCTTCTAAATAAGTAGCATTGTATTGTGATAAAATGGTATCAATCAGCCTTCGTCTTTCTTCGCTCAGTCCTACAACAATTGCAGCATCATCGGGAGCAATCATTACACAGGGAAACCGGCCAATATGTTCAGAAAATTTTTTATAAGTTTCCTGATCTAATAAAAATTCTTTTTTATTATTCTCCCGCAAAATGGCAACAGTTTCAAAAGATTGATTATTATTTTCGAACAAACCTTCCAAACGCATACCCTTTTTACCTTGCTGAACTGAAAATGTATCCTGTCGGGCAAAATAACTTTTGGTAAAACACAAATAATAAATTGCATCCAGCAAATTGGTTTTACCGGTACCATTTGGTCCGCATATCCCGGTTACAGCTTCAGTAAACTCCCAACTGTTACTGCCGTAATTTTTAAATTGAAATAATGATATCTTCTTCAAATAAAGCATGATAGATTTGCAAAATAAGCAGGATAAATTGAAACACGTATTTTTATAAAAAAATAGCAGGGTTTGAAAACAATACTAACAAAGGAACAATTGCATTTAACCGTTCAACGTTTGGCTTGCCAAATTAGAGAAGATTATCCCGATTTGCAGGATACTGTGTTGATAGGTTTACAGCCCCGTGGGGTTTTTTTTAGCAATAAAATAGCGCAGGCATTGCAGCAATTATTGCCACAACAAACATTTCATTATGGAAAATTAGATATTACTTTTTACAGGGACGATATTCGAAAAGAATTGCACCGTGCCAATAAAACAGATATCCTTTTTAATATTGAAAACAAAAATGTAATACTGATAGATGATGTGCTATATACCGGCAGAACAATTAGAGCTGCCTTAGATGCATTGGTTGATTTTGGCAGGCCGGCCAAAGTAGCTTTATGTGTCTTGATTGACAGAAGATTCAGCAGAGAATTTCCGATACAGCCCGATTATATTGGCCGATCTATTGATACCATTGTTTCCCAAAAGGTAAAAGTACATTGGTTAGAAACAGATGAAGAGGAATATGTAGAATTATTAGACAGCTAATTTGTGAAAACATTATCTTCGCTTTTTAATGGCACTATCTACCAAACATCTCCTTGGTATTAAGGATCTTCAAAAAGAAGATATTGAACTTATTCTGCATACTGCAACACAATTTAAAGAGGTATTGCAGCGGCCGGTAAAAAAAGTTCCTTCTCTTCGTGACATCACCATTGTAAATTTATTTTACGAAAATTCTACCCGTACGCGTATCTCTTTTGAATTGGCTGAAAAAAGGCTCAGTGCAGATACCATCAATTTTACTGCCAGTGGTTCATCGGCTGCAAAAGGTGAAACACTGTTAGATACGGTGAATAATATTTTAAGTATGAAGGTGGATATGGTGGTGATGCGCCATAGCGCCAGTGGTGCCCCCCATTTTTTAGCCCGCCATATTCCCGCAGCTATTATTAATGCCGGTGATGGTATCAATGAACATCCAACACAAGCCCTTTTAGATGCCTTTTCCATGACTGAAAAATTTGGTTCTTTAAAAGGTTTAAAAGTGGCCATAATTGGTGATATCATGCATAGCCGTGTAGCATTGAGCAATATTTATTTATTGAACAAAATGGGAGCAGAGGTAATGGTAGCCGGGCCTCCAACATTAATTCCACCTTATATTACAACTGCTTTAGGTGTAAAAGTTACCTACAGTTTAAAAGAAGCTTTGCAGTGGTGCGATGTGGCCAATGTGTTACGCATCCAATTAGAACGGCAAAATCAACCCTTGTTTTCATCATTACGGGAATACAATTTAAGCTATGGCATTAATCGCCGGTTATTAGAAAATTTGGGTAAAGAAATTGTGATTATGCACCCAGGACCTATTAATCGCGGTGTTGAGTTAGATAGCGATGTGGCCGATGGTCCCTTTTCAATAATTTTACACCAGGTAGAAAATGGGGTAGCGGTGCGTATGGCTGCTTTATATTTATTATCGAACCGTAATGCTTAACACTGAAAAAGAGTAGATATTCTTATTCAGAAAAAAATAATGCTATGCAAAGAATCTGTCTTTTTCCCGGAACTTTTGATCCGGTAACCTTAGGGCATGTAGATATTATTAACCGGGCATTACCATTATTCGATAAAATTTTTGTTGGTATAGGTATTAATGCCGCAAAAAATCCAATGTTTTCAGCAGCACAACGTATGGCTTGGTTTAAAGCCATTTATAAAAATGAACCCAAAGTGGAAAGTATTTGTTACGAAGGCCTAACCATTGATTTTTGTGCCATAATTGGTGCTCGCTTCATTTTAAGAGGTATTCGTTTTGTTAGCGATTTTGAATACGAAAAATCAATTGCAGATGCCAACAGAACAATGAATCGGAATATTGAAACCATTTTTTTAACCGGTGAACCAAAATATACATCTGTAGCATCTACTATTGTTCGCGATATTTTAAAAAATGGCGGAAATGCTGCCCCGTTTTTACCCGATGAAGTGATTGCAACCATTAATCATTAATTCAGTGAGAAAGCACATCTGGTACCTTGAACAGCTTAGTATTGCTAACTTAAATAGCCTTGGTAAAAATACTATGGGCGAGGTGTTGGGTATTGAATTTACAGAAGTAGGTAGTGATTATCTGAAAGCTACCATGCCCGTTAATCAAAATACCCGCCAGCCATATGGTTTATTACATGGCGGCGCATCCGCAGCATTGGCCGAAACGTTGGGGAGCGTTGCTTCTGCACTCATTATTGATCCGGATAAGCAAATTTGCGTGGGCATTGAAATTAATGCCAATCATTTAAAAGGGGTAAAAGAAGGGTTTGTTACCGGAATCTGTTCGCCTTTGCATATTGGAGCCACTACACATGTTTGGGATATCCGTATAACGAATGAAAAGCATCAATTAATTTGCATCAGCCGGTTAACGGTAGCTATTCTTAAAAAACACTAATTCAGATAGCCGGCCTTTTGAAATACTTCTATTAAAGTGGGATAAGTTTCTTTTACATAAGTATTTAATTCGTTGCGCTCAATCCATTTCACTTCAACAATATCTTCAATACTTTGGGGCACTAATTTTTCCTTTTTACCGGCTTGCATTTTAAACCAATGGGTGTGCTTTTCAATGGCTTCTCCTGAAAATGGATCAATATATTCATGCACTGTAACAGTAATTTCTGCTTCAATTAACAAATTTTGTAAGCCGGTTTCTTCTGTTATTTCACGAAGTGCACAAGCTTCAATAGTTTCATTTTCTTCTTTCTTGCCTTTGGGTAAATCCCATTTACCTCTTCTGTAAATCATTAAAACTGCATCATCTTCATTGGTAATCAATCCGCCACCAGCTATAATTTTCTTTTTCATATCCCTTTTATTAATAGAATGTGAATAATATTACGCAAGGTAAATATTTCATCGTGGCGGCTAAGCTTAATTTAGCGTAAAATTTGATTGATTTTTGCGAATAAATGAAAGTAAATATGCAAACAAACGAACGGGCAGTTGCCGAAAAATTAGTGCAGATTAAAGCCATACAATTAAGTCCAAACCAGCCTTTTACCTGGGCCAGTGGGTGGAAAAGTCCAATTTATTGCGATAACAGAAAGATACTTTCTTATCCCTATGAGCGTGACTTTATAAAAAGTGAACTGTGTAATGTATTGTTTAGTGAATTTGATGCTGCTGAGGCCATTGCCGGAGTAGCTACTGCCGGAATAGCCTGGGGGGCTATGGCAGCCGATCAGTTAAAATTACCATTTTTATATGTTCGCCCTAAACCAAAGGAACATGGGTTGGGCAATCAGATAGAAGGTGCTGTACTGCCCGGCAAAAAAGTGGTGGTGGTAGAAGATTTGATATCTACCGGAAAAAGTAGTTTGCTGGTGGTAAAAGTACTGCAGGATGCAGGCATGGAAGTAGTAGGGATGGTATCTATATTTACTTATGGTTTTGAAGCAGCAGCAACAGCTTTTAAAGAAGCTGGAATAGTATATCGCTCGTTAACCAATTATAGCGTTTTAATTGATCTATCCATCGAAAAAAAGCTGGTAGATGCCTCAACTGAACAATTATTGCTAAATTGGAGAACAGATCCGGCCAACTGGCAACAATAATAAGGTTAATGTACACATCGAAATTTTCGTATTATGCTTAAAAAAATTGCACTTGTTTTTGTTTTGAGTTTAATTGTTCATTCCGCTCAAAGTCAGGTAATGGCCGCAAGGCCGCAATGGGTTACCATTAAATCTGATAATTTAAAATGCTGGCAATGTAAAGAGCAGCTGGATAAATATCTGATTATTGAAAACAATGCCAACATGCAAAAAGGGATGATACAGTGGAAGATAAATTTATTAGCCGGCGAAATCAGGGTGCAATACATACCCGACAGGGTTTCTGTGGATGATATTAAAACGGCTCTAAATAATGCCGGATTTGATGCCGATAATGAAAAAGCAGAACCGGATGCCTATCAAAAATTACCGCCTATTTGTAAACGAGCTGCAGATGGGGGCGGCCCGCAAAAAGGAAAACCCTGCCATATACAACCCATACAATAGTTTTTTTAGAAAAAAGGAATGCGCTGGTTCCCTTTATAATCGAACGGCAAATTGATAAAAATTCCCGATTTGCCCACTTTACTGGACCCTTTTACTTCCAGCAAAATTTCTTTTTGCAAAAGGCTGTTCCAGGCATTTTTGTAAAGTACTTGTTTAGAAATGGTGATTGCAGCCGGTAATTCAAAAGCTGACTTTTTGGCAATTTTTAATAAAGTATCTAAACAATAATGGCCAATAAAATTGCCGTTCACAAAAATATTTCCCTCTACTTTTTTTAGTACCACATTAAAATTATTCGGGTTGGTAAATGCCAGATTCAATCGAACGCCGATTGAATCTTTTGCTTTTGGCAGCATAGCAACATTTTGGATAGAACGAAAAACAAAGGCCTGAGGTTGCTGGCAACTCCAAAACAGGAAAATGCAAAAGGATAGGAGTATGGTATTTTTCACGCTATACAATTTTGCATGAAAAGTAGTCAAAAATTTCAGTTACGCAATTGAAAGAAAATTTGGCTTATTTTTGATGCTAAATAATTTAGATTTTTTTCAATACCCGTTTGAAAAATTTAGAGCTATAAAATTTAGTTGATAAAAATAAACATAAATACTTGTTTATAAATTATTTATAATTATTTACTGGAAATAAAAAATAGGTAATTTAATGTTAAAAAGAACAATATTTACAAAAAATTAAATTATATGAATAAATGAATAATAAATTAACATTAGTAATTGATAATCAGTATTTTATAAACGTTGAATTATTTAAGGCTTTACTTAATTTTTCAAATGTTAAAATTGAAATATGCGATAACTGGCAAAAAATGAGTTTTCGCAATCGGAGTATGGTTGCCGGGGCTAATGGACTGATTGGCTTAACAGTTCCTGTTCTAAAAGGACGGGATCAAAAAGGATTATTTAAGTTGGTTAAAATTGACTATCGTTCCAAATGGCAGCAACAGCATTGGCGAACTATTGTGTCTTGTTACAATCGTTCTCCCTTTTTTGAATATTATGCCGATTCACTTCGTGAGGTAATTTTTCAGGAATACGCTTTGCTGTTTGAACTGAATCTGGCTACTCTACAATGGGCAATTCAGTGTTTAAAATTTTCTGTCAATTTGACGTATACTGATAGCTTTTTACCACAATACCCTAATTTTGTAACAGATTACAGAAACAGGTTTAGCCCTAATAATTTCCAAAATATTGATCAACCTGTTTATTATCCGCAGGTTTTTGAGGCCAAAATTGGCTTTCAAAAAAATTTAAGTTGTATTGATATTATTTGCTGCGAAGGTCCCAATACTATTAATGTATTGCAAACTGGAGTTTAATTACCTATGGTTTGCAGTTCTTTGATTTGTTTGAAAATGACACTGGATAAATCAGGTTAATGCAATAACGCTTTTGATGGGGGTTGATTTCTTTTTGTTGAACTGACTTCAGGAGCTGTGGTTATTTTTTGAAGATAAATTCTATTGGTTATGCAAGATTTTCTGAAACAAATTTTCTGGAAAAATAAAGTATTGGATTATGCCATTGTGCTGGGTTGGATGATTTTTGTCTGGATGATTTTTAAGATCTGTAAAAGATATATCATCCAGCTTCTTAAAAAAATTACAAGTAAAACAGAAAATAAATTCGATGATCAGATAGTGGTAGCTGCAGAAAGGTTCGTAATTCCCTATAGCTATCTTTTTATCAATTATGTCATTATTAATACGCTTACCCTTTCTCCCAAAATAGACAAAATTTTTTCTGCCGGCCTGTCTGTTGTAACCATGTATTATGCAGTTCGGTTAATCAATTACCTGTTTCATAGTCTGGTTTTGTTGTATATGAGCATTAAAAATGAACCGACTGAACGCGTAAAGCAATTAAATGGTGTATTGGTTTTAATTAAAGTATTGATTTGGGGTGCAGGGTTTATTATGTTATTAGACAATTTGGGGTACAATGTTACCACCATTATTGCAGGTTTAGGGGTTGGAGGTATTGCCATAGCATTGGCTGCACAGAATATTTTGAGTGATTTATTTAGTTATCTGGTTATTTTCTTTGATAAACCTTTTGAAATTGGTGATTTTATTGTGGTAGGGAATACCGGTGGGGTGATTGAAAGAATTGGAATCAAAACCTCTCATCTCAGAAGTTTAGATGGTCAGCAATTGGTAATGCCCAATGCAGAATTGGTGAAATCTACCATACATAATTATAAAAGGATGGAACGGCGCAGAGTGGTATCGTCAATTGGTGTAGTGTATAATACCAGTACGGTACATTTACGTCAATTGCCCGGTATGCTTCAGGAAATTGTACGCACTGCAGGTGCCACTTTTGATCGGGCGCACCTCAAGTCGTTTGGTGATTTTTCAATCAATTTTGAATATGTATACTATATAGAAACACCGGATTATTTGATATATATGAATACAGTACAGAACATAAATCTAGCTGTATTTGAAAAATTTGAAAAAGAGGGGATAGAGTTTGCATTCCCATCACAAACCATCTATCTGGCCAATGCAAATCAAAACGAAATTCCTTTTATAACAGAAAAGCAGTAATATTGGGAAACTGGTTCAGAACAGGCTGATATATGAATGAACCCAAGATCCGGCTAAGCTTTAAAACTTGCTTGGATTTTTTTGCAGAGTTCAGTTTCAATCATTTTTTCAGCTACATCAATCATATTGGCAAAAGCTTTGGCATTACTAATGCCATGCCCAATGATTACCGGCTTTGAAACACCTAATACAGGGGTACCTCCATAATTTTCGTAATGAAAGCGTTTTAGGTAAGCATCATTCTGTAAATTTCTTTTACTGGCAATATCATAA
Organism: Hydrotalea sp. AMD; assembly: GCF_004100315.1. NCBI lineage: Bacteria > Pseudomonadati > Bacteroidota > Chitinophagia > Chitinophagales > Chitinophagaceae > Hydrotalea > Hydrotalea sp. AMD. The sequence continues at coordinate 128,265 of NZ_SCKY01000004.1, read as the reverse complement.
AAGCTTTCGGCTAATTTTAATACCACATTGCCGGTAAATCCATCGCATACAATAATGTCTGCTTTGTCTTCAAAAATATCTCTCCCTTCAACATTTCCGGAAAATTGGATGTGCGGATTGTTTTTTAAAAGGGGATAGGTAGTTTGGGCCAAAATATTTCCCTTGCCTTCTTCTTCCCCAACATTCAACAATCCAACTTTTGGTTGCGTAATGTGTAGAATATGTTGTGCATATAAACTACCTAAAACAGCAAATTGATCCAGATGTTCTGGTTTACAATCTGCATTTAAACCTACATCCAGCAATACACCTGTACTGCCGTTTATTTTAGGAATGATGGTGGCTATAGTTGGCCTGATAACCCCTTCAATAGCTTTAATGCTAAAAAGTGCCCCTACGAGCATGGCACCGGTATTACCGGCACTGATAAAAGCATCAATTTTTTGGGTTGCCAGCAAATGAAAACCAATGGCTATTGAACTTTTGTTTTTTTCTTTTAAAGCTTTGGTGGGATGTTCGTGATATCCAATTACTTCATCTGCATGAACAACAGGAATGTTATTTAATTCGTGGGCAGATAATAAAGGAGCTATCGTGGCCTCGTTACCAATGGCTGTGATGGTAATATTATTTTTATGCGGATAATTACCGGAATGCAAGTACTCTTGAATGCCTTTTACAGCTTCTAAAGGAGCATAATCTCCACCCATTAAATCTATTCCTATATTCATTTGATTCAGTCTGTTTTATTGCTCAACAAGAAATGCCTGTTATGGAACTCTGTGTGGCTAAACGTTTAAACGTTGATGAATATTATATTGCTGAAAATCTACTACTGTAAGGTTTGTAGACAATATATGCTTCGGTAAAGGTATTGATAAAAACAAAAAAAGCTGCTATTCGTTACAAAACAAGTAGCAGTATGCATTTATGTAATAGAAAATTAAGCTTTTAAGGGTGCTTTTTCAGCTACTAATTTTCCTTTGTAATACAATTTACCTTCACTTACATGTGCACGATGGCGTACATGCGTTTCACCGGTAGTGGTGTCTTTACTTAAAGTAACGGTTTCTGCAATGTAATGCGTTCTTCTTTTTGCACTACGTTGTTGAGAATGTCTGCGTTTTGGATTGGGCATAACCTAAAATTTATACTTTCAAAAAATTATTCTAAACCTTTTATTTGATTCAATCCCTTCCATAGGGGATTGTTTCCGTTATTGACCTGTTCTTCCATTTTTTTGAGTTGTTCTAAAACAATCTTATTACATAATGTTCCGCCGTATTCATCGGGGTTACACATGTTTTGAATGGGCAAACAAAGATTAATGAATTCATAAATCCAGTCTGCAATTAGCAAATGACTTTCACCTTTGCCAATATAAAATACATCCGGGTCTTCTTCCTGATGATTCATTAAATCAGGTTCTTCCACCATTTTCACTACAATATTAAATTCATCCCAAAGTAGTTTGGTTAGTGGGTTGCCACACCGGTCGCATTGAATATCTACCGTGCCATCAATATCAAATTTCAATTGCATAAAGCCATTCTTTTTATTGAGGCTTAGTTTGATATTTGCATTGCAATTGGTAAAATCCTGATGCCCATAAGCTGTAAAGAACTTATCTTCAACCCTATATTCAAAAACATGAAGCCCTGATTTCAACCCAACAAAAGCTATTTCAAATTCCCTGTTATGGCTCATGGTTTGTTTTTTAGGGTGGGCAAAGGTACAATATCGTATTGAAAGAGCAAAAGGAAATTATTATACCATATTCAGTGACCCGGTAAATTGATAATGAAATTAAGAAATAAACAGTTTTTGGTAAAGCAAAATTTTATCTGGAATGTTCTCATTATTCTGATTGGCAGTATTCAGTTCGCCACATTTTATCCAAATTTTGTTGAAAAACTATACAGTACACACCTATATGTTGGGTATGCCCAAATATTAAGATGGTTAACCGGCTGGTTGCCATTTAGTTTGGGTGATGTTTTGTATATTTTAATAGGTCTTTATTTGTGTTATTCAGTTATTCGATTGATAAAAATCTGCCTGGTTCGAAAAAATGGCGCACAAATTTGGCTAATACTTAAAAATTTATTGAAAATTGTTGTGGTTGCCTATGTCTGGTTTATGTTGAGTTGGGGATTGAATTATCATCGATTGGGTATTGCTTATCAGCTACATTTACAGGTAAATCCTTATACAAATGATGAATTGTGTGTGTTGCGAGACAGTTTAGCTGTAAAGTTAAACAGCCTAAGACAACAAATAGGTCAGGATTCAATATTGCCATCTCCTGATTTAATAACTTTATATTGGCAGGCACCAACATACTATCAACAGGCTTCAAAACTGTATCCATTTATTCAATACCATTACCGAAGTATTAAAAACAGTTTGTTTACACCGTGGGCAAAATATTTTGGATGGGGGGGGTATTATAATCCCTTTACCGGCGAAGCACAGATAAGGGCCGATATGCCCCGCATATTAATTCCTTACACTGTATTGCATGAAATGGCACATCAAATTGGTTATGCCGGTGAAGAAGAAGCCAATTTTGTAGGCTATTTGGTTGCCAGAGAATCTGGAAATGCCTATGTTGCTTATTCCTGTTACAGTGAATTGTATAAATATGTATACAATGAATTATTGTTGAGAAATACCTTTCCGGATGCTACTCCGGCTTTAGATACCTTGGTTAGAAATGATTTTAAGCGGGTCAATCGGTTTTTTATGCAGGAACAAAACAGTATTGCCCCACAGATAATGGATTTGTATGATGTTTATTTAAGAGCGAATCAACAAAAGAACGGTATTAACAGTTATAATGAAGTAGTGGGTTTGTTAATAGCTTTTCAAAAAAAATATAAAAAAATTTAATGCTTAAAAATTCATTGTTGCACTCATTACTATTATGGTTTTAGGGGCAGCAGGTGGCATTGTTACTGCACCACAAATTGGTATGCCCATTTGAATAAACCCTTTATTAATCCGCCCAATGGTTTGTTTGCTCCGGTGTGGACATTTTTATATGCCTCTATGGGCGTTTCTTTTTATTTGCTTTAAAATAGTGCTGCTTCACCTAAAAAGCAAAAGGCTATATTATTGTTTGTTATACAATTCTTGCTAAATATTGCCTGGTCATTTATATTTTTTATTTGCATAAAACCGGATGGGCGCTTGCAGAAATACTATTGATGCGGTTGTTTATTTTACTGACCATCATTTATAGCGCTTCGTTCAAAAATGGGCAGCGTGGTTATTAATACCATATATTGCCTGGGTAAGTTTTGCAGCCATATTGAACGGAGCTATTATGTTAAACTAAAAACTGTTTTTCCACATCATACTTTCAATGGGCTTATTGGGTTGGTGGCTGTATTTTGCATTTAATTTTTGGTTGTATTTCACAGCAATATCACCTTCAACAGGAAAATATATTAATTGACCAATGGGCATTCCTTTATATATTTTAACCGGTTGTTTTACTGAAATTTCAAGTGTCCAGTTGCCACAAAATCCAACATCTCCTTTACCTGCAGTGGCATGTATATCTATACCAAGCCGTCCGGTGGATGATTTGCCTTCCAAAAATGGCACATGAGCATGGGTTTCGGTATATTCAGCAGTAACACCCAAATAAAATATATGCGGATACAATACAAAGCCTTCATCGGGTATTTCAAAATACTCTATTGTGTTGTGTAGTTTTGCATCTAAAATATGGTCTTTATATGTGGCTAAAGTACTGCCCAGATGCACATCATAACTATTACTCCCTAAACAGTCTTGTTGGAAGGGTACAATTTTGATAGTACCTTTTTCCATCTCTTCCAAAATTCGTGTATCCGATAAAATCATGTGTGTTGACTATTTAAATGGTTGATTCAAAGCATTTTTATGTAATGGCCAATTACCCATTCCTGTTTTAATTACATTGTATAGTGCAATATAATTCGTAATTCTGCATGAAGAACTATTCCTTTTTTTATGCCCTTGTTTTATCAACAAAATATTAACGAAAATACCCGACTGGCCATTTGGCAAATAACAGAACCATTGGATTTTTTTTTGAAAGAAATACCTGTTCAGCATAAAGTTACCCATAAACATAAACAGCTGCAACATGCCGCTGGCAGATATTTACTGCCTTTTTTATTTGATGATTTTCCTTATGATGAAATTTTAATAGCCGATACCCGAAAGCCCTATTTACCAGATGAACAATACCATTTTTCTATTTCGCATTGTGGTAATTATGCCGCGGCCATTGTTAGCAGGTATGAAAGAGTAGGAATTGATATTGAAATGCCCCAAGAAAAGATTGTAAACATTAGTACCAAATTCATGCACCCCGATGAATTTTTATTTGTTCGGTATGGTGGCGATTTAATTGCGACCACAACTTTATTGTGGAGTGCCAAAGAAGCCATGTACAAATGGTGGGGGATGGGTAAAATTGATTTTAAAGAAATGTTGCGTATTGAATCAACAGACAGTATTACCCAAACCCTGCATGCCAACTTTCAAAATCTGGATATAACACAACCATTATTACTTCATTATCGTTTTTTGCAACAATTGTGTATGGTATGGCTTACTACGCCGGCATTACAATGATTTTCCGGGAGTAGCTTGCCTAGGTATTAAAGCCAAACTTTTTTTGAGGTTTTGTTTCAGTTGCATTTTTACAATTTGCCCCATTGTATGTGCTTTTAAGAATACAGGTTGTTCAAAATGTTCGCTCAACTCTTGTTTCAGCTGGTTAATTTTTTCCGGTTTTGAAATCATGTCATTACTCATAATATCCAATAATTCTTTGATTCTATATTTAGCGGAAGATAACCTGAAAGCCATCAGTGTTTTTTCTTCAGCCTGGTATTGCGAAATGGATTCTTTATTCAAATACTTAGCTACCAAAGCAACAAAGGCATTATTTTCTTTAAAAAATTGTGGCAGGTACAAGTTTTTTCTTCCTTCATAGGATTGCTGATCAAAATCAATTGCACGAATACGGTATTGATAACCTTCAATATCGGGTGTAATATTCACAACAAAATTATAGCTGCGCATATCGCCCAATAAATGGGTAAAACAACGTTCATTAAATTTTACAAATTCCTTTGCCAGTCGAATAGCATTTAAATCAGGTGCATGTAAGTAATTGGAAATAAATTTATCGCCTGGAATGCCTGGTATATGTTCTTCAATTAATGTGTTTTTACAGGTAAAATAGGTAATACGGTTAGGCGATAACAAATGTTCCAATTCAAGTCCATATACCCGGCTGGCATCTGCTTGTTTAATATAATAGTGATCCTGGTTGTCGTTGAACTTATTAATGATTCTTATTCGGAAAGGCTGACTGTTGCCAAAATAACAAAAATCAATACCTGCAACATCTAAATGATTAATAAAACTATAATCGCCTTTGGTTTTTAAAATGGCATAATTTTTTACTAAGTTTTCTTTCAAAAGCTCCAAATCACGCATATCATAAATAGCACTTTCCCAAAAAGTATCATTTCCACTTTTATCTTTAATGGGTAAAGTGTAGGTAAATCGGGTTAAATCGTTATATAGAGCCGGCAATTGCAATTCTCTACCAAAGCGCATTAAATAATGCCTTAATTCTTTTTGAATTGGATAAATTGGTTTCTTTCTGCTGGGTTTATAAAAGTTTTCAGCGGTTTCTATACTTTCTTTTGTCATATCCAATTTTAATCGGGTAATAAGAGGTTGAATTCATCGTCAATTAAATTCAGGTTTACTGCTCCGCTGCCTGCAATACCTTCTACCGAACCTTTAATATGTGCTGCATTTAGCAAAACTTTTTCCAATTGTTTTTCTCTGGCTTTCCAAAGTTTTTCCATGGCAATTCTTTCCTGTTGAATGGAAAGTTTCATTTGAATGAATCCTTCACTAATGGCCTTCCATTGTTCTCCAAATTCGGCCCCGGTAAGATAATCGTACAGCATGGTCATTTTTTCACCTTTGTTTTCCTGGCTTTTTTTGGCTTCTGCAATTTTGATTAATGCATTTCTTAATAATAAGGCCACACTTCTTACTTCAGAAAAAGTGCAGATGTAAATGCCTTCTTTTTCACCAAAGCGGTCCATTTCTTTTGGCATTGCCTGTGTTACAATTACTGCAACATCGGCACCTAAATTGCGCATGTCAATTTTAATTTTTTCAATCCATTCTTTATTAAAATCTTTTGTTCGTTTGCTTTCATAAATTATTTTTCCGCAAGTATTCGCCATTTGGTTTCGTACGGTTTGAATACAATCTGCCCCTTTTACCCCTTTGCCCACTTCGCTAATCACATCAAAAGGAAAGGTGTTTCTTAATACATCTTCTAACAACAATTCCTGCACTTCGCCTTGTAATTGCATGGAGCCCTGTTCGGCTCTGCGTTTCATTTCATCTACCAACTTTTTTTGATCTTCAATTTGTTTTTCTAATTCTTTCATCCGCAGTTGGTATTGTTCTTCTTTTAAATTCATTTTTTCCTGTTCTACCTGCAGCAATTCATGTTTTATTTTTTCTCTTTCATCTAACAATTTTCGCTGTATGGTTAATTCTAATTCCGTTTCTTTTTGCTGTAAGGCTTGTTCTTTTTGTAAAAATTGAATTTCTTTTTCGTTGGCAATTCTTAATTTTTCGCGGGTTTCCATTTCGCTTTTTTGCAACAATTGCAATTTGTTTTCAAAGTCTGCTGCAATGCGTTGTTGAATGCTGTTTTCTAATTCTGTTTGTAATTTTTGTTTTTGTTCAATTAAAATTTTATTAAATTCAATTTCTCTGTTTTCTAATTGTTTTTGAAGAGTAGCCTCCTTGTTTTTGTATTCCTGATCTTTTGTTTTTTGCCATTCCACCATTTGTTTACGCAATTCGTTTTGAATTTCTTCTCTGATTGATTCGCCGGGCTCGAACTGATGATTGCATTTGGGGCAAGTAATGATAAAAGATGACATATATGCTTATTTTTTATTCCTGGACAAATGTAAACATAATTCAAGAGGAGCCGGGAAGTGGTGGGTTGCTTTCTATTAAAATAAAGACACAAAAAAACCACTGTTGGTTACAACAATGGTTGGTATGTTTTGAAGAAAATGTGCGGAAGAGGAGATTCGAACTCCCACGCCGGTGAAGGCGCTACCACCTCAAAGTAGTGCGTCTACCAATTTCGCCACCTCCGCAGCTATTGTATTCAGGAGCGCAAAAATAAGTATTTGAATGTTTGCCTGCAATTTAGTTTTTGGCTATTATTATTTTATTTCTACATTCTTTCCGGTACCTGAATACCCAGCAATCGTAAGGATGTTTTGATAACATGTGCAGTTAAGGTAGCCAATTGAATTCTATACTGTTTTTGCATGGGGTTGGTTTCCTGTGCAATGGGATGATCTACATAAAATGAATTGAATATTTTGGATAAATTGAACACATAAATGGCTACAACAGATGGGTTGAGTGTATTGGCGGCATCGGCAATAAACCCGGGAAACTGTTCTAATAATTTAGCTAATTCAATTTCAAGTGCACTTAATTGCAAGCTGGTAGCACTTGTATTTTGTAGCGCTTCCTGTTGGTTAATTTTTCTTAAAATGCTTTTAATTCTGGCATAGGTATACTGTATGAACGGGCCGGTAAAACCATGAAAATCAATACTTTCTTCCGGATTAAAAATCATTTTCTTTTTAGGGTCAACCCTAAGCAGGAAGAATTTTAAAGCACCCAGACCAATGGTGTGATATAATTGTTGTAATTCTTCTGCGGTAAAATCATTTACCTTGCCCAGTTCTTCTGTTTTTTGTTGGGCAATTTGTATCATTTCTGCTACAATATCATCGGCATCTACTACTGTACCTTCCCTGCTTTTCATTTTACCATGCGGCAATTCAACCATTCCATAGCTTAAATGATAAATTTGTTGGGCAGAGGGTAATCCTAATTTTTCGCAAATTAATTTGAGCACTTTAAAATGGTAGTTTTGTTCATCACCTACCACATAAATGGTTTTAGACGGGTGAAACTCTGCTTCTCGTTGTTCAGCCAAACCAATATCTTGCGTTATATAAACAGAAGTGCCATCTTTTCGTTGTACAATTTTTTCATCTAAACCATCTGCAGTTAAATCAATCCATACGCTGCCATCTTTTTTGGTATAAAATATTTTTTTTGCCAAACCTTCTTCTACCAGTTTTTTACCCAGAATATAGGTTTTGCTTTCATAGTAAATTTTTTGAAAATCGCTGCCAATTTTTTGATAGGTTTCATCAAATCCCTGGTAAACCCATTCATTCATTTTTTTCCATAAGGCAATTACTTCCTTATTGCCGGCTTCCCATTCTACCAGCATTTGCTGTGCTTCCAGCAAAATGGGTGCGTTTTTTTCGGCCCATTCACGGCTATGTCCGGCGGCTATTAAACTTTCAACTTCGGCTTTATATAAATCGTTAAATAAAACATAGTATTTACCCACAAAATGGTCGCCTTTGGTATGGGTAGTTTCTGGAGTAGCACCATTAGCTAATTTTAACCAGGCAACCATACTCTTACAAATATGAATACCCCTATCGTTTACAATGCAGGTTTTAATTACATCATATCCATTGGCTTCTAAAATGGCTGCAATGCCCCATCCTAAAAAATTATTACGTAAATGCCCCAGGTGTAAAGGCTTATTGGTATTGGGTGAGGAGTACTCCACCAAAATCTTTTCATGTTTAGGGGTAGATAGCCCAAATTGTACATTTTGCCAGTTATGGTTCAAAAATTGCTGCCAATATGCCGGTTGAATGGTTAAGTTTAAAAAGCCTTTAATGATGTTGTAACCAGCAAAAAGTTCGGCATGGTTTTGCAGCAGGTAGTTGCCAATTTGCTCGCCAATTTGGTTGGGCGAAACTTGTAATGTTTTGGTAAAGGCAAATAATACAATGGTGTAATCGCCGGTAAATTCAGGTTTGGTGTCATTGACCAATACCTGATCGGGGTTGGTAGTGTATTGAAATATTTGTTGCAGTGCTGCTGAAGTATGTACTTTAATCGTTTCTACAATATGCATTATTAACATTTTCGGTCTGCAAATCTAAAGGATTTATATACTACCTTCGCCGCCGTTTATGAGGCGTATGCACAATTATATAAGAGGTTCGGTGTTACAGTTGATTGATTGGTTTTATCCCTGGTTTAAAAAAATTATGCCATTGCAAACTTTTCGATATGCTGCCTGTGGCGGGTTTAATACATTAACCGATATCACTTTATTTTTTATTGCCTACAACTATATTTTTTTAAAAAAGCCTGTTCAAACGCCAATTATTTCAATTTCAGCCCCTATTGCATCATTTCTTTTCAGTTTTACGGTTACTTTTCCGGTTGGGTTTTATTTAAGTCGTTATGTAGTTTTTCAACAAACCGAAGCCAAAAAAACGGTACAATTACGTAAATATTTTATGGTGGTGATGGGTTGCTTGTTTTTGAATTATATCTTTCTCAAATTGTTTATTGAGGTTTTGCACTGGTATCCCACACCTGCCAAGGTTGCTACCACGGTATTTGTAGTGGCATTCAGTTACCTCTCTCAAAAACATTATACATTCAAGGCAGTTTCATCGGTTGATTAGTTTATTTCATTCAATGAGCATATTTTTTAGCTGACAATTTTGCATTTTTTCTGTCAGTGGCATAATCGTTGCCAATGTATAACGAATTCAAAATTGAATAAATAATCAGCAATAAAATTTATTTATTATGGGAAAAATTATAGGAATAGATTTAGGTACCACCAACAGTTGTGTAGCCGTTATGGAAGGTAACGAGCCCGTAGTGATAGCGAACGATGAAGGCCGTAGAACTACACCCTCTGTTGTGGCTTTTTTAAAGAATGGAGAGCGTAAAGTTGGTGATCCTGCAAAACGCCAGGCCATTACTAACCCTCACAATACCATTGCCAGTGTAAAACGTTTCATGGGTAGAAGGTTTGATGAAGTAACAGAAGAAATCAGCCACTGGAGTTACAAAGTGGTAAAAGGCGATAATAATACCGTTCGTATTGATATTGATGGACGTTTATATACACCTCAGGAAATATCTGCCATGATTCTTCAAAAAATGAAGAAAACTGCAGAAGATTATTTAGGGCAGGAAGTTACCGAAGCGGTAATTACCGTACCTGCTTATTTTAACGATGCACAACGCCAGGCTACCAAAGAAGCCGGTGAAATTGCCGGACTAAATGTACGCCGTATTGTAAATGAACCTACTGCTGCCGCTTTGGCATACGGTTTAGATAAAAAACACGACATGAAAATTGCTGTGTTTGACTTAGGTGGTGGTACTTTCGATATCTCTATCTTAGATCTAGGCGATGGCGTTTTTGAAGTAAAATCAACCAATGGAGATACCCACTTAGGTGGTGATGATTTTGATAAAGTAATCATGGATTGGTTGGCAGATGAGTTTAAAAAAGATGAGGCCATTGATTTAAGAAAAGATCCCATGGCTTTACAGCGTTTAAAAGAAGCAGCCGAAAAGGCAAAAATTGAATTAAGTTCCTCTTCAGAAACTGAAATTAATTTGCCTTACATTACTGCAGTAGATGGCGTTCCCAAACATTTGGTTAAGAAATTAACACGTGCAAAATTTGAAGCATTATCTGATAGTTTGTTTGAACGTTGCTTAAAACCCTGTGAAGCTGCATTGAAAGATGCCGGATATACTGCATCACAAATCAATGAAGTAATATTGGTGGGTGGCTCTACCCGTATTCCTAAAGTTCAGGAGATAGTTGAAAAATTCTTTGGAAGAAAACCTAATAAGGGCGTAAATCCGGATGAAGTAGTAGCCGTAGGTGCTGCTATACAAGGTGCGGTATTAACCGGTGAAGTGAAGGATGTGTTGTTATTGGATGTAACCCCATTAACCTTAGGTATTGAAACCATGGGCGGTGTATTAACACCAATGATTCCTGCTAATACTACTATTCCTACCAGAAAATCAGAAGTATTCTCTACCGCCAGTGATAATCAACCCGGTGTACAAATTCATGTATTACAAGGTGAGCGTCCGTTGGCAAAAGACAATAAGAGTTTAGGTATGTTTAATTTAGATGGCATACCACCGGCTCCAAGAGGTGTTCCGCAAATTGAAGTAACTTTTGATATAGATGCCAATGGTATGTTGCATGTAAGTGCAAAAGACAAAGGCACCGGAAAAGAACAAAAAATCAGAATTGAGGCCGGAAGTGGTTTGAGTAAGGAAGAAGTAGAAAAAATGAAATCAGAGGCCAAAGCGCATGAAGCAGAAGATAAAGCTGCTAAAGAAAAAATCGAAAAATTAAATCAGGCCGACAGCTTAATCTTCCAAACTGAAAAACAATTAAAAGAGTTTGGTGATAAAGTGCCCGCTGATAAAAAAGCACCAATTGAAGAAGCATTGAATAAGCTGAAAGAAGCACATAAAAATCAAGACATCAACAATCTTGATACAGCTATGGCTGCTTTAAATACTGCCTGGACTGCCGCCAGCGAAGAAATTTATAAAGCTCAGGCTGCAGGTGCACAACCGAGCAGCGGTGCTGAAGCAAATTCTACTGAAAATGTTTCAGGCAAACAGGCTGGAGGCGATACAGTAGAAGATGCTCAGTTTGAAGAAGTAAAATAGTTTGAATTATTATTTCAAAAAAATAGTTAAAGCCCCTGCAACAACGTAGGGGCTTTTGTGTTATACCCATAAAATATTTATATGTCGATTTTATTTCAACCTATTCGCATTCAATCTATCAATTTTAAGAATAGAATTGTGGTATCGCCCATGTGTCAATATTCTGCAGAAGATGGATTTGCAAACGATTGGCACCTGGTACACTTAGGCAGCAGAGCAGTAGGTGGTGCAGGATTAGTGTTTACAGAAGCAGCTGCAGTGAGCCCGGAGGGAAGAATAAGTCCGGGTGATTTAGGCATTTGGAAAGATGAACATATTGCCATGCTGCAACGCATTACCACATTTATTACCCAACAGGGTGCTGTGCCCGGTATTCAATTAGCACATGCAGGCCGTAAAGCCAGTTGCGTTGCCCCTTGGTTGGGAGGCAGGCAACTAAATGAAACAGAGGGCGGATGGCCAGTATTAGCACCCAGTGCTATTCCATTTAAAGAAGAACAGGTTCCTGTTATTGCTTTGTCCGTTCCACAAATTCAGGAAGTTGTGTCCCAATTTCAATCAGCAGCGTGGCGTGCTTTAAAAGCAGGGTTTAAAGTAATTGAAATACATGCAGCACATGGCTATTTAATTCATCAGTTTTTATCACCCTACAGTAATCAACGTACCGATGCTTATGGAGGAAGTTTTGAAAACAGAATTCAATTACTCTTAGCAATTGTTGATGCAGTTCGGCAGGAATGGCCTAATGATTTGCCACTTTTTGTTCGCATTTCAGCTACCGATTGGATTGAAAATGGCTGGCAATTAAATGATTCCATTGTATTGGCTTCCATACTGAAAGAAAGGGGTGTGGATGTTATAGATTGTTCTTCCGGTGGAAATGTGGCACATGCAAAAATTCCGGTGGCGCCTGGATATCAGGTGCCTTTTGCTGCAGCTATTAAAGCCGGCTCCCACATGTTAACCGGAGCGGTTGGTTTAATAACCAATGCGGAACAGGCTGAAAATATTTTACAGGAACAAAAAGCAGATTTTGTTTTTATGGCCCGTGAAATATTGCGGAATCCATACTTCCCACTCTTCGCAGCAAAAACTTTTAAAGAACCTATTCAATGGCCTAAACAATATGAAAGAGCTAAATAAACACGAAGAATTACCTAAAAGTGATATTAACAATGCTTTTATCAATTAAAATTATTGTAGTTATAAAAAATAGTTGTAAATTTGCACCCGCAATTGAGTATAATAGCATAACATCTACTTACGGATTAAGCAACTTGCCATTCTATTTTTCTTCTAACGATTATTAGTTTTCATCCGCAAGCATACACATGCTGATGACCTTTATTTTAAAAAATTAATAATAATGTTATGGAAAACAAACAAAACAGTTCATTAGTGCAATTAGAAAAAGAACATCTGAACCAATTGGTATCAGAAGTAAAAGAAACAGTAGCTACCAATTTAAGCAATCATGTACCTGCTAAATCAGCACATATTAGTGCTGCAACAGTCTGGCATATTCAAAATCAGAAAAAGCGTGCTTTAAGACAAAAGCTTACCAATCGTTGGGGCCTATAAATCATAGCTACATTTTTAAGTTTTTTTATTACAGTGTTAAGAGAAAGTTTCAAAAGTAAAATGAAGCGTTTGAGAATGGCTTAAATCAAAACTTTCTCCACCGCCTTACCCTTTACCGAATAAAAAGAGGCTGCCTCGGACTTTTGAGACAGCCTCTTTTATTTTAATGAACATTTTATGTAAAATAATTTCAAATTCAAATCGCATTCCTTACTTTTAGTATCATTCAAATAAATGATTATGCATTTTCACAAAAGAAAATTTTTTGTTTTTTCAGCCATTCTATCTGTATTGGCCATTGGCATTATTTCTTTTACCATTCCTACACAACCCAAGCCGCGTAATTTAAAAGTGTTGCCTCAAAATATTAGTCATGATAGTTTGGAGCATGTGATGGATGGATTTAAGGCGGCGTTGGGAGTTAAATGTTCTTTTTGCCATGCGCCTTCTAAAACCCAGCCTGGAAGAATGGATCCGGCCAGTGATGAAAATCCTAAAAAAGATATAGCTCGTGATATGATGCGCATGACGATGGAAATTAATGAAAAATATGTGCGCCAAATTCCCCATACTGATAGTGTTCAACTTCAGGTGGTAACCTGCGGTACCTGCCACAGGGGAAAATCAAAACCAGAGCTGCAATAATATTCCGATTCTTTCTTAAAAAACAGATTGCTATACGTAGAGCAATCTGTTTTTTATTGGGGTTATTACAAAATCCCGTGCTTTGTTGCATTTTGTTTTTGTGAAAATCAATTAATGTGTTTAATTTACACATTAATTGATTAACTTAGTACATCTAAAATCAGGAAAATTGGCTAAAAAACTAACGATTACGCAATCTGGTGAAATTGAAAATACCGGATTATCCAAAACAAAAAGTGGTGTAAAAAAAATAGAAGAACCCTCAACTTTATCTTCCGCTTCTGCAACTCCTGATGCAACAAAAGCAGAGCAGCAAAAAAAAGTTTTGAAAAAAAAATCAGCCAAAAAGGAAGCGGCACCGAAAGGAGAGAAGATAGCAGCCAAAGAGGCTACATCAACTAAAAAGCCCAAAACCTCATCAAAAAAAGATGCAACAACGGCAACACAAAAAAGTAAAGTATCTGTTGCTACTAAATCAAAATCAATTACTGAATTGCAGGTAACTTTTCTTTTAAAATTTAGTACCCATTTCGGGCAAAATATTTTTATAACCGGCAATCATCCCAAGCTGGGAAATCAAGATATTAATCAGGCAATTCCCATGCAGTACCTGAATCAGGAGTATTGGCAAATTACAATAACTTTTCAACTAAATGAAATACCGAAAGAAGGAATTACCTATCATTATATACTAAAAAATGAAGATGGAACGATTGATTATGATTGGGGTAATGATAAAAAAATATCACCTGCTTATGTTAAAAAATCAACTCTGTTAATTGAAGATGCTTGGAATTTTGCAGGTTATTATGAAAACGCATTTTATACAGAACCGTTTCAGCAAATTTTATTGCCCAAACCCAGGCAGGTTGCAGATACCACTAAAATTAATGCCGGTACAACTCATTTGTTAAAAGTAAAAGCACCCTTACTGTCAGCTGATGAAGTGCTTTGTTTATGCGGTGAAAGTACCATTTTAAACAATTGGAATACTGAAAAACCATTGCTGTTAAAGCGGTATAAAGATGAATCTTTTTATTCTATACAGCTCAACTTATCAACAGCCAAACAGGCACTGCAATTTAAATTTGGTGTTTATAATACAAATACAAAACAATTTGTTCGGTTTGAAAATGGCAAAAACAGAACCATAAATGCAACAAATGCAACTGATACTTTAGCCATAATGAATGCCGGATTTGCTGTATTACCCAATAATACGTGGAGAGGAGCAGGGGTAGCAATTCCTGTTTTTAGTTTAAGAAGCGAGCAGAGTTTTGGCGTAGGAGAGTTTACTGATCTAAAACTGTTGGTAGACTGGGCCAAAAAAACAGGATTAAAATTAGTGCAAATATTACCGGTGAATGATACTACAGCAACGCATACCTGGGCAGATTCTTATCCTTATGCTGCCATTTCTGCTTTTGCATTGCATCCGTTATACCTAAACCTAAAAAAAGCTACTTCAACTGAAAATTTGCACTTGTTGGATAGCATAGAAGCGCAACGCCTTCAATTAAATGCATTAGATACAGTTGATTATGAAGCTGTAATGCATCTAAAACAACAATATTTACAGCAATTATATCCTTTACAACAGAAAGTCTTGTTTCAATCAGATGAATTTAAAACATTCTTTCACAATAATAGTCATTGGTTAATTCCATATGCTGTATTTTGTTATTTGAGAGATTTGTATGGCACGCCCAATTTCAGTGAATGGCCAGAGAATGGTATTTATAATGAATCGGCCATTGAAGCCATGGCTTCACCTGATTCTGAACAATACCATGCTATTGCTTATCATTATTTTGTTCAGTTTTACCTGCACAGTCAGTTGCAGGAGGCAACTGGCTATGCCCACCAAAATGGAATTATTTTGAAAGGTGATATTGCAATTGGTGTGTGTAGAAATGGCGCAGATGCCTGGCAGGCACCGCATTTATTTCATTTGAATATGCAGGCTGGTGCACCACCCGACGATTTTGCCATAAAAGGCCAAAATTGGGGTTTCCCCACTTATAACTGGCAACAAATGATGCAGGATGGTTTTGCGTGGTGGAAGAAACGATTTGAACAAATGCGTTATTATTTTGATGCATTCAGGATTGATCATATTTTAGGTTTTTTTAGAATATGGAGTATACCTATAGATGCAGTAGAGGGTATTATGGGGCGCTTTGTACCTGCTTTACCCATACACATCAATGAATTGTATAGCAGAAATATTTGGTTCGATTACTATCGGTTTACAAAGCCCTATATTAATGAAGAAGTATTAGCCGAAGTTTTTGGCAATGATGCCGATTTTGTACGCAATACTTTTTTGCAATACAATGGTTTTGGAAATTATACACTAAAAGAAGAATGCAATACCCAACGTAAAGTTGAACAATATTTGGCCCATTGGAATGACGATGCATTTACTCAGAAAATGAAACAGGGGCTGTTCGATTTAATCAGTAATGTTATCTTTTTTGAAGAAGAAGGCAGTAACGCACAGCAATTCCATTTTAGATTTGCTATGGATGCTACCATTTCATTTCGCCATTTAGATGCGCATTCTCAACAACAATTAAAAGAATTGTATGTAGATTATTACTTCCGCAGGCAGGATGATTTTTGGATGAAAGAAGCTTTGCAGAAATTACCTGCATTAAAACGCGTTACCAATATGTTGATTTGTGGTGAAGATTTAGGGTTGGTGCCAGCCTGTGTTCCGGAAGTAATGCGTCAGTTAGGTTTATTAAGCCTCGAAATTCAACGAATGCCTAAAAACCCACAGCAAACATTTTTTCATCCCAATGATGCGCCTTATTTAAGTGTGGTTACCCCCTCTACTCATGATATGAGCACCATTAGGGGCTGGTGGGAAGAAGATAAGCATAAAATTCAACAATTTTACAACAATGAATTAGGGCAATGGGATAATGCCCCTTATTATTGTGAAGCCTGGATTAACACAGCCATTGTATTGCAACATTTGTATTCGCCGGCTATGTGGAGCATATTTCAGTTGCAGGATTTGTTAGGAATGGATGAATCCATCAGAAGAAACAATCCGAATGATGAACGTATTAATATTCCATCCAATCCAAAACATTATTGGCGTTATAGAATGCATCTTACATTAGAGCAGCTCATTGATGCTAATTTGTTTAATGAAGCGCTGCAAAAAATGGTGCAGGAAAGCGGCAGATAGTCTGTCAATTTCTTTTTTAATATTGTATAAATCGGTATTGTTGCCGGTTTATTTTTTTAGAAGCCATTCGTTTGGCGTTTCTTTGCGGTTATTTTATGCATTGCAAATGAAATTATATTATAAAAAAATAGAACTTCCTTTTGAGTATCCATTTACAATTTCAGGAGGGCGAACAAAAACCCATCAGCCATCATTATTGGTAGCGCTGCAATTAGGTTCACTAATAGGTTATGGCGAAGCACCTGCCATTCAATATTATGATGTTACGGTGGATTCAATGATAGAAGCATTGGAGCAAAAAAGAGCTTTTGTTGAAAAATTTGCTTTAACCGAACCTGAGCGTTATTGGCATTATTTGCATCATTTATTTCCAAGCAATCCTTTTCTGGTAGCTGCATTGGATATGGCTGCATGGGATTTGTTTGGTAAAATGGAACAACAATTGGTTTACCGTTTATGGAATGTAACATGGGATAATACACCACTTACCGATTATACCATTGGCATTGATACGCCTGAAAATATGGTAAACAAAATGCTGGCTAAACCCTGGCCCATCTATAAAATTAAACTGGGTGTTCCCAACGATATTGAGCTGGTAGCTCTATTACGAAAACACACTAATGCAGTATTTAGAATAGATGCCAATGCCGGCTGGACTTTAGAAGAAGCGCTCATCAAAATTCCTCAATTACAACAATTAGGTGTGCAATTCATTGAACAACCATTAGCAAAAGAAGATTGGGGAGGAATGAAGGTTTTGTATCAAACATCATCTTTGCCTTTAATTGCAGATGAAAGTTGTGTGCTTGAAACCGATGTTGAAAAATGTTTACATCATTTTCATGGCATAAACATTAAATTAACCAAATGCAGTGGATTAACACCAGCCAAACGTATGATTGCTCAGGCAAGAAAACTCGGTTTACAGGTAATGATGGGAAGCATGAATGAATCTACCTTAGGCTCTGCTGCTATTGCACAATTTTTACCTTTATTAGATTATGTGGATATGGACGGGCCATTGCTTTTAAAAGAAGATATTGCAACCGGACTAAATTTTGAATTTGGGAAGGTGGATATATTGGGAAAATCTGGACTGGGTATTCAATTGAAACAATAATCTTTTAAATTTTTTTAGATAGGTAAATGAAATTATAAATGCTATGACACCCGAACGTAAAACAAAATTGTTGAATGTTTTATATAAACGACAGCCCAATTTAACAGTAGTGATGGAGAATGTGCAGGATCCACACAATATATCCGCAGTGATGCGTAGTTGTGATGCAGTAGGTATTCAGGATATTTATATCATCACCACTAAAATAGCACGCCACAAAAAGTTTGGTGCCAAAAGCAGTAGTAGTGCTGCCAAATGGCTTACCGTTCATGCTTATGATAATGTTGAAGCGTGCTACAACGCACTTCGTACGCAATATCAAAGAATTTATACCACTCATTTGTGTGCCAATGCCGAACCATTGTATGCACTTGATTTTGTACAAAACAGCATTGCTTTGGTTTTTGGTAATGAACATGAAGGAGTTAGTGAAGATGCACGCCGGTTAGCCGATGGCAATTTTATTATACCACAGGTAGGTATTATTCAAAGCCTGAATATTTCTGTTGCATGCGCAGTGAGTATTTATGAAGCATTTCGTCAGAAACAACAGGCAGGGCATTATAACAGCCCGGGTTTAGCTGCTCAAAGTATTAACCGGTTGTTATCAGAGTGGGGCGTACCCAATGCTGAAAATGATTAGTGTTATCAATCAATTGATATGAAAAAAATATTTTTTGTTTTTTACTTGTTTTTAGTGATTCGGCAGCTGCATGCCCAAAATATTGAAAAAGTAAAAATAAATGATGTGGTGCATTATATTGATACCACCACACAACCGGTTATCATTAACTTTTGGGCTACCTGGTGTACACCTTGTATACATGAGTTAAATTACTTTGAAAATGAAATAAAAGCGGTTGCAGGAAACCGAGTAAAAATTATTTTAATTAGTGTAGATTATGCCGATGATTATCCCAAAACCATTGCCAAATTTGTAAAACAACATGGTTACAGTGCTACCATTTGGTGGCTGAATGAAACCAATGCAGCAGATTTTTGCCCTAAAATAGACCGAACATGGAATGGAAATATACCTGCTACTTTAATGATGAATCCGATTACAAAATACCGGCAATTTTATAACCGTCAATTAACCGCACCGCAAATTCCTTTAGCTGTTCAGGAAATGTTGAATGGCGGGCATTAATGTTGTAATTGTTTTGCATTTTTTGTTTGTGCCAGCATTTCTGCTTTACCCTGTTCAGCTTGTTGTTGCAAAATAGTAATACTTACATTCAATTCAAATCCTATTAAAAGTATTAAAGAGTTCAGGTATATCAGTAACATAATAATTAATACCGTTCCAATTGAGCCATACACTTTATTATAACTGCTAAAATGATTTACCCAAAATGAAAACCCAATAGTGGTTAGTAACATTAATAAAGTTGCAAGAATAGAACCTGGTGATATGAGTGGCCATTTTTTCTGAATGGCCGGTGCAAAACGATAAATAAAGGCAATACCAAAAAATATAAATAAAACAATAATACCCCAACGAACGGTATTCCACCAGGGAAAAAAAGTTTTTTTTCTGAAATGAAAAAATTCACGCAATAAACCGGCTAGCTCGCCTTGTCCTATTAACACCAGCAACGAGGCCAGTACCAATAAAATTAATAAGGTAGTTAATCGGATAGCGCGCCATCTTCGATGCAAAAAATAAGCTTTTTTCTCAGATATTGATTTATCGAAAGTTCTTACAATACCCATTGTTGCATTAGATGCATAAAACAAAACCAAAATAAAACCAAAAGAAAAAACACCCACATGTTTTTTCAATAAATCATTAATTATGGTAGTAATTAATTTATATGTGTTTGAGTTGGGGGTTAAATCTTTAAATAAATTCAGCATTTGCCCTTTAAAATCAAAAGAGTCCGGTAAATAAGGTATGATAGAAAAAATAAATAAAAAAGCGGCCGGTAAAGCCATGATTAAATTAAATGAAATTGCTGAAGCCCTGTCTATAATGCCAATTTTATTAATTTGTTGAAAAAAAAACCGAATTACATAAAACAGGGGTATTCCTTTAAAACCCGGAATAACAATTTGCTTGCTTTTGCGAATTGCAAATGCAATGGGAGGGAAGGAAACTAATGTCTTTTCAAATTTTGTCACTCGCCCTTCATTTTTTGTTTTTTAGCCATAGCAGCATCTAATGCCTGCTGGTATTGTTTTGCATACGCATTGTGTTCTGCAAAATTACTGCTAAAATGGCTGTAACCACTAAAGTCGCTTTTTGCTACAAAATATAAATAATTGGTTTTAGGAGCGTTTAAAACAATATCGATGCATTTAGTTGAAGGAGTGCAAATAGGGCCCGGTGGTAAACCTTTGTTGCGATAGGTATTATAAGGAGAAGGAGTTAATAAGTATTTTTCATAAATACGTGTCAACGCAAAATCTTTCATGGCATATTTAATGGTAGGACAAGCCTGTAATGCCATATTCTGGTGTAATCTGTTTAGGTATACACTGGCAATTTTTCCTCTTTCATCATCAATATTCGATTCCTCTTCAACAATAGAGGCTAATATATACACTTCAGTTGGGGTAAGACCTATCTCTTTAGTTTTTTGTAACCTGTTGTTTTTGGTCCAGAATAAGCTGTCAGCAATATATAATTTATTAAAAATTTTTCTAATTGATGTATTCCAATAAAAA
Source organism: Hydrotalea sp. AMD (assembly GCF_004100315.1). NCBI lineage: Bacteria > Pseudomonadati > Bacteroidota > Chitinophagia > Chitinophagales > Chitinophagaceae > Hydrotalea > Hydrotalea sp. AMD. Next base: position 107,362 of record NZ_SCKY01000004.1, on the reverse strand, counting down.
GTATAGGTATCGGGCAAAATGATGGTGAAAATAGTAGCAGTATCTACATGATATTCTTTTAACGAATCATTGCTATTTAAAAATTGCATAACCTGTACCGAATCGGTTGAAAAGTTTTTTGCAATTAATTTGGCCAAATCTTCCTTTACTCTCAATTTGGTAATCACTAAATTAATGGAGGCCTGGCGATTGTTTTTCAACATTCGAATAATGCTTAACAGCGATGCATCTTTATTAACCTCATATTTACCTGGTTTAATGTGTTTGGCTATATGCAATTCTTTTAATACAAATTGAAAGGGCCAGCCATATTTTATAATTTGCTGTTGCTTTAATGATTGGGTAATTTGTTGACTGCTTAAACTGTTATCAGAAAGTGTGAAATAAGTTTTTTTATCATTGAAAGCAGTAGCAGGGCTTTCTAAAAACCATAAAAAACCAATGGTTATGATTACAATTAGTACAACGACTGTGCCTATAATTTTGCGCATGGTAGTTCAAGATAAATAAAAACCCTGTCTGCAGCAAACAGACAGGGTAAATATTTTATAAATAAAAAGTTATTTAGTAGCCGGAGGCGGAGTATTTAAAGGAATACTGTTGGTGGGTGCTGTGTTTTGATTGGTGTTCACTTTTTGTATAATTGAAGTATCGGGCCCTTTGGTGGATCCTCTGAAAATTATGGTAGAAAACAGAGAGAGTATGGTAATAATTGCAGCAAATAACCAGGTGCCTTTTTCCAAAACATCAGTTGTTTGCTTAACACCCATAATCTGGTTGCCAAATCCACCTACATTTCCTGCTAAACCACCACCTTTTGGATTTTGAATTAATACAATAAAACCTAAGGCTATACAGGCAATTACAATTAAAATAATAAAAATTACAGTCATGCTACATTTCTTTTAGTTGTTCAATTTTTTTTGCAAAATAAGCAGATTTATCAGGATCTAAAAAACTTAATTTAATATAAACCTGAACCGCTTTATCTATTTTGCCTTGTTTTATCAGCACTTCTGCCATGGTTTCAGTAATAATTTCTCTGGTTTCGTTTGAGGTTTGAGCAATACCAGGTATAATACTGTCTACTTCTGCCTGTTGTACCGCATGTGTATCTGGGGTATGCTGGTTTTTAACAATTTTAAGCCAGTCAGTAAATTTTAAAAGTTGCTTACTTAATTTGTCTTGTGGCTCTTGGGTTAAATCAGCGGTAATGCCTAACGATCCAAAATAATCTATGGTATGTAAATGCGGCGGTTCGTAAGTTAGTTCTTCATCTGTTTCAACCGGCTCCTGAAATGAAGCCCACTGTGCTGCAATAATATCAGATAATTTTTCGTTTTCAACCGCTGGTTCTTTGTTTTCAGATGAAGTTTCGGGCAGCTGGTCTGTTTCGTTGGCATCATTTGCCTGCATTTCCAAATGTTCCACTAATTCTTGTTCTGCAATGGCCATATTGTTTTGCGGCAATGCTGTTTCCGGCACAGCATTATTTTTGTTTTCAGTGATATGTTCTGCTAAAGCATGTGGCAGTTCTTCCTGAATAGTATTCGTAGAATCAACTGCTTGCAAATCATCACTGTTTTCTAAAGGCTCGGGATTTATTTCGATGAAGTGATCTGCATTTTTAACTTCTTCTAAAAATGAATGTGTTACTGCTTCTGTTTCCGGAATGTTGCTGATTGCCGCAAGATCGGTCATATCTGTCCGCTCAGATTGTTCTTCAGCTCTCATTTCAGAAGGGGCAATTGCTGCATTGGTTTTGCTTTCATTTGATAATACCACAGATTCCCTCCCCGCGGTTGTTGGATTGGCCGGTGTTTCGTTTAGTAGGTAGTTTACCCAGGTTATATTGCAAGGTGCAGCAATGATATGGATTTGGGCCTGTACCAGTAAATTCGGTGCATTTTGCTGTAATTTAGCGGCCAATAATACCTGAGCAGGCGTAAAAAATGGATAACTTTTGCAAATTTGCTGTAAGTGTTCTACAGCAACCTTTTCTAAAGGTTGTTGCAAAATAGCATAAGCAGTTTGATTGATTACAGCATTCATGTTGTGAAAATACAATAAGCTTACCAGTTAGAAAAGATATGGTTAAAAATATCATCTGAAATATTACTTACAATGGTTGTAATTAATTGCCCCTCGGCTTGTTGTAACGACAAATTGGAAGAAAAATCATAATTGCGGCTCACATCAAATTCATCTGTTTTATTTTCAACATTATTTTTAACAGTTATGTGTGCTGAAACGGTTAAACGGTTGGCACTGGCTTGTTGTGCAGAGATGGCTGCTGTTGAAACAGAGTAGTCAGAAATATATCCACTCACTACCAGATTGGCATCATCGTTATTGGTACGAATTAATTTGGTTTGGCTGGCAATTTTAAGTTGTAATTTGTCGGTTAACTGCGGGCTTAATTGTGGATTTACATAGCTGGCCCTGTTTTCTATAAACCCTATTTTTATGGTTTTTATTTTGGAATAATCGATTGAAACATCTTTGAAGGAATAAATTTTGCAGCCCGATAGAAACAGCACACCGAATAACAACATCCAGCCATGTATGTGATGCAAGAATGCCGGGTTTGCTTTGAAAGCCTTCATTGGCTTTAAAAATAGTATTTGCTTATTCTTCAATATCATATTCTTTGAGTTTTCTGTACAATGTACGTTCGCTGATACCCAGGTCGGATGCTGCATCTTTTCGCTTGCCTTTATGTTTTTTCAGTGCTTTAATAATTAATTCTTTCTCTTTATCCATAATGTTGAGCGATTCTTCAACCACTTCATGATGATGTACATCATCATGGTTAAGAATTACCGGTTGTCCGGCATTGGCTGATAAAGCAGCAGGTGCCAGTGTATTCTGATTGGTAATATTTGCCGGAAAGAGCGGGTGCAACCCGTCTTCGTGGTGGGTAGTTACATCATGTATCAAAGATTCTTTGGTAAATTGTGCAGCACTGCCGGCCAGAGAAGGGTTTTTAAGAATTTCAAGGAACATTTTTTTTAACTCTGTTACATCTTTTTTCATATCGAAAAAAAGTTTGTATAGTAGTTCCCGTTCATTGGCAAATTCCTGATGCGGAGCATCGGCTGCATGCGCTAAAACCGGCAAATTATTTTGATGCCGTTCAGGTAAAAAACGCCTTAATTCCTGTGCTGATAAAATGGGTTCGTTGCTTAAAACCGAAATTTGTTCTGCCAGATTTTTTAGTTCTCTTACATTGCCGGGGAATGGATAGTGCATCAGTATATTTTTGGCATCCTCATTCAATTGTACAGGATTGGTTTTATAGCGTTCCGCAAAATCAACTACAAATTTTCTGAACAGCAGGGGTATATCTTCTTGTCTGTCTCTTAAAGCAGGTACCCGAATGGGTACAGTGCTTAAACGATAATATAAATCCTGTCTAAACCGGCCTTTTTCTGCAAACTCAATTAATTCGCGGTTGGTAGCGGCTATTACCCGAACATCGGTTTTTTGCACTTTTGAAGAACCAACCCGGATAAATTCTCCTGTTTCTAAAACACGCAACAGTCTGGCTTGTGTACCCATGGGCATTTCGCCAATTTCATCCAAAAAAATAGTACCTCCGTTTACTGTTTCAAAATAACCTTTGCGACTGTCTACTGCACCGGTAAATGCACCTTTTTCGTGTCCAAATAATTCAGAATCAATCGTTCCTTCCGGAATAGCCCCACAGTTTACGGCAATAAATGGGTTATGTTTACGTGCAGAAAGTGCATGTATAATTTGTGAAAATACTTCTTTACCCACTCCGCTTTCTCCTACAATTAATACGGTTAAATCAGTTGCCGCTACTTGAACTGCAGTATCTAAAGCAAAATTGAGTGCAGGAGAGTTGCCTATGATACCAAATCTGTTTTTTATACTTTGTAAATCCATACCCAATGCTATTAAAGTTTAAATAGGATGCTTTTATATGATTTTGAATACTTTATGCAGGTATAATTTCTCCCAATAAAGTTGCCTGTGTAGCATCGTGTACCAGCACATTTACATAATCTCCAGGTTTGTAATTGAATTGTTTTTTGGGGAATACTAGCATTTTATTTTGCGGATTTCTGCCTTTCCAGTATAAATTGTCTTTCTTGCTTTCGCCTTCAATTAATACTTCAAAGCTTTTACCCATATCATTCATATAGCTTTTTTTAGAAAGTTCATTTTGCAGGTTAATGATTTCCTGAAGCCTTCTTTTTTTTACTGCTTCCGGTACATCGTCGGTAAATCTTTTTGCTGCAAGTGTGCCCGGCCTTTCACTGTAAAAAAACATATAGGCATAATCGTATTGTGCATATTCCATGGCACTTAAAGTATCTTGGTGTTCTGCTTCTGTTTCGGTACAAAATCCGGTAATGATGTCGGTACTAATAGAGCAATCGGGCATTATTTCTTTAATACGGTCTACCTTAGCCAAATACCACTCCCTGTTGTAAGTTCGGTTCATTAATTGTAAAATTCGTGAATTGCCGCTTTGAATGGGCAAGTGAATGTATTGGCAAATGTTTTTATATTTTGCCATGATGTAAAGCACATCATCTGTTATATCTTTTGGATGTGATGTGCTAAAACGAACACGCAGTAATGGATTTACAAGTGCAACTTTCTCTAAAAGCTGCGCAAAGTTTACCGAAGTATTGTCTGCTTCATTCAACCAATGATAGCTGTCTACATTTTGACCCAATAAGGTAACTTCTCTGTAACCGCGGCGAAATAAATCTTCCACTTCGGCAACTATTGAATCAGCATTTCTACTTCTTTCACGCCCACGTGTAAAAGGAACCACACAGAAACTGCACATGTTATTACAGCCACGCATAATAGAAACAAAAGCTGTAACGCCATTACTGTCTAACCGAATGGGTGCAATATCGGCATAGGTTTCTTCCCGACTCAATAATACATTCACTGCTTTCTGACCTGTTTCGGCTTCGGCAATCAATGCGGGTAAACTACGATACGCATCCGGCCCAACTACAATATCCACTAATTTTTCTTCTTCTAACAACTTGGCTTTTAAGCGTTCGGCCATACAGCCTAAAATTCCAATTAATAGTTCCGGTTTTTTTTCTTTTGTTTTTCTAAATTCGGTTAATCTTTTACGAATGGTTTGTTCTGCTTTTTCACGAATGGAGCAGGTATTTAATAAAATGAGCGAAGCTTCTTCAAACTGTTTGGTTGCACCAAATCCCTCCTGATGCAGAATGGCGGCAACAATTTCGCTATCACTGAAATTCATTTGACAGCCATAGCTTTCAATATAAAATTTTTTTGAAAATAGTGCTGTTTCCTGTGCAACAGGAGCATAGGCTTCTCCCTGCCTGCTTTCATCATGAATTTTAGTAGGTAAATCTAATATGTTCATTGGTTAAAATTATTTTGGGACTGCAAAAATACAGTTTTGTACGTTGTGGTGACACTTTGTCAGAGATTGATTGAATAATTTTAAAGAAATGCCTTTATTTTTGTACGAATTGAGCAGGTATTTATATTTTTAAGCAATGGTCTGTTTGAAGAAAGCAAGAACTGTTTTGCATGAGGTCATTGTTCATTTAATCGCCAAACTTTCATGAAGCAAATAGGATTTATTTTTTTGTTAATGCTGGGGGCCAGTCAGGTGCAGGCACAGGATATTTTAGTGAACACATTAAAAAATGAGATTTACAGACCGATTAAGAAGGATAAGGATAAAGATTCCATTAACTGGCGTTGGAAAAGAGGGGGGTTATTTAATTTTAGTTTATCACAGGGTTCGTTGAGTAACTGGGCTGCAGGAGGTGATAATTTTTCGTTAGCAGTTAGTTCCTATTTTAATTATTTTGTTTATTATAAAAAGGAACGGCATAGTTGGGATAATAACCTGGATGTTAATCTGGGATATATTCAAACTACAAGTTTAGGTGGGAGAAAAAATGATGACCGAATTGATTTTGTGAGTAAGTATGGTTATAAAGTTGATACGCTGGGTAAATGGTATTTGTCCGGATTATTTAATTTTCGTTCTCAGTTTTTTGATGGGTATACATACCCCAATGGAGCGCCGGTATTTGCTTCCAGTTTTTTATCGCCTGCATTTGTGATTCTGGCTGCCGGTTTCGATTATAAGCCCACTGATAAATTTTCATTGTTCCTTTCACCCATCACTTCCCGTTGGGTAATAGTAGCCAATCAGTATTTATCTAACCAAAAAGCTTATGGGGTAGATTCAGGAAGCCATGTTTTGAACGAGTTTGGTGCTTTTGCAACCATTAATTACAATACAACTATTATTAAGAATGTAGATTACAGAGGTAGGGTTGATTTATTTTCCAATTATCTGAAGCAACCCCAAAACATCAATTTTTTCATGACCAATCAGTTCAATTTTAAAATCAATAAATACCTCACCGCCTCTTATAGTTTAGATATGATTTATGATGATAATGTAAAAATATTTGGTCCGAATGGCGATTCGCCGGCATTGCAGGTAAAAAGTATTATAGGCTTAGGATTTACCATGCCGTTAAAAAAATTGCATAAACCCGTTCCCGTTAACAATGCACCGCCGTCTATTCCAACCATTATTGATCCAAGAATTAATTTAAATACCTCAGGCAATCACCTTTAGCATTTGTTTTATTTTGTGAGCCTGGTAAATCAGTTCACCTTCATCTTTAGCCAGCAGGGTAACGTGCCCCATTTTGCGTCCGGGTTTAGTGGTTAGTTTACCATATAAATGAACAAAGGCCTGTTCTGTTTTAAGGGTATCGGTTAATCCATGATAAATCGGTGTACCGCTATAACCGGGTTCACCTAAAACATTGATCATTGCTGAGGGGCAAATGAGTTTTGTATTACCTAATGGATAACCTAAAATAATGCGCCACAGCATATCGTATTGGCTGCAATAACTGGCTTCAATGGTATGATGGCCGCTATTGTGCACCCTTGGTGCAGTTTCATTCACCCAAATTTCTTGTTGTTTATCAATTAAAAATTCAATAGCAAATAAGCCGGCACTATTCAGTTCCTGAACTACTTTTATGGCAATGGCTTCTGCTTTCCATAGCAATTGCTGGCTAATTCTGGCAGGGGCAATCTGGTATTCTAAGATATTTAAAACCGAATCAAAAATCATTTCAACGGGAGGATAAACAGCTGTTTCGCCCTTGTGGTTTCTCGATACAATAATGGCAATTTCTTTTTCAATAGCTATCATTTTTTCCAAAACAGCAGGATCATTAAACCCATTTTCAATTTCTTTTTCACTCCTGATAATTTGAACACCTCTGCCATCATACCCGCCCTCACCAATTTTATGAACAGCAGGTAAAAAATTAGTATGCTGAAATAAGTCATTTAATGCAGCAGTAATAACAAAAGGGGCCGTAGGAATTTGATGTTGCTGATAAAATTTTTTTTGTAAAATTTTATTTTTAATAATTTTAATGGCACCGGGTGAAGGATATACTTTAATGCCTTCTGCTTCTAATTGTTCCAGCGCTGCTACATTTACCGCTTCAATTTCAATGGTTAATGCATCTACCTGTTTTCCAAAAGCATACACTGTATTATAATCGGTAATATCACCCTGCACAAAGTGGTGGCATAAATGAGCTGCAGGGCAATGCTTATCACGCTCCAACACAAAGGTTTCTACAGTATAGTTGGCTGCAGCCTGTAATAACATTCTTCCTAATTGACCGCCGCCTAAAATGCCTACTTTCATGGGTATGATACTTTAAAAATGATGATGCAAAAATGCAAATCGTATTTTTTAAAAATACGGTTATTGAATGGTATTGGTAACAATACTGTTTGCAATTCCATTGCGAAGATAAAACGGTAGCACAATGTTATGATGCATTTTGCTTAAATGTTTTACTTTTGATTCATGTTACCTGATTACCCATACAAATTATTTAATGACAGAAGGGCAAATTATTGTTTGCTGATGTTTGCCTTGGCTATGGACTCGGCCGGCTAACAGTTGCAGAACTACTAACTTTTGTATCTCATTTTTTCAGTCATTAAAATTTGTATTTATGTTTTTTCAGGTAAAAGGAAATACTGGTATTTCCAATCTGGCAGTTCAGGATTTCCTTCCATTGGAAGGAACAGATTATGTAGAATTTTATGTGGGAAATGCCAAACAGTCTGCCCATTACTATAAAACCGCATTTGGTTTTCAAAGTGTTGCCTACTCCGGGCCCGAAAACGGCAATCATGACACAGCAAGTTATGTATTGCGGCAAAACAAATTAACCTTTGTATTCACTACACCCCTTAAATCATCGCACCCAATAGCACAACATATTTTTAAACATGGCGATGGTATTAAAGTATTGGCACTACGTGTACCCGATGCAACCAACTCCTGGCAGCAAACCACGCATCGCGGTGCCAAAAGTTTTATGGATCCCAAAACATTAACCGATAAAGATGGGGTAGTGGTAATAAGCGGAATTCATACCTATGGCGATACCGTGCATTTGTTTATTGAACGAAAAAATTATAATGGCCCGTTCATGCCCGGCTATCAAATATGGAATACAAACTATCAGCCAACTGAAACCGGTTTATTGTATGTTGACCATTGTGTAGGCAATGTAGGATGGAATCAAATGAATAAATGGGTGTCATTTTATGAAAATGTAATGGGATTCAGAAACATTTTAACATTCGATGATACGGATATATCAACCGAATATTCAGCTTTGATGAGCAAAGTAATGAGTAACGGAAATGGTTTTGTGAAGTTTCCTATTAATGAACCGGCAGAAGGTAAAAAGAAATCGCAGGTAGAAGAGTACCTTGAGTTTTATGATGGGGAAGGGGTACAGCATGTAGCTTTGGCAACCCATAATATTATTGAAACAGTAATGGCTCTACAAAATCGTGGTGTTGAATTTTTAAAAGTACCCGCTTCTTATTATGAAACCATTTCAGAAAGGGTGGGCAACATTCAGGAAGATGTACAGGCACTGAGTAAATTAGGGATATTAATTGACAGGGATGAAGAAGGTTATTTATTACAAATTTTTACCAAACCTGTTGAAGACAGACCCACTTTATTCTTTGAAATTATTCAGCGCCGGGGGGCAAAAAGTTTTGGGAAGGGCAATTTTAAAGCACTTTTTGAAGCTATTGAATGCGAACAGGCACTTCGGGGTAATTTATAAACACAGTATCTGCATAATTTCACATTTTTGATTTATCAGGATTGTTTATTTTCGGTTTTTAATACGAATATTTATTCCATGTCGTTATAACAACATGGAGATTTTTGGATGATATGTACCCATAAAAAATTGAAAATCGGATGCGAGTCATTGTTTTGTGCTGTATACTGTTTGTTTCGTTTGGCCATTTAAATGCACAAACGTCGTTTGTAGATTATCAAAAATCAAATGTACGTGTAGCAAATGCATTTAAATTAAAAGAAGATACCCTTGCAAGACAGTTTAAAAAAGAGAGGCTAAGCTGGCCACCCAAACAATTATACATCCGTAGCTTTAAATACGATAGCCAGTTAGAAGTATGGGCGCGGAATAATAGCAATGAACCCTTTAAATTATTTAAAACATACAAAATTTGTGCATTAAGCGGAGGATTAGGGCCAAAAAGAATTGAAGGGGATTATCAGGTACCTGAGGGCTTTTATTATATTAATCTGTTTAATCCTAAAAGTACTTATTATTTATCATTAGGTCTTAATTATCCTAATGTTTCAGACCAGTTATTGTCTGATTCGCTTAAGCCCGGCAGCGATATTTTTATTCATGGGACTTGCGTAACAGTGGGTTGTATTCCTATTATGGATAATCAGATTGATGAATTGTATTTACTGGCATCTTATGCAAAAAACAATGGCGAAGATTTTATACCGGTGCATATTTTTCCTGTACGCTTTAATAATCCAAAAAGTTTGGCTTATTTGGATAAGATTACCAAGGATGATAAAGAATATGCAAACTTTACTGAGAGCCTGGAAAAAGTATACAATTACTTTGAGAAACATAAAACCCTGCCCGTTATTACCATTAATGAGAAGGGAAAATATGTAATGTATTAAATTTTATGTGGTTTTTTTTAGAATTTGAATGGTAACAGGTGTTTGTTGGCGCAACACCGCTGCATTTTTCTGATTTAATTTTTCGGCAATAGCTGTATTGTAATGCCGAACGGTGAATAGCTGTAAGCCTTTTTCTACCTGAACATCAAAATTTGCTGCTGCAGCTAAAGCCAATTGTGCAATTTTTTCCGGTTTATCATCTAAACAAATTTGAACAGAAATGGCACCGAACTGAATTAGGTTTGGAATGAGTTTCAATTCCTGCAAAATTGCATAAATGCTATTCATGGATACACCGCCTACAAAAGAAAAATCAAGACTTTGCAAGGTAACCAGCACCTGTTTTTCTTTTAAAATCTGTATAGGAGGTAATTGCAGTTGTTGTGTTTTATGAATGATGGTACCGGGCAGTGCAGGGTCTTGAAAACATTTTACCAGCAATGGAATGTTTTTGTTTTGTAATGGCTTGATGGTTTTGGGATGAATGACCTGGGCACCATAATACGCCATTTCAATAACCTCACTGTAATTTAATTCAGGAATATAAACAGCTTCAGGAAAATGTTTCGGGTCAGCACTCATCACACCTTCCACATCTTTCCAGATGGTTACACTATCAGCATGTAACAGATTGCCTAAAATAGCTGCGGTAAAATCGCTCCCTTCTCTGCCCAAAGTGGTGCTTTCATTATCAGATGTAGCACCAATAAATCCCTGGGTAACATAAATTGCTGCATCATTTTTTAAAAAAACTTGCTTTGCCTTGTTTTCGGTTATTGGCCATTCAATGGCTGCATCCCTGAAATTATTATCTGTTAACAATACATCCCGAACATCCACCCATTTACTGGCAATATGATTTTCCTTACAATAAAAATGCAGAATAGCAGAGCTGAGTAATTCTCCCGCACAAACAATCTGGTCATAATAATAATCAAATACTTTTACAGGCTTATCGTGTAACAACCATTCTACTTCTGTAAAAACATCAACCAGTTTTGAATAGCATTCATTGTATTGTTGAGTTAATAAATATTTTGCAATTGTTAAATGTTGGTTTTTAATTACATTAAAAAGTGCTATGGCTTCTGTTGGGTTCTGGTTGTAAAATGCTTCTACCACTTTTTCCAATGCATTGGTTGTTTTACCCATTGCTGAAACAACCAATATGGCCGTTTCGTTTTCCGGAATGTTTTTTACAATTTCAATAACCTGTTGAATGCGATCAATATTGCTAATGCTTGCCCCGCCGAACTTATAAACAATCATGCTATTTAACAAATGATTAGGTGGAAGATTTGCAAAGCTACAGTAATTATGCCATCTAAAAGTTTACCAAAAATTTGTTGGTATAATTATTGAATTTACATGCAAAAAATAATACAATGCTATTTTCATTTCTATTTAAAACTGTAAAATTATCGCTGATTACTTTGGCTTTTGTTGGCAATGGTTGTATTGGTACTGATACCTTACATAGCCCCGCTGTTACCAATTTTGCAAAAATGGAGAAAGATGTGTTGTATTACATTAATCAACATCGAACGGGTATGGGCTTAGCTCCTTTACAATGGGATAAGACGATTTACACTGAAGCAGTGGAGCATAGTAACGATATGGCCAAACACCGGGTTGTTTTTGGGCATGATGGTTTCGATAATCGATTTAATGCCATTAAAAGTAAATTGGGGTATTTGCGTGGCGGTGCAGAAAATGTTGCATTAGGCCATTTAGATGCCCAGGCTGTTGTAAATGGCTGGCTGCATAGTCCGGGGCATAAAAAAAATATTGAAGGAAGTTATAATTTAACAGCCATTGGTATTGCACAAAGTAATGATGGGAATTTATATTTTACCCAAATTTTTATATATAAACCAAATTAACAGGGTGGCATTTAATGTGTAGGGCGAACACGATTGCATAAAAAAATATTGTATGTATTCTATCTGCCCTTTATCTTTATCGAAAACATAAAATGCCATGGTGGTTAACAGAAAAATTTTAACCTTAGATGAATTTACTATTCAGCAGTTAAGACAGTTTCCTACTGCTACAGGTGAATTAAGTAGCTTACTGCGCGATATGGGCCTCGCTGCCAAACGTGTAAATGTAGAAGTAAATAAAGCAGGTTTAGTTGATATTTTGGGCGATGCAGGTTCCATTAATGTACAAGGTGAGGATGTAAAAAAATTAGACATTTTTGCCAATAACCAATTTATGGGGGCATTACAACATGGCATTAGCTGTGCAGGTATTGGCAGTGAAGAATTAGATGATTTTGTAATTTTTGATGATGAAGTGAGCAACAACAGTAAGTATGTTGTTTTGTTTGATCCCTTAGATGGCAGCGGAAATATTGATGTAAATATTTCTATTGGAACCATTTTTAGTGTGTTTAGAAGGGTTAGCCCTAAAGGCACACCTTGTACTAAAGAGGACTTTTTACAACCCGGTAACAAGCAAGTAGCAGCTGGTTACATTATTTACGGTTCATCTACTATGTTGGTGTATGCAACTAAACGTGGCGTAAATGGGTTTACGTTAGATCCCTCCATTGGTGAATTTTGTTTGAGCCATCCCAATATTCAATGCCCGGCAACCGGTAATTTTTATTCAGTGAATCACGGTTATTTTTTTAAATACGACAAAGGCGTACAAAAATATATCACAGCCTGTCAGCAAAAACCAAAGTCGGAGGGAGGACCATATACCCAGCGTTATATTGGCAGTATGGTAGCCGATGTACACCGCAATTTGTTAAAGGGGGGTATTTTTATGTATCCCGGAACAACTGATCGCCCCAATGGAAAGTTAAGATTATTGTATGAGTGTAATCCATTGGCTTTTATTGTTGAAATGGCCGGCGGAAAGGCAACCAATGGGCAACAACGGGTATTAGATGTACAACCCCATCAATTACATCAACGTTCGCCATTGTTTATTGGCAGCAGGCAGATGATGGATGAATTAGAAAACTATTTAAAGGAAACAAATGAAGCCGGTTTTTAAAATTTTGTGTATTCTATTATTGGTGGGTGGGTTACAAAACAATGTAAAAGCACAGCAGGTATTAGATCCCGGAAAACTGAATTATTTCATTAATCCGAAAATCAATACCCTTTTATATGAGGACACGATGTACCGCGGTGCCAGAGAGTTTAAAGCCCTTTTTTACCGAATGGGTGACCCCCTGTTAATACATTTGTATCAAAAACATCAGTCGAACAAAATTTTCGGTAATATTTTGGGTGTGCTGGGTGCAGGTATGATGGGTGCAGGCGTTGGGCTGGCTTCCAATAACCACCAATCAACCGGCTGGATTTTAATAGGTGCCGGATTTACTTCAACCATTGTTGGCGGATATTTAATAGCTTCGGGGCAGAAAAACCTGCTCATGGCAGTTCAGTTTTTTAATGAAAAGCAGCATCAAAAACTACCTAAAATACAAGCAGGTATTGGATTTTCGGCAAATAAAATAGGATTGGCCATAAATTTTTAGTTATGCAAAAAACAATTATTGAAGTAAAGGAACTTACAAAAAATTATGCTGATGTAGCCGCAGTAAAAGGCATTAGTTTTCAGGTATTGGAAGGCGAAATTTTCGGTTTACTGGGTCCCAATGGTGCTGGCAAATCAACCACTCTTGAGATTATAGAAACGCTAAAAGAAAAAACAAGCGGCAAAATTTGTGTAGATGGGTTTGATTTAGATAAAAATCCAAATGAAATTAAACAAATTATAGGGGTACAATTACAATCGAGTGGGTATTATCCCGGTTTAACATTGAACGAATTGCTCGACTTGTTTGCAGGTTTATACAATAAAACCATCGATAAAAAGAAAATATTAGAAGAAGTAAAATTAGCCGATAAAGCCAAAACAAAATATAAGGAGTTGAGTGGAGGGCAACAGCAGCGGTTTTCATTGGCTACCACACTGATTAATCATCCCAAGATTATTTTTTTGGATGAACCTACCACCGGTTTAGATCCGCAGGCTCGTCGTAATTTATGGGATTTAATCAAACTCATTCGATCAACCGGAACTACCGTAATTATTACAACGCACTATATGGATGAGGCAGAGGAACTTTGCGACAGGGTGGCCATTATTGATAGTGGAAAAATAAAATCAATCGCTACCCCAAATGAATTAATTGATAATTTGGTAGCAACCGGTTTTGAACGAACAAAAGAAGTGAAAAAAGCAACGCTGGAAGATGTTTTTATACATCTTACCGGCAAATCATTAAGAGAAGAATAATACCACTATGCAAAAAGATGAGCGTTACCCAATTGGGAAATATGAACCGAAGCCATTTTCTGAGGCGCAAAAAATTGAATGGTTAAGAGATATTCAGTTATTGCCCGAAGAACTGGAAAGAGTTGTACAAACATTCGATGCAGCTCAATTAAACACAGCATATCGCGATGGTGGATGGACGGTGAAGCAATTGATACACCATGTAGCAGACAGCCACATGAATGCCTACATCAGATTTAAATTGGGTTTAACAGAATTAAAACCTGTTATTAAACCTTATGAAGAAAAAGCCTGGGCATTACTGGCAGATAATGAAACGGTACCTGTTAATGTTTCACTAACACTATTGCATGTTTTGCATAGAAGATGGTATGCAGCAATAAAAGATTTATCACAACAGGATTTTGAACGAACTGTTATTCATCCCGAACAAGGAAGAGAAATGAGTTTGTGGTTGTTATTAGGTTTATATGTCTGGCATGGAAAACATCATACAGCGCATATTATATCACTCAAAGAAAGAATGAACTGGTAATGGAAAGAGATTTAACCTGGAAAACGCTTTCTTCTACATACTTATTAAAAGACACCTGGGCCACTATTCGAAAAGATGCCTGCATGTTGCCGAATGGTAAAATCATAAACCCTTATTATGTGTATGAATTTCCGGATTGGGTAACGGCTTTTGCACTGACGAAGGATGGTAAAGTAATTTTGGAAAAACAATACCGCCATGCTTTAGGCCGAACTGATATTGAAACGCCAGGTGGATGTATTGATGCCACCGATGCATCACCGGAAGCGGCCATACAAAGAGAATTGTTAGAAGAAACGGGATATCAGTTTACTCATTTTCAAAAATTAGGTGTTACTTCCGCCAATCCATCTACCAACAATAACATCATGCATCTATTTTTAGCAACAGGTGGTGAAAAAGTAGCTGCTCAAAATTTTGATTCCGGTGAAGATTTAGAGGTATTTCTGGCTAATATTGCTGAAATAAAACAAATGATTCGGGCAAACAAAATTATACAAAGTATGCATATAACCTGTATCATGCTTGCATTAGAACAATTAGGAGAACTGTATTTTTAAAGTGATATAAATTTTTCTTTATCTATTTCTGCAATTAAAAATACACTGCCACAAACCACAATTAAATCATTTTTCCCGGCCTGTTGAATAGCAGCACGAACAGCTTCATTTACCTGCGAATAAGTTTTGCCCTTTAAACCAAATATGCTTGCTTTTTCCAATAAAATATCTGCTGCCAAAGCTCTGGGAATATGTGCCTGTGTAAAATAATAACTGGCTTGTTTTGGTAACAACTTTAAAACTGTATCGGCATCTTTATCTTTTACCATACCAAAAACCAAGTGTAAATGCCGGTATTGGCTGATGGCAATTTGTTGCAATAGTTGTTGTATGCCCGCTTCATTATGTGCCACATCTGCAATAACGTTGGGCTGTTGCTGTAATAATTCCCATCGGCCATGTAAGCCGGTAACTTTTTTTGTATGTGCAAGTGCTTTTTGCACAACCGATTCCTGCAAATTCCATCCATTTTTATTCAGTTGTTGTATGGATGTTAAAACTGTAATCAGATTATTGGTTTGGTATAGCCCGGGTAAATCTAAAGTATATGTTTCATGCAGGCCGCTATTATTATTTTTAACGGTTACCGTAAGTGTTTCTAAGGTTTGTTGATATTTGAAAAGCGAAAACTGTTCCTGCGCAAAAATGATCGGGGCACTATTTTGTTTGGCGCTGTTTTCAAAAACAGATTTTGTTTCGGGAATTACTTCTCCAATTACTACCGGAATATTTTTCTTGATGATACCTGCTTTTTCTGATGCAATGGCTTCTAAAGTATTGCCGAGTAAATTCATATGGTCCCAGCCAATATTGGTAATAACAGAGAGTTCCGGTAAAATTATATTTGTACTGTCCAATCTTCCGCCCAAACCCGTTTCAATCACTGCAATATCAACCTGTTGTTTCGAAAAATAATCAAAAGCCATGGCAACGGTAATTTCAAAAAAAGAAGGTTGAATGGATTGAATAGCCGGAATCATTTGCTCGGTAAAAGATACAATAAATTCTTCTGAACACAGGTTGCCATTTACTTTAATGCGTTCTCTAAAATCTTTTAAATGTGGCGAAGTGTATAAGCCTGTTTTATAACCTGCAGTTTGCAAAATAGCAGCCAACATATGGCTGGTACTTCCTTTACCATTGGTGCCGGCAATATGAATGGTTTTAAAATGCTGTTGTGGATTCCTTAATTTTTCACATAGCAATAGGGTGTTGGTTAAATCTTTTTTGTAAGCAGATTCGCCTTGTTTACTGAACATAGGCAATTGCTCATATAAGTAGGCGATTGTTTCCCTGTAATTCATATACTTGGTAATAATTAACCATTCAATTTAAAGCTAAATACAATGGTGCCTGTTTGGTTATCAGTATCGCCTGCATTCAATTTTAATAATTTTGCTTTCTTCAAGGCAATGCTTCGAATATTTTGGTTGGTAGTAGTAGTACCTCTGGGGTTAATACTGGCCTGAATCACTTGTCCGCTTTTGTTCACTGTAATATCAACAGCAACTTTTGCAGGTTCATTGAAATCATCTTCAAAACTGGGTAGTTTGGTAAAATGTCTGCCTTCCAACCCATTTCTAATGCTTACACCGCTGGTACCACCGCCTCCGTTTCCGATATAACTGTCGCTATTGGGGTTGCCATTGGGCTTGCCCTGATCACCTTTGCCGCCGGCAATGCCTTGGTTATATACTCCGTTATAAGAATCGGCACCATTACCGCTGGAAGTAGTAGATGTGCCACCTTTAAACAAAGCTTTAGGTTTGGGTGGTGCCGGAGTAGGTTTTATAACTGTGTTTTCAGAAATTTTTCTGTGTAAAACCGTAGGATTGTGGTTCAATGGTTTTTGGGGATTCACTTTTTTTTCTAACGTGCCAACGGCTTCATCATTTTCATTGGTTACTTCATTGGCCAATACCTCAGGAGTGGATTGTATTTGTTTGGAAGGGGGTGGTGTTTTTAACTGTTCATCCTGATTTAAGGAAGGGGTACCCTGCATCTGTGGCGCAATATTGCCCAAACCTGTTTCGCTGTTTCCTAAGTTTACTTCTATTCCATCTTCTGTAACAGGTGGTGGAATTTGAGGCAAAGTCCATTTTAGAAAAAAGAACAGCAAAAAGATACCGATACAAATTAGTAAGGTATATGCAGCTGCTTTCCAGTTTTTTTCTATTTCAAAATTTTGATACACTATGGTGGAATTGTTCATACAAAGTTATCTTATTTTATCAGCTAATTCCAATTGTTGAAAATTATTGATGGAACGTTTAGTTCAGCACATCTATTGTGCTAAAATTGGTTAATAGAACGCTAAACTCTTTTGTTTTTAATCGGATTTGATTCCTTTTCTCAAATAAAAAGAAATAATATATTTTATAATGATAAAATAATGTACCATTTCAACAAAACAGTGTAATTTACAGGCAAATACTAACTTCTTTTTAACAATAAAACTAACTGTTTATGTTACGCAAAATAATTTTCATCGTTCCATTTTGGATGCTATGCATGATAGCATTTACACCTTCAATGGCATCCAGCCTGCCTTTTAAGCCAGGTAATGGTGGTACCGATTCTGCCGGAAAAGGCGGGGCTACGCTAAATAGTGCTGTTTTACATAATGCATTAGCCGAGTTTAAAAGCTTATCGCATAAAGAAAAAAAATTCAGAATCAAAGAATCAAAAGCTTTATTAAAGCAATACAAAGCAGAAAAAAAGGCAGGGACTTCAACTGATACCAACACTCTTTTATTGGTAATTTTAGCCATTTTATTACCACCATTAGCCGTGTATTTGCATGAAGATGCTATTAACACTAAGTTCTGGATTGATTTAATTTTGACTTTATTGTTCTTCCTGCCCGGTATTATTTATGCTTTGATTGTAATTTTGGGCGGATAATATTTTAAATATTATTTATATAAACCGGCAGCTAAAATTTATCTGTCGGTTTTTTTGTGAAATTTCAAATAACTGTTTGCAAAGAAACGGCTGCTTGTAACTTTAAATATTTGCATAAGTGCGGCTTAGTCAAATTAATAAAAGTACTTATCGCAAAATTTTTATTATTTGGGTTCGAACTTCCATTATTTTTGCAACTTATTTGTAAGCAATTTCTTCATTTTTTAAAAACCATCGTTCTTCAATGAACAATACCTACACCTCGCTGGTTCAACAAACTTTTCATTTTCCGCAGGAAGGATTTAACGTAAACGATGATGGCTATCTCACTTTTAATGGCTTAGATCTTAAGGCATTAATAGATAAGTATGGCACTCCCATGAAACTTACCTATTTACCCAAAATAGGCATGCAGATTAACAAAGCAAAAGCCATGTTTCAGTCTGCTTTTAAAAAGCATAAGTATGAAGGAGAGTATTTTTATTGTTATTGTACCAAAAGTTCTCATTTTTCTTTTATTGTTGAAGAAGCATTGAAACACAATATTAATCTGGAAACCTCTTATGCTTATGATATTGAGATTATTAACCGGTTATACGAACGCAGAAAAATAAATAAAGATATATTTATCATTTGTAACGGATACAAGCAAAAAGCCTATACCAGTCGTATTGCCAAACTGATTAATACAGGGTTTAAGAATGTTATTCCAATTTTAGATAATAAAGAAGAATTACAGGCTTATAAAAAAAGTGTAAAACAACCTTTTAAATTAGGTATTCGGGTGGCAGCAGAAGAAGAACCATCTTTTCCTTTTTATACTTCGCGTTTAGGTATGCGAGCTAAAGATATTTTAGAGTTTTATGTAGATGAAATAGAAGGTTTTGAAGATAAGTTTCAACTAAAAATGCTGCATATTTTTTTGAATAAAGGCATTAAAGATGATATTTATTACTGGAGTGAATTGAACAAAATTATTAACCTGTATTGCCAGTTGAAGAAGATTTGTCCGGAGTTAGATTCTATCAATATTGGCGGTGGTTTCCCCATTAAACATTCATTGGGCTTTGAATATGATTATCAGTTCATAATTAATGAAATTGTTGGCAATATTAAAAAAGCCTGCAAAAAAGCCAAAGTGCCCATGCCCAATATCTATACTGAATTTGGCAGTTTTACAGTGGGGGAGAGTATGGCACATATTTACAGTGTTACAGGCCAGAAAATTCAGAACGACCGGGAGTGTTGGTATATGATTGATTCATCTTTCATCACTACATTACCTGATACATGGGGAATAGGTGAAAAATTTTTAATGCTGCCCATTAATAAATGGGAAAATGAATACCATAGGGTAGTTTTAGGTGGAATAACCTGCGATAGTCATGATTATTACGACAGTGAAGAACACATTAACGAAGTATTCTTACCTAAAATTTCTTCGCCTGAAAAAGAAAATGAGCAAAACAATAAAGAACCCCTGTATGTAGGTTTCTTTCATACAGGTGCCTATCAGGATCAAATTAGTGGTTATGGAGGCATTAAACATTGTTTAATTCCTTCACCAAAGCATGTAATTGTTGAATATGATAAAAGCGGTAAACTGATTGACTGGCTGTATGCAAAAGAACAATCTGCACAAAGCATGTTAAAAATACTGGGTTATTTAA
This sequence comes from Hydrotalea sp. AMD, assembly GCF_004100315.1. Classification (NCBI taxonomy): domain Bacteria; kingdom Pseudomonadati; phylum Bacteroidota; class Chitinophagia; order Chitinophagales; family Chitinophagaceae; genus Hydrotalea; species Hydrotalea sp. AMD. The sequence continues at coordinate 87,349 of NZ_SCKY01000004.1, read as the reverse complement.
AATAGTATTTATAACTATAAAAATCACTATTAAAACCTCCTTTTAACCGGTCGGTTTTTTTAATGGATTGTATTTTCTATTCTGTATTTGAAAATATGGAAAACTTACTTTTGGGCCTTAGCTGATCCTGCCATTTAAAACCTCGAACCCTGAGCGATGCATGATCTACCTGATTCATAGGGTTCATATCACCTTTTAAATCGTTGATAAATACAACTTTTTGAATTTCACCATTATCAAAATAAGCATCAATAACGCTGCAGGTTGATTTGTTTACTCCAATAAATTTATGGTTATCATCTTCCACATAGTAAACATTATCTGCCGGTGTGCCACGAGTGGTTAAATAATTAATTCTGCCATCTGAAAAAAATGCATGCATGATGTTGCCACGTACCTGGTTATAATAGCCGGTTCCTACTTTACTGATGGTTAAAGCATTTTCAAATACAGTTAACTCTTTTGGTTTTTTATTGGCCAGAAACAAATAAATAGTATCGCCTGTAATTTGATTTTCATTTGACCATACAATGGGTTGGGTAAACAAACGAAAAGCAGAATCATGCAGGGAATAAAATAAACTATCGCCCACTGCCTGCAATGAATCAGAAAATATTTTTACATGGTGGTAGGCTTCAATGTAACGATTGGTACTGCTATCTTTCAATGCTTCAGCACTATCTATCAGTAATCGATTAGCAGCTCCCAATGAATCTCTGATAATCGGTACTGCTCTGGTTTTGGTTAATGTTGAAAGCCTTCCCGATTTTAATGTATCTGCCCCAACATAAATGCTGTCTTTTTCTTGCTTAATGAGTAATATGGGCTGCTCTGTAGCTAAAAACGCATCTTCTTTTTTATTGGTTTTTATATTATTGGCAATAATATCGTACCCCCCTATTGAGTCTTTACTTCTATAAACAGCATTGCCTTGAAATTCGCCCAAACCGGTACTATCATTAAATGCCATGTAATCTGAAGTAAAGGTATAAGTGCTGTCGTCAATAAATGGCCGTTTACCGAAATTAGCAATTTTATGCTTTAAATCGTAATAACCATCACTTACTTTAATGGTTCTGTTGCCGTTAATAACTTTGGAGGGTGAAACAAAAGTAGTAATGTTGGTATTAATGTTGTACAAAAGTGTATCGGTATAAATTTTATATTCCGGGTCAATCAATACCACATTCTTTTTAAATATTACATCCCGAGTATCACCATAATAAGTTCCTTCTTTACTGGTTAAAACTGTTTTACCATTCACAACTTTTCCGCCATTGGTATAATTGCCTATTTTAATTTGTGTATCATATTCTAATTCATTGGTGGTTAATACCCCTTTACCATCGGTCAATTTTACTTTATTTTTTAAAAAAGCTTTTTTTTCTTTTCCCAGATATTTCAGGTATTGCGAATAGGTTTGAACACTGTCGGCATCATTTATATGTACCTTGCCAAAAGCTTCCAAAATATTTTGCTTTTGGTCTAATACAATGCTATCTGCATAAAATAAAGTTTTACCCTGCTGTACTTCAGCATGACCCACCAGAGCTATAAATTGCCCCAGTGTGTCTTTATTTTGAAAGTTGTATGTATCCGCATAAATAATGGTAATTGTTTTTTTACCGGTGGTATCTGCAGTATTGGTTTGTGCCTGTACTATGCCCATGAAAAACAATAACAGGCATGTAATTATACTTAATTTTAGAAAAGGCATGTGTTTATTTATGCTGTTGTTGAACTGAAGTATCATTCAATGGTGCTATTAGCGGTCCCGACTTGTCTTTTCGGCCAAAAACAGAAATGTTTACATATCGTTTAGGATGTGCTCTCAGATCGTCCATTAAAATATTGGCACTACGAACCGTATTATTCAAATTATTGTACAATTGTTTATCATTCAGCAACAAACCCAATGAACCATCACCCGAATTAATTTTATTCAATGCATTATTTAAATTGGCAATAGTGGTTTTAAGTTCATTAATAGTGCCTTTCATATCAGCATCGGCTAATTGTTGGGTGGCAGCTTCTACATGTGAAAGCGATTGTGTAATTTTTTCATTGTTATCGCTTAAATTTTTAGTAAAGCTATTTACGTTATTCATAGTTTGCACAATAGCTCCACTTTGCTTGTCCAGCATTTTTTGAATAGCAACTGACGATATAGCTAAACTTGCGGTAGTTTTATTGATATTGGCAATTACTTCTTGTAGATTGTGTTTGGTGTGTGGATCGAAAATGGTGTTGATATTATTGAGCACGCTATCTAATGAATGTAAAGTAGTAGTTAATTGTGCACTAATGGGATTGATTTTATCGCCTATCTGGCCCAGTAATCCAGGGTTAGAGCTGGTTAGTAATGTATCACCGGATTGTAAATAAGTATTGCTGTTACCCAACTGAATATCAATACTGGGGGCACCTAAAAAACCTTCTTTAATGGAGGCAACCGAGTTGTTAGGAATATTATAACTACTTTTTAGCTTAATGGCAATGATGATACTTTTTAAATCGCGGTCAGCATTTTCAATATCAAAAACACTACCAATTTGATAGCCATTGATATAAACAGGGTTAGATACCATGATGCCTTTTGCATTGGGATATTTGGCATATAAAAAATTGCCCGTTTTAAATACACTATGCCCCTTTAAAAAATTAAAGCCCAATATCAGCAAAGTAATGGCAATAGCAGTTAGTGCACCTACTTTTGTTTCGTTCGAAATCTTCATAAACGCAAATCTAAGGGTTATTATGGAAGCTTAATATTATGGAAAGTAGTATTATTTTGGGTTTTGTGCAGTGCCATTTACCTGCATTTTATTTTCTAAAGAAAATTTGTAGCGTTTTACGGCTCTGGCAATGGCTTCTGCAATTTCCTGTTGTCCGGTTTGACTGTTTAAATAATCTTCTTCTTCCGGATTGGAAAGAAAGCCTGTTTCTACCAAAATAGCCGGCATGGCTACCGCTTGTAAAACCCAAATACCTTTTCCTCGCTGTTTGGCTTCGCGACTTACTCTGCCCATTTTTGTAAACTCATCTTCTACCGTTAAAGCCAAACTCTGGCTGCGTTCTGCATATTGTTGTGTTTTTAAGGAATACAATACAATTTTTGCAGGATCATTTGGATCAAAATCTTTCATTTCATTGGCCAGTGTACTATCCATGTATAAAGATTCATTTTCTCTCAATGCTTTCTCTTTATCATCGTTTTTATCTACACCCCAGATGTAAGTTTCAGTGCCTTTAGCAGGGTTTGGAGTTGTATAAGTTTTGTAAGCTTTTACTTTTCTGGTATATTTTTTCCCCTTTCTGTGGTAGGTTTGTGTTTTATAACCAATAAATTCACTATGCCTGATAGGATCCCCATAGTTGCAGTGTATAGAAATAAATAAATCGCCTTTTGCCTGATTGGCTTTAATAGCTTTTACTTTTACGTTATCATAAACATCAGTAGTTCTTGTCATATATACATCTATATCCGGCATTTGTTTATGAATTTCTTTTTCTAATTTCAATGCAACAGCTAATGCAATATCTTTTTCGTGAGAATATTTACCTGAGGCACCAAAATCACTGCCACCATGCCCGGGATCAATTACAATTCTTTTTAAAACCGGTTTTGGACCCGGTTGTTGGGCATTTTTTTGAATGGGGTAGGCAAAAGATGCGAAAATTAAAATACACCAAAAACTTATCAATCCAGGTACTGCAATTTTTTTTATCATTCGTTCAAACGTTAAAGGAATTATAGTAATAGAACTATTTAATGTGAAGCACCTATTTTTGCTCCAGTTATTATGAGATTACGCGGTAAAATTAACGTAAAAACCCTTGCGGGGTGTATAGCTTTTGGCATAATACTCCTGATTTCAATGAATTTGAATGCTTTTAACACGCCCCCAAAATTTTTTTTCAATTCATTAACAGCATTTTCTGATACCATTCCAACAATTGATACAACTCAACAATTGGGGGATACGGTGGTTGTACGTGGCAAAAACAACAGTTCACGTAATTCCAAAGATTCCAGTGGTATTGCAAAAACTGACACCCTGCAACTTTCCAAAGATTCTTTAGATGCACCGGTACATTATGCCGCTGCTGATTCGGGTGTATTGCTCATTCCATCCAAACAATTCATTTTATATGGCAAGGCAGATGCAAAATATAAAGATATAGAATTGCAGGCGGCCATCATTAATTATAACCAGCAATCACAATTGGTAAGGGCTTATGGATTGAATGATACTTCCACGAATTTAGATACCAAGCCCAAATTAACACAGGGCGATTCAAAATCGATCAGTGATTCTATTTTATTTGACCTAAAAACCATGAAGGGCCGCACCACCAACAGCTTTTTTAATGAAGGCGAATTGTTTGTGCATGCCGATGTATTAAAAAAAGAAGGGAAAGATATTTTTTATGGTTACAGAGGCCGGTTTACCACCTGTAATTTAGATACGCCCCACTTTGCTTTTAGAACACGCAAATTAAAAATGATTAGTAACAAAATAGCAGTTAGCGGCCCTGCATCCCCCGAATTCGAGGGGGTTCCCATTCCAATTGGTATACCTTTTGGAATTTATCCATTATCAACCGGAAGGCACTCGGGTATATTACCGCCTCAGTTTATTGTTAGTCAGGATTTTGGATTGGGGTTAGAAAATTTAGGCTATTACAAAGTGTTGAATGACAATTTTGATGTTACTACTCGTGCTAACATATACTCCTATGGGGGTTATTCATTTACAATTAACCCCAAATATTATGTTCGTTACCATTACCAGGGAGCGTTAAATTTTAGCTTCCAAAGTATTAAGGCCCTAAATCAAAATTATTTAACACCACAGGAGTATAATATTTCTAAATCATTTATGCTAAACTGGACTCATACACGTGATAATAAAGCACGTCCTGGAACCACTTTTAGTGCTAATGTAAACTTTGGTAGTACCAAGTTTAATCAATATGTATTGAACAATCCATTTGTTAATTTTAATAATCAGTTAAATTCATCAATTAGTTATAGTAAAGATTTTGGAGGTAAGTCTAATTTATCCGTAAACTTGAATCACAATCAAAATAGTAATACAGGCTTAGTTAATTTGAATTTGCCTACTGTCAGTTACAATGTGAATACATTTTATCCATTTCAAAAAAAGGAACAGGTGGGTGCACCAAAATGGTGGGAGAGTATTGGTATTGGATATACCGGCAATTTCACCAATCAACTTTCATTTTACGATTCGGCATTTAGTTTTAAAAGATTGTTAGATACAGCCCAGTATGGATTTATACACAATATACCCATTAGCTTAACTTTACCACAATTGGGGCCAGTTACTTTGAGTCCTTCCGTTTCTTATCAGGAAAGATGGTATGGACAAAAAATATTTCGTAATTGGGATAGTATAAACTATCGATTAGATACCAGCATAAGAAAAGGTTTTTTTGCTGCCCGGCAAATGACGTATGGCATCAGCGCCAGCACCCGTATTTTTGGAACGTATCAGTTTAAACATTCCAGCGGTATTCAGGCCATTCGGCATGAAATAAGGCCAACTATTGCCTTAAACTATTCACCAAACATGAATGGCAAATTTTATTACTCCATGAAGGTAGATACGTTTGGCCATGTACTTCGTTTTTCGCAGTTTGATGGAGTGCTGCCCGGTGCATTTCCTGAAGGTGCGTTTGGTGGAATTAGTTTTGGAGTAGATAATTTATTGGAGATGAAAGTGAAAAGCAAAACTGATACCAGCAATAACGGCATTAAAAAAATAAAAATATTAGATGGGTTTGGATTTAACTCATCTTACAATTTATTAGCCGATAGTTTTGCATTGGCACCATTTAATATTTATGCCCGAAGTACTTTATTCGATAAAATAAACATTACGGCCAGTGCAATTTTAGACCCCTATCAGGTGGATCAATTTGGTTTTAGGAAAAATGTGTTTACGTGGAGTGGGAATCATCCCACGTTAGGCAGGTTAACGGGTGGCAATATTGCCATTTCAACGCAGTTTAAAAGCAAATCGAAGGATGGTAAAGATTCGAAAAGTCAGATACCTGTTGATCCCTTTATGACTCCGGAAGAGCAGCAAATGCAATTGCAATATGTGCGTAGTAATCCGGCCGAGTATACCGATTTTAATATCCCGTGGACACTCTCCTTGTCGTATTCACTCAATTTTTCGAAGCAATTGCAGGTTGATTCTTTAAGCAGGTATCAATTTAACACACTAATTTCCTCGAACGTAAACTTTCAAGGCGATTTTAGTTTAACTACCAAATGGAAAGTAGGCGGTACGGGTTATTTTGATTTTAATGCCGGTAAACTGCAACAATTAAGTATGTTTTTAACCCGTGAAATGCACTGTTGGCAAATGTCTATTAATGTAACGCCCATCGGATTATGGCGTTCGTTCAGTATTACACTCAATCCTAAATCGGGTATTTTACGCGATTTGCGCATTAACCGTTCCCGAACTTTTTCAAATTACAACTAATAATCAATTTATTTTTTGAAGGGATGTGCTTCATTGGCTGTATAATAATCCTTCATTATTGAAAATACTTTTTCCTTTAATTCCTGAGCAGATAATTCATCTGCCTCAACCGGAGGTAAAAAATGAAGGGCTAATTTATGCGGCCATAAATAAAATTTTTTATGGATAGGCATGGCTTTTTTGGTATTGAAAATAATAGCAGGAATAATCGGCGCTTTGGTTATTTCAGCCAGTTTAAAAGCACCGTCATAAAACTTTTTAAGCGGTTCGTTGGTTCTGTTTCGGGTTCCTTCGGGGAAGATGCACATGTTCATCCCATCTTTTAAAACTTTCTTCATTTCTTCAAAACTGTGTATACGGCTACGCTCACTTTTTCTTTCAACCAGCACTGAACCTTTTTTATAGTACCATCCAAATATGGGAATTTTTGCAAATGAATTTTTTGCAATGGTTTTATTGGGCGATGGGGTATAGGGTGCCGAAAGTGGCACATCTAACAATGCATTGTGGTTGCAGGTAACGATATAGGCTTTGTTTTTTTCAAAATTTTCACAACCATATACTTTTAATGGGCAGCCAATTAACGGCAACCAGATATTCATCCAATAGCGGGAAAGATCAATAAAAATTTTTTGTCCTCTTTTGCCGGGAATGGCATAGCATAGCATAGAGGGTATGTAAAAAATTAAAAATGTAACAATGAAGGATACAATTCCCCAAAAAGCCCAGATACGGGCAGAAAAGTTCTTTAAATATTGCATTTTAATGTTAGTTTATCATTTAAAGTTTCCAGTCAATGGGCGTTTTGCCCTGTTTCATTAATATTTCGTTGGTTTTACTAAAATGCCTGCATCCAAAAAAACCGTTATGGGCACTAAGTGGAGAAGGATGAGCCGCTTTTAAAATAAAATGTTTATTCGCATCAATATATTGTTGTTTTTCCTGCGCAAATTTTCCCCAAAGCAAAAAAACAATTCCTTTTTTTTGTTCAGAAATTTTTTTTATGGCAGCATCGGTAAAATTCATCCAGCCAATTTTAGCGTGGCTGGCCGCTTCATTGGCACGCACTGTTAATACGGCATTTAACAATAAAACGCCCTGTTTTGCCCAAGGAGTGAGGTTGCCGGTTAAGGGGATGGGCATACCTAAATCGTCTTGTAATTCTTTAAATATATTTTGTAAGGAGGGTGGTGGGGTAATACCATTGGGAACACTAAAACTTAAGCCCATAGCCTGTTGTGGCCCATGATAGGGGTCCTGCCCGATGATGACAACCTTTACTTCCTGAAATGGGGTAGTATTAAACGCATTAAAAATTAAACTACCGGGTGGGTAAATGGTAACTCCGGTAGCTTTTTCTGTTTTTAAATGGGCTACAATTTGCAAAAAATAGGGTTTAGTGAACTCTTTTTGTAACTGTTCTTTCCAACTGTTTTCAATTTTTACGTCCATTTTTTGAAATGTGTTTGGATGCAAACTAATTAAAATTTAGTTTTGCGCCCTAAACATTTGGTTCGGTAGCTCAGCTGGATAGAGCAACTGCCTTCTAAGCAGTAGGTCATTGGTTCGAATCCAATCCGAATCACTACATCAAATTTAAAGGCCTCATCCAAACCGATGAGGTTTTTTTGACCGAAATTGAAATGAATTCAGCATTGTACTTTTATAATTAAGTTTTTTTATTTAAAGGGATTTTTTGGAATATATTTTTCAATGGCAGGGTTCATCACCTTACCCATGCCGGCTTTTTTAAATGCAGGAATAAAAGCAGTAACCGAAATAATTCCTGCAATACCTTCCAGCAACAAAGTAAATGGTGCACTGGTTTTATGCGCTAAATATCCAATTACTAAACTGCCAATGGGCTGAATACCCAGGAATGCCATTACATAATAGCTGATTACTCTGCCTCGCATCCGCTCTTCAACATGGGTTTGTATATAGGTATTGGTAGATGCAATTAATGCCAGCAGTCCACTTTCGCCCAACATAATAATGGCTAATCCAATCCATAAATTTTGCATGTATGAAAAAAATATAATGCAAACAGATGTTAATACATTAGACCATGTAATAATTTTTAAAAAATCTTTACCGGGTTTTAGAGTGGCTACATAAACAGCGCCCATTAATGCTCCTAAACCGGCAATACTATTTAGCCAGCTAAATGTGGTTACGTTGCCTTTAAATACCTGTTGTGCATATACCGGAAATAATGTATTGTAGGGCATTACAAAAAAACTGATTAAGGCTATTAATAAAATAGCCGATCGGATGCCTTTGCTATGTTGTAAATACTGATAACCTTCTTTCAAATTTTCCCAGATGGGCTCCTTAATTGTTTTGGCAGGTGGTACTTTTATTTTCATGAATAGTAACGATACAATTACTGCAATAAAACTTAAAAAATTAATGAAAAAACAAACACCTTCTCCAAAACTACTGAGTAATATGCCTGCAACTGCCGGCCCGGCTAAACGTGCCAATGTAACCATGCTTGAATTTAAAGCAATAGCATTGGGCAAGTCGTCTTTTTTTTCAACCAATACAATCATAAAAGATTGTCGGGCTGGTGTATCGAAAGCATTGATAATGCCCAACAATACACTTAATACTATAATGCTATTGACTGTATGGGTACCTGTTATTACCAATGCTGCTAAAATGCCTGCTTGAATCATAGAGGCGATTTGCGTAAATAGTAAAGTTTTATAACGGCTATGCCTGTCAACATAACTGCCGGCGTAGGGTGATAGCAGTAAAGTTGGTATTTGTCCTGCAAAGGCTACAATACCCAGCATAAAGGCAGAATGTGTTAAAGTATAAATTAACCAGCTTACAACTATCCTTTGCATCCAAGTGCCAATCAGTGATATTGCCTGACCGCCAAAGTATAGTCTGAAATTTCTATACTGCAATGCCCGCATGGAATTAGGTAGCATCATGTAACAGCTTTTGTTCAGAAATAAAAGATGAACGAGAGGTAACAAATATACATTACAATAAAACCATGAACGATTAATGTTTTTGTTGAAGCTGTTTTTTCTTTTTTAATTGACAGAACATTTATTGTGTTGATTACACTCAAATACATTTTCAATATTAGTTTGCCTTACATTTACGCAATAAATGCTGCTATATGAAGTTGCCTGTTTTTACTGTAAACACCGAGTGGATTTTACTTTCAGCAATTGCTACTACCATTCATGAGCAGTTTGAACTGCATATTGACAAAGATGCTCAGGAAAAAGTAATCAGATGTCGTAATTATTTAGATGAGAAAATGCAAAATGCGCAGGCTGCATATTATGGTATTAATACCGGTTTTGGTTATTTGCAAAATGTGCAAATAGATAAAGCAAAAATAGAACAATTACAATATAATTTGTTAATGTCTCATGCCTGCGGAATGGGTGAAGAAGTGCCGGAAGCCATTGTGAAATTAATCTTGTTGTTGAAAATAAAATCGTTGGTGTATGGCCATAGCGGTGTACAATGGGCTACCGTTAAACGCCTGGCTGATATGTATAATGCAGCTGTTTTGCCTGTTGTGTATACCCAGGGTTCTTTGGGAGCATCCGGAGATTTAGCTCCCCTTAGCCATTTAAGTTTGCCTTTAATTGGATTGGGTGAAGTAAAGTATAAAGGCAATAAAATGCCAACAACTAAAGCTTTTGAATTATTGCAGTGGCAGCCGCTTGCTTTGCAAAGTAAAGAGGGTTTGGCTTTAATTAATGGTACTCAGTTTATGAGTGCTTATGGGGTATATTGTATTCATCAATCATATCATTTGTTGCAATGGGCTAATTTTATTGCATCCATTTCGTTCGATGCGTTTCATTGTACAAATGAACCTTTGCAGTCACTGATTCATCAAATCAGAGCGCATAGTGGACAGGTTGCATGCGCTGAAACATTGCGAAAATATTTACAGGATAGTCCAATAGCACTTCAAAAAAAACATCAGGTACAGGATCCTTATTCGTTTAGGTGCATACCCCAGGTGCACGGTGCGACTGCCGATACATTGCATTTTGTACAGGAAACTTTTACACGTGAAATTAATTCGGTAACGGATAATCCAAATATTTTTCCTGATGAGGATACTATTTTAAGCGGCGGAAATTTTCACGGACAGCCATTGGCGTTAGGATTAGATTTCTTGGCAATTGCCATGAGTGAATTAGCCAATATTAGCGAGCGAAGAACGTATCAGCTCATTAGTGGCCAACGTGGGTTGCCTTTGTTTTTGGTAAAAGACCCTGGTTTGAATAGCGGCTTTATGATTCCGCAATACACAGCAGCCGGAATAGTAAGCGAGAATAAACAATTGTGTACACCTGCCAGTGTAGATAGTATTTCATCTTCAAACAATCAGGAAGACCATGTGAGTATGGGGGCCAATGCCGCTACAAAATGTTATCGTGTTATTGAAAATGTAGAAAAAGTGTTGGCCATAGAATTGTTAACTGCGGTTCAGGCATTAACATTTCGACGTCCCGAAACCAGTGCGCCAATTATTGAAAAAGTGATAACTGATTTTAGAAAAGTGGTAACTTTTAATGAAAAAGACCGGGTGCTGCATGACGATATGATGGCTGCCATTCAATTCATAAAAACTTATCATTTACCGGATTAAAACAGTGGTGCCCTTTAAAGCAAACTTTTCTCCGGTTTGGCTATCGGTATAATTCAACGTCCAAATATAGGTACCACTCGGCTGTGCCAAACCATTTACGGTACCATCCCACTTCTGGGTCCAATCTGTTGTTTGAAAAATAATTTGCCCATATCGATTATACACTGAAAAATGCAGGTTAATGGCTTTGTATGCGTTTAACGGATATAAATAATCGTTTAATCCATCTCCATTTGGTGTAAATGCTGATGGTACAGCAATATAGCAATTGGGAACTGCTTTGAGCAGTTTGGTGTAGGTGTTGGTACAACCTGCAGTATCGGTAACTATTAATTGAACCGGATAATTGGTAGTTCGGTTATTGTTGGGATAATTTTGTACAGCAGGCGTTTGTAAGCCGCTGGTTTGTCCGTTGCCAAAATCCCAATACCATTTTGTAATCAACCCAACACTTGAATCTGTAAAGTTTACAGCATCATTCGGGCAAATATAATCGGGTGCTATAAAAAATGCTTTTGGCGGATAATTATCCAATACAATGGTTTTAAAAATACTGTCTGCACAAACGCTGTTAGATGCCACCAATTTAATTTGCTTTTGCCCCAGACTCGGATAAATAATTGCCGGATTTGCATTGGTACTGGTCGTTACATTATCAAAAGTCCATAACCAATCTGTAGCATTTTGCGCCTGTAAAGTATATTGAACGGTATCTGACTGGCAACCATAATGAATGGCATAAGAAAAATCGGCTTTTACCAATTGTTGCGAAGTAATGGTAAAAGAAGATTGAGTACCCAACGGTACCGCATTGAAGCAGTTATCTAACAGCGTATTTCCATCAGAACCCATCAATTGTTGAATACTGTAATTATTAGGAAAAAGCGGTGAATTTAACTGAACAATAATGGAATCTGTATCAAAGCCATTATTACAACCAACACCTAAGGCAGATTGTACAGTGGCAGCCGGAGAAAGTGTAAAATCACTGCCATCGGCAGCAATAGAAGTACATTGAACCGTTTTACTTAATTTAATATACACTTCTTTGCCACCACAAATACCTGAAGCTTTTATATAAGTAGGAATGTTTGGATCTGTAATACTAGCTGTACCACCAGAAAATGATAAACTATATCCGCTTTGGCTGTCAGTATAATGGCTTACCAATAACAAATAGATATGCCCTGCAATAATATTGGGTGGTTTACTAAAGGGCGAAACACCGCCCTGTGCATAGGTGGGTGGGGAAGCACATTGATTGGCTGCTGAAGCAGTATCGGAAGTACCTGTTAAACCACCAACTCCCGACCAGTTGCAGGCTACAAAAAGCGAAGCATTGGTAAATACAGTATTGGGGTCAACACCTGTAATATCAAATATTTGCCAGTCATAATCATCACTTAATGTATTGGGTGTAATCATAAAACCCAGGGTGCCTGATTGGTAACAGGTAAATTTATACCAATAAGGGTTTTTATTGGTGGCTATAAATGCATTATTACAAGGGGGTACGGGTATGGGTGTATTGACGCAAATACCAACAGAGCCTTGTGTGAATGTTTTAACTCCACAAACCGGGAAAGCGCTGGCAGGGGTTTGCCCTTTTAAGGAACAAACACCGCTTTGTGCATCAATAGTAGTTTGCTGCAGGAAAAACAAAACAAAAAGCAAAAAAATATATTTGTGCTGATTCATCAATTTGTAATACGCAGTTTCTTATTAGAATTGCAAAATAGGCTTTCTGCTGCTTTTAGATATGGTTTTAACAATTTTAATATAATAGGTTAAAAGTGCTTTAAAGCGAATTTTCTATAATGCATCAATGAGTATAAATCATTGAACAAAGGCTTGCAGCAAGTTTTATATACGTGTATAACGTACATTTGTCCACTACAACCAACAGAGGTATGAGCGAAGAAAAAAGTTTAAATTTTCTGGAAGAGATTATTGAAGCAGATTTGGCATCGGGTAAATACAAACAAATTATTACCCGATTTCCTCCTGAGCCCAATGGCTATTTGCATATGGGGCATGCAACCAGTATTTGCCTGAATTTTGGACTTACAAAAAAATATGGCGGATACACCAACTTACGATTTGATGATACCAATCCGATAACAGAAGATACGGAATATGTAGAAAGCATTAAAGCAGATATTCGGTGGCTAGGCTTTGAGTGGAAACATGAATTGTATGCCAGCGATTACTTTGAAACATTGTATGGATTTGCTGTTCAGTTAATTCAAAGAGGATTGGCTTATGTAGACGACAGCACCAGTGAGCAAATTGCTGCACAAAAAGGAACCCCTACACAACCGGGCGTAAATAGCCCTTATCGCAACAGAAGTGTAGAAGAAAATCTGCAACTTTTTGAAGCAATGCGCAATGGAAAATATCAGGATGGCGAAAAGGTTTTGCGTGCTAAAATAGATATGGCACATCCCAATATGCTCATGCGTGACCCTTTAATGTATCGCATTAAACATGCACACCACCATCGTACAGGAGATAAATGGTGTATTTATCCTATGTATGATTTTGCACACGGACAAAGTGATAGCATTGAAAATATAACACATTCCATTTGTACATTAGAGTTTGTTCCGCATAGGGAGTTATATGATTGGTTTATTGCGCAATTAGGTATTTACCCATCACATCAATACGAATTTGCTCGCCGTAATCTTTCTTACACGGTAATGAGTAAAAGAAAATTATTGCAATTGGTAAATGAAAAATTAGTAGCCGGTTGGGATGATCCCCGTATGCCAACCATCAGTGCCATGCGCCGCAGAGGATATTTACCTGAAAGCATTCGCGATTTTTGCGATGGTATTGGTGTTGCCAAAAGGGAGAACCTGGTAGACATTGGTTTGTTGGAATTTTATGTACGGGAGCGTTTAAACAAAGTAGCGCTTCGCAGAATGGTTGTTTTTGATCCTTTGAAAATTACCATTACCAATTTTGCTGATGAAACCGAATGGGTTGAAACTGAAAATAATCCTGAAGATCCCAATGCCGGACTTCGCACCATGCCCTTTAGTCGCGAATTGTATATTGAACGGGAAGATTTTATGGAACAGCCACCCAAAAAATATTTCAGGTTAGCACCCGGACAAATGGTACGGTTAAAGAGCGCCTATATAATTCAGTGCAACGAAATAATAAAAGATGCCGCCGGAAATGTAACTGAATTAAAATGTACTTATTTGCCGGTAAGTAAAAGCGGCAACGATACCAGCGGTATTCATGTAAAAGGTACCTTGCATTGGGTAAGTGTAGCGCATGCTGTACCCATAGAAGTAAGGTTGTATGATCGGTTATTTACCGTGGAAAATGTGGATGCTACTGAAGGCGATTTTAAAGATTATTTCAATCCCAAATCTTTAGAAGTGATGCATACGGTATTTGCAGAGCCCGCTTTACAAAATGCAAACATTGCAGAGCGTTATCAGTTTATGCGTAAAGGATATTTTTGTCTCGATAAAGAGTCCAACCCGCAAAAGCTCATATTTAACCGCACGGTGGGTCTTAAAGATACCTGGGCAAAAGAAATGAAAAAAGCATAGCATGCTTTTCAATGTATGGAGGCATTAATTGATATTTATGGATTTACTGCATGCATTTCAGCAAGAATGGAAAAAAAAATTTTCCTATCTACACCCGCAAAACTGCACCATATTGTTGGCAGTGAGTGGTGGAGTTGATAGTATGGTATTGCTTGATTTACTGCATAAAATGGGTTTTACTTTAGCAGTGGCACATGTAAATTTTCAGTTAAGAGGAGAAGAAAGTTATAGAGATGAACGCATAGTGCAGGAAGCCACTCATCACTACCAAACAAAATTTTTTTTGAACAGGGCAGATACCGTAAAATTTGCAGCAACTGAAAAAATTTCTATACAACTTGCAGCAAGGCAGCTACGTTACCAATGGTTTTATGAATTATTAAGCCATTCATTTTTTTCTGAAAAACCCAATGCTGTTATTGTAACTGCACACCATGCTAATGATAACATTGAAACATTACTACATCATTTTTTCAGAGGTACGGGCATTGAAGGCTTACAGGGTATTCCATCTGAAAATACTAAAATTATCCGGCCACTTTTATTTGCTTTTAAAAAAGATATTTTGGCCTATGCGCAGCAAAATCATATTCGTTGGGTGGAAGATTCATCCAATGCAAGTGATCATTATACCCGAAATTTTATCAGGCTGCAACTCCTTCCTATACTACTACAACAATTTCCCAATATTGAAACAGTGCTTATTGAGAACATTCGGCGTTTCTCAGAAGCTGCCGGTTTATATCGGCAGGCTATCGATTTGCATCGAAAAAAATTATTGATACCCAATAAAGATGGATATCAAATTCCCATTGCCTTATTTAAAAAAGCAATTCCTTTTCAAACCGTTTTGTGGGAATTGTGTAAGCCTTTTGGATGCACCCCGCAACAAATGATAGCCGTAGCGCAATTATTAGATGCACAAAATGGAAGTATCCTGCAAACCCCAACCCATCGTTTTATCAGGAATAGAAACTGGTTGCTCATTCAATCATTAACAGAATTGGCTGCAGATTTAATTGTTATACCTGCTTTTATCAATCATGTAGATTTTGCGAATGGGAAATTGCATTTTGAGCAATTAAAGCAACCCAAAAACCTCCAACTTTCGCCGGAAAGTATTGTTGTAGATGAGGCTGCCATTCAGTTTCCGCTGATTTTAAGAAAATGGAAAACAGGCGATTATTTTTATCCTTTTGGCATGCAACACAGAAAGAAAATCAGTCGGTTTTTGATAGATTTAAAGTTGTCTGTGCCTGAAAAGGAGGCTGTTTGGGTATTAGAAATGAATAAAAAAATTATTTGGGTAATTGGATACCGTGCCGATAACCGTTTTCGTTTGTGTACCACATCAAACAACTGCATTAAAATTACCTATCTGAAATAGCCGGTAACTTCATTAATAAAATGATTTACAGGATTAAATGGGCTAAGAAATCTGGTGGTAATAATCAAAAATACAATCCCATAAATGGCTCCCCAAAAATGGGCAGAATGATTAATTCTGCTACTGCCTTTTTTGGATAAATAAGCCGAAATACCAAGATAAATTACACCAAATATAAAAGCAGGAAATTCAATAGGAATAAAGATTAAACCTAATGGTTGTGTAGGTGCTAAAAATACAAAAGCAAACACTACTGCCGATACAGCACCCGATGCACCCAAACTTCTGTATGAATTGTTATCTGTATTTTTAAAATAGGTAGGTAATAAACATACCACCAATGAACTGATATACAATATCAAAAACAAGGGTTTGCCTCTATCTCCAAAAATGGTCACAAAAAAACTTTCTATTGCTTCACCAAACATATAAAATGCATACATGTTAAAAGCCAGGTGCATAATGTCTGCATGAATAAAACCGCAGGTAATAAATCGATACCATTGGTGTTGATGAGTGATAGCAGGAGGGTAGAATATCAAATCATCCATCAGCGTGTCATTAGAAAACGCAATGAATGAAACAATACAGGTAACCGCAATGATGATGATGGTGATTGAAATCATACAGATGATTGAGCAGCTATTTAAAGGTGATGATATTTTTCGTTTTTTAAAATAGTACATGCCCGGTATACCTGTTCTGCTAAAATTAGCCGTACCAACATGTGCGGAAAAACTAATTTTGACAGGCTCCACACAAAATCAGCACGGTTTAAAATTACATCATCCACACCAAATGCACCGCCTATTAAAAAAATAATTTTTTTATGACCTGTATTGGCTCTTTGTTGAAAAAATTCGGCCAATGCAACGGAGGTAAATTGTTGCCCTCTTTCATCCAACAAAATCAGATAATCATCTTTTTGTAAAATATTAAGAAGCTTGGTGGCTTCTTCTTTTTTTAATTCAGATACTGACAGTGTGGCCGCATTTTTTACCGGTTTTATGATCACCCATTCAATAGAAAAATAGTTTTGAATGCGTTGGGTAAAATCTTCAATGCCGGCTTGCACAAATGTTTCATGTGGTTTACCTACCGACCAGAATTGAATTTTCATGTTATACTGTTTAAAACCGGATACATTATCATTAGTTGTTGCTAATTGATTGATAACATCAGGTGCTTTTTAAATTTTAATAATCTCATAACTAATTACTAATACATAAATGAATACTATCATTGCAAGAAAAATAAGCAAAAAAACAGGTATTAAGCCAATTAATAAATACAATTTGCTTTTGAACAAATTTTTGAAAGTAAATTGATTACTCATTTCCAACATGTCATCGTTGTGTGCTTTCAAAAAATTGTTTAAAAATTGTTGGTATTGTTGAAATGCCGGATTTAAAACACTTTCAATAATCAATTGAACAGAATCTTTGTTTTGTGGCAGGTGATTGTAATAATAAGCAATAAGTGTATTGTACTTTTTTCTGGCTATTTTTAAACTATCTAAAATGAATCCGTCGTTTTGGTGTAACAGGTTTTGATTAGAAATACTATCGAAACGGGCATTGTTTTGTGCAATAACCTGCTGCCAGTTTTCATTTGTATGTTTAGGTGTATTGCTCAATGAAGTTTGCAGGAATAATGACCAATTTGCATTGGATGATTGCAATATATTTTGACTAATGCCATTAAAGCGGGCTTCACTATAAATTAATTTGCTATATTCCTTGTCAATTTTAATGGCAAAAAAATAGTAAAAAATAAATGTAATTAAAAGGGTAAACGATAATAAAGCAATTAAACCCTTCTTTGAAAAAAAGATGGAATCCATAGTATAGTTTTGCGAACCACGAATATAACCAACAAATTAGAATGAAGTTTATCTGCCGGGGTAGTGGTTTAAATTTTCTTACCCCTTTATTTTTTAGCATTTTCTGATAAATGCAGTTGCTCTGTTAATTGTTGCAACTTCTTTTTAAAGGTTTTCAGTTCTTTATTTTGTTGATTAATGAAAGTATTATCCGATAGCTTACCCATTACGGCTTCCATTTCAGCATCGGAACCATACACCATTTTTCGATAAGGATTGATATAATCTTTTTTTCGGGAAAGATATATTTGTTCAGTAATCCAGGTTTTTGTTTTGAGCGTTTCATTGAATAATTGCAATAAAAATGAATCATCCACTTTCTTCCAGTCAATATTATACAGTTCCGTAAGGGAGGCCAATGCATGCATGGTTTTTTCAAAAGGATATTTTTGGCCTTGCAATTGATAAAAATCATGTACATCTTCCCAGTTTTTGATAATGCCTTTTTTAATGTGGGTTAATAATTGTTCAACAGTTGCATTTTCCATCAATTGCCCGCCTACATTGATCCACTCATTTCTTTTCGTGATTGTGAATGATTTTTTTAAGCTTGCAATGCTATCGATTTGGTTGGATGTTATCCATCCTAAAAGATGATTGGCTCCATAGTAGGCTATCATCTTTTTGTATAAATCGTACGCCTGATAAACTTTTATTACAACGGTTTTGCGTTTGGTATTCTCTACGCCGGGTAATACAATTTCTAATTGTTCAATGGTATCCAAATCTCTTTGTTCTAATAAACACTTGCCTTTTGCAATACAGACTGTTGCATCATTTTGGCTGTTATTCGCTTCTTTATTGAAATAAGCTTTTCCGGTAATATATGCTAATGTTTCTAATGCCTGAAACATTTCATTGACGGTATCGGGGGCCAAAAAATCGTATTCTAAGTATTGAATTTTTTCCTGCCTTTTATCTCTGTCAATATATTTCCAACTATTACGTGCCAATGCATACATGTTGTACATAAACCAATAGCCCGGCATAATAACAAGTTGGTTCTTTTCATTATCCATACTTACCAATGAAAATGGTAAAGTGATGTTTAATTCAGCCGGATAATCGCCTTTGGCTAAAATAGTATAACTGGCAAATTTTGAATTGTGCTTCAGGCTAACGCATAAACCCGGCCAAAAGCCCCGGCCCATCACCATTTCGCCATCTGCACCTCTGGAGTTATGGTTTGAACCAATAGTGGCACCCGCTGCAATATTGCTTTGTCCCATTAAAAGTGCCGCACATAAAAATGAATTATTATGGTGTTGTTCATGTGCGGGAAAAATAAGTGAATTCAGTACCTCACAGCAGGAAATAGTAGCATTATTGCCCAAATATGAGTTAATTAATCTTGCACCATACTTTAATTGGGAATGCGAAGCCATAATAAATCTTACCGCCTTAACACCATAAAATATTCTGCATCCATAACCAATAATGCCGTTTACCAGTTCACAACCCTCACCAATTTGCGTTTGCCCTTCTTTACCAGAATTAATGGTTAAATTTTTTAATTTATTTGCGCCTTTAATATAGGCATCTTCACCAATCCAAACATCTTTTAAAATTGCACAGTTTTTAATAACAGTTCTGCTGCCAATTTTTCCGTAGTATCCTCTTTTTTGGTTAAACTGCTTTTCAGTAAAATTTTTAAATTGCTGCAGCAAAATAGAATCGTCTCTGTATTTGCTCCATAAATAAGCATCGCCGGGTAACATGCCATTGAATGGAATTACGCTTCTGCCGCCATTTTCGTTGCAAATTTCCATCCAAATTCTAATGGCCTCGTCTTCCCCTTCTTTTACAATACCATTTCCAAACTTAGCATGGTTGGTAGTTACCATTTCATTAATATTGGCCAAAATACATTCATTGCCAATAATGAAATGCGAAAGATAATTTACATTGTCAATTACTACATTATCACCAATATCGCAACTAATGATGATGGAGTTGTATAAACCTACAGGAATGGTTAAATCACTAAAGTTAAGGCAAACCGGTTCCAGTTTACCAATTCTAACCAGCCCAAAAAATTTACAATTTTTTACCAATTCAGGATTGAATGCATCGGATACCAGAATATTATTCCAGTCGTCACTGGTATTTCTGTTTTTAACCAAAGCTTCAATTTCATATGCCGTTAAGCGCCTGTATTGTATACCGCTTCTGTTCTGGGTATCTCTTAAATAATATTCATCTTTACCTTTTGGCAAAAACTGCAAAGGAATAAAATTATATCCCAATTGTGGCATGGGAATTTTTTGAATATTATTTTCAGGCATTTGTTTTAATTTTAAGATCATTCATTATTCAACGGTAACACTTTTGGCTAAGTTGCGTGGTTTATCTACATCGTATCCTTTTGTAACCCCTACATAATAACTGAGCAATTGAAGTGGTATAACACTTAATAAAGGTGCTACAATTTCATCGGCATCCGGTACATACATAATATTATCCGCCATTCCGGGTAATACTGTATCACCCTCGCTTACAACAGCTACGATAATGCCTTTACGTGCTTTAATTTCCTGCACATTGCTAATTACTTTTTCATAATAGCGGTCTTTGGTTGCAACAAATACAACGGGTAGGGTATTGTCAACAAGTGCAATAGGACCATGTTTCATTTCTGCCGCCGGATATCCTTCGGCATGTATATAAGAAATTTCTTTCAGTTTTAAAGCGCCTTCCAATGCAACGGGGAAATTGTATCCCCGGCCAAGAAATAAAAAGTCGTGCGCATTATTATATTTTTCTGCAATACTTTGAATATTGGATGTATCTTTTAAAATTTCTTTTACTTTTTCCGGAATGGCTTCTAATTCATGCATGAGTGCTTTATAACGTTCATAAGATAACGTGCCTTTGGCCAAACCTATTTTAAAAGCCATCATTGCCAATACGGCTAACTGACCGGTAAATGCTTTGGTACTGGCTACGCCAATTTCAGGCCCTGCATGGGTATAGGCACCTGCATGGCTTAACCGGGCAATACTACTGCCTACTACATTCACAACTCCAAAAATAAAAGCACCTTTTTCTTTTGCATTTTCTAATGCCACCAATGTGTCGGCTGTTTCGCCACTTTGTGAAATGGCAACAATAACATCTCCCTGGTGTATGATAGGGTTTCTGTATCTGAATTCACTGGCATATTCAACTTCTACCGGGATGCGACATAATTCTTCAATCATATATTCTGCAATTAAACCGGCATGCCAACTGGTACCACAAGCCACAATAATGATACGTTGTGCCTGTGTAAGTGCTTCAATATGGTTTTCGATACCACTCATCATAATTTTTCCAACATCGGGTAACAATCGGCCACGTAAGCAATCGTGAATGGTTTCAGGCTGTTCGTGAATTTCTTTCAGCATAAAATGTTCATAACCGCCTTTTTCTATGGCAGCTAAATCCATATCCAATTGCGTTATGAAAGGGGTTTGTTTCTCGTTGCCTAAATTTTTTAAAGTAAGCTCATCGGGTTTAACAATGGCAATTTCATAATCGTTTACATACACCACTTCTTTGGTATATTCAATAATTGGAGAGGCATCACTGGCTAAAAAATGCTCCCCTTTACCTATGCCAATTACCAACGGGCTGCCCTTTCTGGCAGCTATGATAGTTTCAGGATCGTTTTTATCTACCAATAAAATACAATAGGCGCCTACAATTCTTTTTAAAGCGATACGAACAGCTTCTTCTAAGCTGCAACTATTGTTCTTTTGAATGTCTTCTATAAAATTCAGTAATACTTCCGTGTCTGTATCACTGGTAAAGTGATAGCTTTTTTTCAGTAAATCATTTTTTATAGCAACGTAATTTTCAATAATACCATTATGAATCATGGCCAGATTACCATTGTTGCTGACATGCGGATGTGCGTTTCTATCGCTGGGCTCTCCATGAGTAGCCCAACGTGTATGCCCAATACCAATATGTGCATGTACATTTTTGCCAAGTGCTTCTTCTTCCAGTTCAGCTACTTTTCCTTTCTTCTTGTACACATTTAAAGCGCCATTATTTACCAATGCAACACCTGCACTGTCGTAGCCTCTGTATTCCAAACGTTTTAAGCCTTTAATAATAACCGGATAAGCTTCTCTTTTACCGATATAACCAACAATTCCACACATAATAATCGAATTTAAGATGAGTGTGCAATATCCTAAATTTTAATGGAAAAATTTGTATGTTCATGCATAAATACTCTATTTGCATGCAACTTGTATTTCCTTTTTTAGATGAAATTGTGTTGGAAGATGAACGCGTAAAATTGCGTAGTTTACAACAAAATGATGAGGTATATCTGCGTTTTTTTTCGCAACATGAGCCAGAGTTATGGCAATATTCTATTCAGTCTGCTGCCGGTGATGATTTGCTTAAACAATACATCGATAAGGCTTTGATGGATAGAAAAACAGGTATTTCCTATCCGTTTATTGTGTACGATAAAAAGTGGCAGGAATACGCAGGATGCACCCGATTTTATGATATTCAAAGCGCACATGCAACTATGCAATTGGGGTATACCTGGTATGGAAAAAAATTTCAGGGAACTGGTTTGAATTTGCACTGTAAATATTTACTGCTTTCATTTGCTTTTGAAACGATAATGTTTGAAAGGGTAGAAGCCAGGGCAGATACGTTAAATAAAAGAAGTATTGCTGCCATGAAAAAAATAGGTTTTACCACGGAAGGGATTTTGCGTAACAATGCATTGAGTGCAAACCGGAGAAGGAGAGATTCAATGGTATTGAGTATCTTAAGAAATGAATGGATGGAAGGGGTGAAACAAAGGTTGGAGGAGCAGTGTAAAATAATATGATTTTTTAAATTGATTAGTTCGTATTTATTTTTGGTTTTATGCAAAATGGTCTATGCAACAAAGGCTTTATTTTATTCTTAATTGATTCAATTGTTCTATCATATTTCAATAAGAATTGCATATCAACAAAAAATTGGGTACTTGTTTGTAGTTAGTTACACACTTATGTAGACGTTGATTTATTGAAAATGGCAATTTAGCTCATAACACCTCAATTTTGTACCTTTGCGGCTCCTATTTATAAAAAATTAAAAGTAATTGCGCATTAATCAATGAATTATCAACAGGAAATAGAACGAAGAAAAACCTTTGCCATTATATCTCACCCCGATGCCGGAAAAACAACACTTACTGAAAAATTACTATTATTTGGGGGTGCTATTCAAACAGCAGGGGCTGTAAAAAGTAATAAAATAAAAAAACATGCCACCAGCGATTTTATGGAAATTGAGCGCCAGCGTGGAATTTCTGTAGCTACCAGTGTAATGACCTTTGAATATGAAGGTTATTTAATTAATTTATTAGATACACCCGGCCATAAAGATTTTGCAGAAGATACTTACCGAACTTTAACTGCAGTGGATAGTGTGGTATTGGTTATTGATAGTGTAAATGGGGTAGAAGAGCAAACCCGCCGGTTGATGGAGGTTTGCAGAATGCGTGACACACCCGTTATAGTGTTCATCAATAAAATGGACAGAGATGGCAAAAACCGTTTTGATTTGTTGGAAGAAATTGAAAAAGAATTGAATATTGCTTTACATCCCATGACATGGCCCATTAATAGTGGGAAAGATTTTAAAGGGGTTTACAATATTACCAATAAAAATTTATTGCTATTTACTGCCGGCACCAAAGCAGATGATGAGGATGTATTACAAATTGATGATTTGAATAGCCCAATTGTTGACAATAAAATTGGTGAACGCGATGCTGCGCAATTAAGAGAGGATGTGGAACTGATTGAAGGTGTACATGGCAATTTGGTGATTGATGATTATTTAGCAGGAAAAGTAGCGCCCGTATTCTTTGGTAGTGCTGTGAATAATTTTGGGGTGCAGGAGATGTTGAATACTTTTATTCATATTGCACCTACACCGAGAAACAGGGCTACCTCAAAAGGATCGGTAGCTCCAGATGATAGTACATTTAGTGGATTCATTTTTAAAATACATGCCAATTTAGATCCCCGTCATAGAGATCGAATAGCTTTTTTGAGAGTTTGCAGTGGTAAATTTGAACGTAGTAAATATTACCATCATGTTCGGTTGAATAAAGATATTCGCTTTAATAATCCCTATTCATTTTTGGCAAGAAGTAAAGATGTGATTGAAGATGCTTATCCTGGTGATGTGGTGGGTTTGTTTGATACCGGAAATTTTAAAATTGGTGATACACTTACAGCGGGAGCCAACTTTTATTTTCTGGGTATACCCACATTTTCTCCGGAAATATTCAAGGAATTGGTGAATAAGGATCCAATGAAAGCCAAACAACTTGAAAAAGGTATACAGCAGTTAACTGATGAAGGTGTTGCGCAGTTATTTTCTCAATTTGGGGGAACCAAAAAGATTATTGGATGCGTTGGTGAGTTGCAGTTTGAGGTGATTCAATACCGGTTATTGCAGGAATATGGCGCTGCGGTTGAGTTCAGATCGCTGCCTTTTTATAAAGCCTGTTGGCTTACCAGTAATGATGCAAAAAAATTAGAAGATTTTCTTAGGTTTAAACAACAGAATACCGTAGAAGACAAAGATGGACATCCGGTATACCTGGCACAAAGCGAATGGTTTTTGAATACGGAAATTACCAATAACCCGGATATTATTTTTCACTTTAGCAGTGAAATTCATAAGTAACTTTTGTTGAATAAATGAATTGACCCTAATTCGTATTAAATATTTGCGATGAACGAATCTGAAATACTCGATGTAATCATTATTGGTGGCGGACCCATTGGTTTGGCTTGTGCATTAGAAGCAAAAACACATCAATTAAATTATGTAATTCTTGAAAAAGGATGTCTGGTGAATTCATTGTACCATTATCCCATGAATATGACATTCTTCTCAACTTCTGAAAAGTTAGAAATTGGTGGCGTTCCATTTGTGAGCATTGCGTCAAAGCCTACTCGTAATGAAGCTTTGGAATACTATAGGCGAGTGGCCATTAAAGAACAACTCAATATTCATTTGTTTGAAAAAGTATTGTGTGTCAAGCCGTTACAGGAAAGAAATAAACCTGTTTTTGAGGTAAAAACTTCAAAGGCTACTTATCACAGTTACAATATTGTTACTGCAACAGGGTTTTATGACATTCCTTTTTTATTAAATGTACCGGGGGAAGATTTACCAAAAGTTACGCATTATTATAAAGATCCTCATTTTTATGCTTTTCAGCAGGTGATTGTGGTAGGTGCCAATAATTCGGCAGTTGATGCTGCATTAGAAACCTGGCGTAAGGGCGCAAACGTTACCATGGTAATTCGGGAAAGCCAGATTGGTGAAAGGGTAAAATATTGGGTACGACCAGATATCATCAACAGAATTGAAGAAGGCTCTATCAGGGCATATTTTAATTCTGTTATTACGGCTATAGAACCACATCAGGTACATATTCAAACGCCGGATGGTGCGGTTACCATTCCCAACCAATGGGTGATTGCAGCTACGGGTTATCAGCCCGATTTCTCATTCCTGCAGCAAATGGGTATTCAATTGTCGGATGATGGGGTAAAGAAACCATCTTATGATGAAAACACACACGAAACCAATGTACCCGGCATTTATTTAGCCGGTGTGGTTTGTGGTGGTTTGAATACACACCGGTTATTTATTGAAAATTCGCGGGAACATGCGATTAAAATTTTGAATCATATTGCCGCAAAAAATACATAATATAAATAATAAGCGGGATGGTATTTTGTAGTGGCTGCATACTGAACAGAACGTACAAGTGTGCGACGCAACGAAACTGCACAATGGTATATAATGCCGGGTACAACAATACCATCCCGTTGGTAATTAGTTTATTGCAAAGTTGCAAGTGCATCTTTAATTCTTGCCCAGGCCTTTTCAATATTTTCCATGCTGTTGGCAAAAGAGAATCGAATACAGTTGGGTTCACCAAAAGCATCGCCCATTACGGATGAAACATGTGCTGTGTTTAGTAAGAACATGCTTAAATCGGCCGCATTGGCAATAGTTTCAGTGCCATTCTTTTTACCATAATAAGCACTTACATCAGGAAATACGTAAAATGCACCCTGTGGTTCAAAACATTTAAAACCCGGAATGCTCTTTACCAATGCTAATGTTTTTTCTCTGCGGCGGGCAAACTCGGCAGTCATGGCACGTGAAGGTGCCAAATCGCCGGTAAGTGCTGCTACAGCTGCTTTTTGAGTGATAGAGCAGGTGCCGCTGGTAAACTGGCCTTGTAATTTTTCGCAGGCTTTTACAATATCTGTATTGGCTGCAATATAACCTAAGCGCCAGCCCGTCATGGCAAAGCCTTTACTTAATCCGTTAATCACCACCACTCTTTCTTTGATGGAAGAGAATTGCGCAATACTTTCATGTTGACCAATGAAATTAATGTATTCGTAAATTTCGTCAGATAAAATGGTGATTTTTGGATGCTTTTCAAATATTTTTACCAAAGCAACCAGTTCCTCTTTGGTATAAACAGCGCCGGAAGGGTTGCATGGCGATGAGAACATGAAAACACGGGTATTGGAAGTAATAGCCGCTTCTAATTGTTGTGGTGTAATTTTAAAATTATTTTCAACCGTAGTTCTTATTTCAACAACATGGCCACGGGCAATTTTAACCAGTTCAGAGTAAGTAACCCAATACGGTGTGGGTATAATTACTTCATCACCCTCATCCACCAAGGCTAAAATGGCATTGGCTAAGCTTTGTTTGGCGCCGGTTGAGGTAATGATATTTTCGGGTTTATAATCTAAATGGTTATCGCGTTTTAATTTGGTGCAAACGGCTTCTTTTAAATCGGCAAATCCGGCAACAGGTGTGTAATGGCTCCAGTTGTCGTTAATGGCTTTAATGGCTGCATCTTTTATATGTTGGGGGGTATCAAAATCGGGTTCTCCCAAACTCAGGTCAATTACATCAATGCCTTTTGCCCTTAGTTCGCGACCTAATTTGGCCATTTTAAGTGTTTCGGGTTCGCTGAAACGCAGTAGTAAAGTAGATAAATTGGTGCTCATGATTCAATTGCTTTTTAAATGGCACCAAATGTACTTAATTACTGAACAGGTTTATTAGAGAATTTTCAGCAGAAACTGAAAAAACTAAATAAAATTTACTGTTTTTGGTAATCGAATATAAATTCCGATAAATCTGGCACGTATGTCCGTTTTCTTGTTAACTCATATTGGTAAAGCAGTTGTCCGATGTGTTTCATAAATGGATAGCCGATGGAATCGTAATCGTATTGATCGTCGTTATAAATGCCATCTGAATTGCAGGAAATGGTTGCACTCAACATAAATTCTATTTTATTTTGGGTATCGATGATATAGGCTACATCGGTTAAAAAACCATAAGCATCGCCTACTTTATTAAAAATTCTGATGTTTTTGGGTAAAGACCCTTTTTGTGAACCATACATTAAAAATTTGCAATAAGCATCCCAGTATGCAATAGTATCATAATTAGGATAATTGCTTTCGCGGGGGTAGGCGCTCATCCAATGTAACAGAAATTGTCTGTCGGTGGCTGTTAAGTTAAACCTGCTTTGAGGCGGAACAGATTCCGGAAAAATAACGGAGCGGAGTATATGCGTTAAATCTTCTAAATACACCCTGTTTTTTTCTGAGAAATTAAAGGGTTGGTGAACCAATGTTCCATTATTGTAATAACCATTTCCTAAAAACACATTTAGGTTCGGCAATGGACCATCGTTATATTGCGCCGGTTGGTGCCATAACTGTTTACCTGAAGTGTCGTAAAAAGAGCAGGCATTGGTTTGGCGGTTCTGCTCATCCGTTAAACTTACCTGTAGCCGATGGCGGATAATGGCATTGGGATAACCTTTTTGTTTGAGTTGATTCAGGATGGTTTTTTGTCCTAAAAATTCATAAAGGCGGTTAAATGCATCATTATCACTTATCAAAAAAATTTGTTTGATGTAATTGGCAATGGTAGGCCGGCTATCAATAGCGGTTGGCTGTGTAAAAACAAAACTTTGTTGGGGTGCACTACTATCGGTAATTAAAGTGGTGTTTGCATTAACGCCGGAAATATTGATTTCATTTAATTTTTCTAATGCCAAAAAAGCAATGGGCATTTTTACCGTGCTGGCCGGATAGAAATAGTTGTTGGAAGTGTAGAAATGATATTCTGTAAGGATGGGCTGGTTGTTTTTATCACGGTTAATTTGGGTGTAAATAATTTGAACATTATATGCCTGCCGGTTTTGTAAAATGGCTGAAAATTGGTCGGGATGTTGTTGCATTAAGGTTTCTAAAAAATTAACCGGAAGCATATTCTGCATCATTTTTTTAGGGGTATTGCAGGCAAACAATATTGCGATGATAAAAAAAATAAACATTTTTTGAAGCATTTCCAAATATACAAATCCTGTAACATTACATGAAGCCGGTTCCTAACTTTGCACAATGGCAAATCAGGTACATGAGTCTATATCAGTGTTCGATATTTTTAAAATAGGCGTGGGGCCTTCCAGTTCGCATACATTGGGGCCATGGAAAGCAGCTTTGCAATGCGTTAATAATTTACAGACTGCATATCAATTACAGTTAGTACAAAAAATGCAAGTGTTACTGTATGGTTCTTTAGCCAAAACAGGGCACGGGCATGGTACCGATATTGCTGTAATGATGGGGCTTTGTGGCGAAAATCCTGAAACGATTGATGTAAATTCCATTCTTCTAAAAGTGGCTCAAATTAGAGAACAGGGCACTTTGTATTTAGGCAATGAAATAGCAATTCATTTTCAACCTGAAAATGATATTATTTTTTTGAAACAGGAAACGTTGCCTTATCACCCAAACGGTCTTTCTTTTTTGATATCATTAAGTGATGGTCAAGAAATTTGTGCTACTTATTATTCTATTGGTGGAGGCTTTATTGTGAAGGAAGGTGAGGAGCTTGCTTCCACACATCATCAGGTTGAATTGCCTTTTCCGATTAATAGGGCGAATGATTTATTGCGTTGGTGCATGAAAGGCCTTAGCATTAGTGATGTGGTGATGGAAAATGAACTGGCGTGGCGTAGTGAAGAGGCCACTCGCGAAGGCGTTTTACATATTTGGGAAACCATGCGAGATTGTATTTACAGAGGGTGCCATACACAAGGCGAATTACCGGGTGGATTAAAAGTAAAACGCAGGGCATTTGAGCTGAATAAAAAATTAATGGGTGGAACCCTTGCGCCGGATTATGATATTTGGCTTACTAAAATACAGGCTGGCGGCAACGCCTTTCAATACACATTAGATTGGGTAAGTTGTTTTGCTTTGGCGGTAAATGAAGAAAATGCATCGTTTGGCAGGGTAGTTACAGCTCCTACCAATGGTGCTGCCGGTGTAATACCTGCCGTATTGCAATATTTTATTTGTTTTTGTAATGGAAATGAAACCGATAAAATTATTCGTTTTCTGTTAACCGCTTCCGAAATTGGATCGATATTTAAAAAGGGGGCAACCATTTCAGCGGCAATGGGTGGCTGTCAGGCCGAAATTGGTGTAAGCAGTGCCATGGCAGCCGCTGCTTTAACTGAATGTATGGGAGGTAGCCAGCGACAGGCATTAATGGCTGCAGAAATTGCCATGGAGCATCATTTGGGTTTAACCTGCGACCCCATTGGCGGGTTGGTACAAATACCCTGTATTGAACGCAATACCATGGGTGCCATTAAGGCCATTACCGCATCGCAACTGGCTTTACAAAGTGCGCCAGATTTTGCCAAAGTAAGTTTAGACAAAGTAATTAAAACCATGTGGGATACGGCTTTAGATATGAACAGCAAATACAAAGAAACCTCCGATGGTGGTCTTGCTGTAAATATTCCATTGGGTTTAAGCGAATGTTGATGTGCTAACACATGATTGAACTGAATAGATTAGATTAATTCAATAATGGATTGGCAACAATAGCATCGTAACTTAAATTGCTGTAATCTCTTATTTCATGGTACAGTGTATCTCTTTCTACAGGTTGGCGGTTTACCTGTTTAATCAGGGTAACTAAATCGGCGGTTGACATGCTTGGATTTTGTTCTTCACTTCCCGCCATTGAATAAATTTTGGTAGAATCATCAATGGTGCCGTCAATATCATTCACACCAAACTGAAGTGTAAGTTGTGCATTCTTTCTGCCCAACATAGGCCAATAGGCTTTAATATGCGGGAAATTATCTAAATACAGCCTTGCTACTGCATACATTTTTAAATCTTCCACAATGGTTGATTCCGGCACATGGCTCATGTCATTGTCTTTATTCCTGAATTTTAAAGGAATAAATGTGTTAAACCCGCCGGTTTCATCCTGCAATTGACGCAAACGTTCCATGTGGTCAATCCGGTGCCAGTATTTTTCAATATGGCCATACAACATGGTGGCATTGGTATGCATGCCTAATTGATGCGCCGCTTTATGAATGTGTAACCAGCCATCTGCATCTACTTTGTCTGCACAAATTTGGGTACGTATTTCCGGATGAAAAATTTCTGCACCGCCACCGGGTAATGAGTCTAAACCTGCTTCATGTGCTATGCGCATGCCTTCTTCAACAGAAACTTTGGCTTTTCTAAACATATAATCCAACTCAACGGGAGTAAATGCTTTAATGTGTAAATCGGGGCGATGTGCTTTAATGGCCTTCAACAGCGTGGTAAAAAACTGTAAATCCATTTTAGGATGAACACCCCCCACAATATGCACTTCAGTAACCGGTTTACCATCATAGCTTTTCACAATATCCAGCATTTGTTCAATGCTCAGTTCCCAGCCTTCTTCGCGGTGTGCATATAAACGGGAATAGGCACAGAATTTACAACTGAACACACAAACATTGGTAGGCTCGATATGAAAATTACGATTGAAATAAGTTTTATCACCATGCTTTTGTTCTCGTACAAAGTTGGCCAATGCACCTAAAAATGGTAAAGAGCCTTTTTCAAATAATTGTACACCTTCTTCAAAACTGATACGCTGATTGGCAAATATTTTTTCGGCAATGGGTTGTAAATTTTTATCTGCTGTTTGAATCAGCATATCCGAGGAGTTATATACAGTTGCTTTCATCTTCTATCTTTTTTTTAACAGGCAAAACTACCATTATAATTGTTTACATGAAGGGAATGTTAAGCGATAACCAAAAATTACTATCTTCCGGTTTAAATTATTATTAACCTTGCTTGCTCTGAATGGAGTTGCCTGGCGTTTTAAAATACTGCCATCTATTTTATGCAAGAAGAAAAACAAATGCAATGAATATTAAGTTTAGATTGATTTTGCTTAGTTTTTTAGAGTTTTTTATTTGGGGTTCCTGGTTAATT
Organism: Hydrotalea sp. AMD; assembly: GCF_004100315.1. Classification (NCBI taxonomy): domain Bacteria; kingdom Pseudomonadati; phylum Bacteroidota; class Chitinophagia; order Chitinophagales; family Chitinophagaceae; genus Hydrotalea; species Hydrotalea sp. AMD. Next base: position 55,966 of record NZ_SCKY01000004.1, on the reverse strand, counting down.
ACTGTGGGTGCTTATTGGTTTCAAAACAAACAATGGACGGGAGAGGATTTTGGTAAAATTTTTTCAACTATGGGCATGTCTGCCATTTTTATGCCGGCTATTATGGGAATTATTGCCGACAGATATATAAATGCCGAAAAATTGTTGGCTTTTTGTCATTTAGCAGGTGCTGCAATATTGTTTTATTTACCTGCGGTAAATGATCCCGATACTTTTTTCTGGGTACTGTTATTGTATATGATTTTTTATATGCCAACTTTAGCATTGGCCAATACGGTTTCATATACTGCATTAATTAAAAACGGGAAAAATATTATTAAAGATTTTCCTCCCATCAGAGTATGGGGTACCATTGGTTTTATTGTAGCCATGTGGATTGTAAGTTTATTGCATATTGAAACTTCTGCCAGTCAATTTTATGTGGCTGCTATCGCATCATTATTGTTTGGTGTATATGCATTTACTTTACCCAAATGTCCGCCGCAGGCAAAAACCGGTGAGAAAAAATCATTTGCCGACATGATGGGGTTAAAGGCCTTTTCTCTGTTTGGACAATACAAAATGGCACTGTTTTTTATTTTTGCTATGCTTTTGGGTGCTGCCCAGCAATTAACGAATGCTTACGGTGATACTTTTCTGCATGATTTTGCAAAGATTAATGCCTACAAAAATACCATCGCCGTAAAATTTCCGGCTATTATTATGTCTATTTCTCAAATTTCTGAAACCTTGTTTATTTTGGCCATTCCTTTTTTTCTTAGAAAGTTTGGAATTAAGATAGTGATGTTGTTGAGTATGTTAGCCTGGGTATTGCGTTTTGGTTTGTTTGCATATGGCAATCCTAGTAATGGATTGTGGATGATTATTCTTTCCTGCATTGTTTATGGAATGGCTTTCGATTTTTTCAATATAACCGGTTCTTTGTTTGTAGATACGCAGATAAAACCACAAATACGTGCCAGCGCACAGGGAATTTTTATGATGATGACTAATGGAGTAGGTGCTTTATTGGGAAGTCGTATCAGTGGCTATGCCATCTCCAAATTTTTTACCCATAGCGATAAAAGCCTTGATTGGTATGGTATCTGGATGTCGTTTTCTGTATATGCCATTATTATTGCAGTATTATTTTTGCTGCTGTTTCGGCATAAACACAGGCCGGAAGAAGTATTGCAAATGCAACATTAAAAGAATGAGGCCGCCTTCATTACTGTTGGGACGGCCTCATTGAAATTGAGTCAATCTATTTTATTTATGCGCTTCAATTTTTTTCACAAAATTGGCTTTGGGTTGTGCGCCCACTAATTTATCAACTACTTCTCCATTTTTAATAAACAGGATAGCAGGGATGCTGGTAATGCCATAGTTTAAACTTACTTGCGGATTATGGTCAACATTTAATTTGCCCACTTTAACCACACCTTCATACTCTTTTGCCAGCTCTTCTACAACCGGACCAATAGCGCGACAAGGGCCACACCATTCTGCCCAAAAATCAATCATAGTTAATTTATCGTTTGCCAAAACTTCTGTTTGAAAGTTCGCATCTGTAATTTCTAAAGCCATTGTACAATTTTTTATGGTTATGAATAATTTCTTAATTTGTCGCAAAAATAAATCCAAACTTACAATATGTTTGAAACCAGTTATACACCACTGTTAATTATGACTTTGTGATGACTGAAACGTTTGTTTTCAGCCATTTTGCCCTAATATGAGGCAAATCGTCAGTTGCTGATTCTGCCATTAATTTTGCAAATGCACATTTACCTGTACTTCCGGATGGTTTTGTACAAACTGAATTAAATCATCATTCAGTAAAATACTTACTTCATTGTTGTATAAACTAATTTTCAGGTTTTCAGCATTATCAATTATGTTAAATTTTAAAAGTGTTCTTCCCGGATATGCTTTCACATTTTCGGCTAAAAAATCAATCCATTCTTTTGTTAGGTCAACTGGCTCCATATTGATTTCGAGCATACGGGTAGTTCGTTCTTTCAGGGTTTCTAACAGATAGAGCTGGTTAATTTTAAATTCAAAATTTTCCTCACTTTTATAACGTTGCCTGAAATTGCCTGAGAGAAATACTTTTTGGCCCTTTTCCAAATAGTTTTGAAATTTCACATAATCTTCACTCCAAAGGGTGAATTCTGTTTTTCCTGAAAAATCTTCAATGATAAATGAGCCAAAATTTTTGCCGGTTTTGGTTACCCTGTGTTGTACATCTACAATTAAACCTGCTATGCGTACCGTTAAATTGGCAGCTTGTTTTATGAGGTTGGTATCCATTTTTACTTCATTAAACTCTGCAATTTCAATAATTTGATAATGTTGCAATTCAAACCGGTAATGATCTAATGGATGCCCACTCATGAACATACCCGTTACTTCTTTTTCATAGTTTAATTTTTCTGTTAAAGGCCACTCTTCACATTCAGCTATTTTGGGTACCGGAATTTCCATGGCAACAGGCAGTTCTCCAAACAAAGTATTGGCAGTACCACTTTTTATTTGTACACTGGCAGCACCATAATTAATAATTTTTTCCAGATTGCTAATTTTATCTCCATCGCCTTTGGCAAAAAATTGTGCCCGATTCATTTGTGGAAAACAGTCGAACGCACCGCTATATGCCAAACTTTCCATCGATTTTTTATTGACAGAACGTTGATTGACCCTTCTAATAAAATCAAAAATATCTTTAAACTGCCCGTTTTTATTGCGCTCTTCAATAATGTTTTCAATAGCGGCATCACCTACGCCTTTAATGCCACCCAATCCAAAACGAATTTCTCCTTTTTTATTCACGGCAAAGCCTTTCAACGATTCGTTAATATCCGGCCCCAAAACTTTGATACCCATTCGCTTACACTCTTCCATAAAAAAAGTAATTTTATCAATACTTCCTGCATGGTTTAGAACAGCCGACATGTATTCTCTCGGATAATGTGCCTTTAAATAGGCAGTTTGATACGACACAAAAGCATAACAGGTACTGTGCGATTTATTGAAAGCATACTGAGCAAAGGCCTCCCAGTCAGTCCATATTTTTTCCAAAGCATCTGCTGAATGTCCTTTGGCTTTACCGCCCTCAATAAACTGCGCTTTCATTTTATCAAGCACACTTTTTTGTTTTTTACCCATTGCTTTTCGCAACACATCGGCATCGCCTTTGCTAAAACCTGCCAAACTCTGGCTCAATAACATAACCTGTTCCTGATAAACGGTAATGCCATAAGTATCTTTCAGGTATAGTTCTGCTTCCGGAATATCGTATACCACTTGTTCCCGTCCTTGTTTACGGGCAATAAAGCTTGGAATATAAGCAATAGGGCCTGGGCGGTATAATGCGTTCATGGCAATTAAATCATCAAACTGATCGGGCTTTAATTCACGCAGGTATTTTTGCATACCAACACTTTCAAACTGGAATGTGCCATTGGTTTCACCTTTCTGATATAATTGAAAAGTTTTTTCATCATCTAATGGAATGGTATCTAAATCAATTTCTATTTGATGATTTTGTTTGATTAATTCAAGTGCGGTTTTAAGAATTGAAAGCGTTTTTAAGCCCAGAAAGTCCATTTTAATCACACCGGCCTCTTCAATACTACTGCCTTCAATTTGTGTTAACCATAAAGAAGAGTCTTTTGCAGTAGCAACAGGAATCAGTTCCGTTAAATCTTTTGGGGCAATGATGATGCCTGCAGCATGTACACCGGTATTGCGGATGCTGCCTTCAAGTCTGTCAGCTTCTTTTAAAACCTGGGCACGAATATCATCTCCGGCATAAATTTCCCTGAGTTTTTTAATGTTCTCAATATCTTCCTGAGTATATCCTTCTTTTTCTTCTAATGATTTTTCGCCCTCTTTGGCGGTGATGGGTGCATGTAAAACTCTTCTTAATTCGGTTCCGGGTTTATCGGGCACCAATTTAGCCAGCATATTGGCTTCGGCCAGCGGCAAATCCATTACCCGGGCAACATCTTTAATGCTGCTTTTGGCAGCCATGGTACCATAGGTAATAATTTGTGCCACTTGATTTTTTCCATATTTCTCAACCACATAATCAATTACTTTCTGACGGCCATCATCATCAAAGTCGGTATCAATATCGGGCATTGATTTACGATCGGGGTTTAAAAACCGCTCGAACAATAAATTGTATTTAATGGGGTCAATATTGGTAATGCCAATACAATAAGCCACTACCGAACCGGCGGCAGAACCGCGGCCCGGGCCTACAAACACTTTCATGTCTCTGCCTGCCTTAATAAAATCGCTTACAATTAAAAAGTAGCCTGCAAAGCCCATGGTTTTAATGGTAAACAATTCAAAGTCAATACGTTCTTGGGTTGTGGCATTTATTTCGCCATAACGTTGTTTGGCTCCTTCATAAGTAAGGTGTTTTAAATATTCCCACTGGTTCAAATTATCATCATCATGAATTTTAAAAGAAGCCGGAATAGGGAAGGCCGGCAGTAAAATATCTTTTTTTAAATTCAGTACTTCAATTTTATCTACAATGGCATTGGTATTGTCAATGGCTTCCGGAATGTCGGCAAACAGGGTAGCCATTTCTTCCGGTGTTTTAAAATAAAACTGATCGTTCGGAAATTTAAAACGCCGGTTTTTGATCTGCACTTCATCATTTACAAAATCATCAAAACCCGGTGTAGATTGTTTTTCACCGGTATTTACGCACAATAAAATATCATGTGCATTGTAGTCGTCACGTTCAGTATAGTGGCTGTCGTTTGTAGCTATTACCGGAACATTGTATTTTTTGGAAAACTGTAAAAGGGTATGGTTGATGATTTCCTGTTCTTTAATGTTGTGGCGTTGTAATTCAATATAATAATCCTCGCCAAAAATATCTAACCACCATTTAAATTCCTGTTCAGCTTTGGCAGTATCGCCTTTTAAAATGGTTTGTGGCACATAAGCGCCAATGCAGCAGGTGGTGGCAATGAGGCCTGCATGGTATTGCAGAATTAATTCTTTGTCAATTCTGGGATACTTGCTATACATGCCTTCAATAAATCCCAATGAGGTTAATTTAATGAGGTTTTGGTAGCCTTGTTTATTTTTAGCCAGCAATACCTGATGGTAGCGGTGGTCTTTTAATTCTTTAGTGAAAGTTTTAATATGCCTGTTTTCTACCACATAAAATTCGCAACCCACAATAGGCTTAATAACAGGTTCTAATATATCTTTACCATTGGTATCTTTACCAACTACTTTTGTGTTTTTCCAGGCCTGATTCACAAAATCAAATACGCCAAACATATTTCCATGGTCAGTTAAAGCCACAGCCGGCATGTTATTAGCGGCCGCTTTTTTGTAAAGTGAACCGATGGAAGCTGCCCCATCGAGTAAGGAATATTGCGAGTGAACATGTAGATGTGAAAATTTAGGCATGACTGTTGAAAATTTGAAACCATTCAAAAGTCAAATGTACTGCTTTCGGCAGGCAAATGAAGTTGAAAAATTTATCCACAATTCCGGTGTTATAAAGTTGAATGGATAAAAGTTGTGCAGGTTTGGGCAGCTTAAAAAAGGGTTGCTTATTTTGCAAGCTATGGCAAAGCGTTGTATAACAGTTTTTTTTATTGCGGGAATAGTTTTAGCTGTAACCGGTTGTAAAACTTTGCGGAAAATTACAGCCCACGATAATTCATTAACCATTACTTCCAAATCGGTAAAATCAGGAAACCCTGAATTTATTGATGGAATAGAAATTGCCCCCGGTTCAGTTGTAAATTCCCGCCATAAAACAGCTACTACAAAAATTAACACCTTGAATCGTGCTGCTGCCAATGAAAATAATCCCAATAGCTGGGTAAGTATCGAAAAAGCCAGCTGGCTGCAAATGAAATATGCCATTATAATGGATGTAACGGTTGAAAAGCTAACCGATATTCTTTTGCTTCAAAAAATTGATGAATGGTGGGGCACCAATTATTGCTTAGGCGGCAGTACAAAAGCATGTATTGATTGTTCTGCTTTTACCTATATTGTAATGCGGGATGTTTATGGAGTGAATTTACCCCGTACAGCGCAGGAACAATATAATAGCTGTTCTAAAATACCCGATGATTCGCTGCAGGAAGGTGATTTGGTATTTTTTCATACCGGTGGTAGAAGAAGCAGGGCCATTTCACATGTAGGTGTTTATATAGCCAATCAAAAATTTGCCAATGCTTCTACAAGCAGTGGTGTTACCATCAGCGATTTGAATGATCCTTATTGGAAAAGAGCCTACCGTGGTGCCGGCAGGGTTCGTTAAGCCTGCAATTTGTCCATTGCGTTCAATCATAACCTTCGCTTTTATTGAAATACATTATTTTTACAGCTTGTTTTTCTTTTTTTAACTGTACGCCTCTTACTATGCAAAAAAATCTACTGTCGCGCCTGCAGCGCTGGATACTCATATTGTCTGCTACTTTCTTCCTGCTGATGAGTATTGCCCGAATTTTTACTTTCTGCTTATTCAATACAGGTGCTTTTTCATGGAAATCTTTTTTGTCTGTATTGTGGATGGGTTTTCGGTTTGATGCCAGGGATGTAGGTATTATGGCCATACTGATGTTAATATTGGGTGCCATTAAGCCCTTGCATCCTTTCCGAAAAAAATTGGGGAAAACAGTTGCCTATATTTTATGGTTCGTAGCTATTGTGCTGTTTACCTTGTTTTATGCATTTGATTATGGACATTTTGCTTATTTAGATGTGCGCTTAAATGCACAGGCACTCGATTTTTTACATAATACACGCATTTCACTCGGCATGTTGTGGGAAACCTATCATGTTATTTGGGTTTTATTGGGAATGATTCTTTTTATCTGGCTCAGTTTTTTTTTGGTAAAATATACTCATAGGCTCATTGCACAGTCTGCTGATATGCAGGAGCCTTACAGAAAACGGAGAGGTTTATTTTCCATCCTGTATTTTCTACTATTTGGCTTTGGAATTTTTGGGAAATTTGATCAGTTTCCACTGCGTTGGAGTGATGCATTTTCGTTGAACAGCGATTTTAATGCGCAGGCCGCTTTAAATCCATTTCAAAGTTTTTTCAGTACGCTGGCTTTTCGGCAATCTACTTATGATGTGGAAAAGGCAAAGAAATATTATTCTTTAATGGCCAACTATTTAGGCATTACCCATCCGGATGCCAATCATTTAAATTATACTAGGCATATTGTACCCGATTCCAGTTTGTCTGCAACCACATATCCCAATATTATTTTAGTTATTTCAGAAAGTTTTAGTGCTTATAAAAGTTCGTTGTTTGGCAACCCGTTAAACAGTACGCCCTTTATTGATCAATTAGCAACCAAAAGTATTTTCTTTGATCATATGTTTACACCTGGTTTCGGAACGGCACGTGGTGTTTGGACCACTATTACCGGATTAACCGATGTTGAACAAAATAAAACGGCCAGTCGTAATCCGCAAATTGTTGATCAGCAAACCATCATTAATTCATTTAAAAATTACGGCCATTATTATTTTATTGGTGGCAGTACCAGTTGGGCCAATATAAAAGGCTTGTTGGAAAATAATATAGATAGTTTGCATATTTATGAAGAGAAAAATTATACCGCACCACGGTTAGATGTTTGGGGTATTAGCGATCATAATTTGTTTACAGAAGCCAATAAAGTGCTGGCAAAACAGAATCGCCCATTTTTTGCCGTAATACAAACGGCCGATAACCACAGGCCTTATTCAATTGCAGCCGAAGATTTGAATACTTTTAAAAAAGTAACTGTACCCAATGATACTTTATTGAAATATGGCTTTACATCGAACGATGAACTCAACGCATTTCGTTATTTCGATTACAACGTGCAGCATTTTATTGAAACCATACAAAAGGAACCTTATTTTAATAATACCATTATTGCATTTGTTGGCGATCATGGATTGGTTGGAAATGCAGATGCTTTATTTCCCAAAGCATATACAGCACAGGGGCTAACCAAAAATCATGTTCCTTTTATTATATACGCTCCAAAATTAGTACAACCTGCAAAGCATAGCATGATTGCTTCGCAGGTAGATGTATTGCCTGTATTAGCAGGCATTGCCAACATACCCTACACCAATACCGGAATGGGCAGAGACATATTGCATGTAAAAGATACTACCCAAAACATGGCATTTATTTTTGAAGGAGAACAACAACAATTAGGATTATTGAAACACCAATATTTTGTAACTCAGCCAATTGGCAAGCCCGATAAAATAAAAATATTTTCAATGGAAAATAATGCCCCGGTTCCTAAAAATGCCCTAACTGATTCTATTCAAAAAGATATGCAGTTATGGATGCAGGCTATTTATGAAACCACCAGGTATATTACCCATCATAATAAAAAAAACAGCAATAAATAAATGTTTTACCCTTGTTGGTGTTAGGTAGTAATGGTTAGCATTTGCTTGAATATATATCATAAAAAAACTCCTGAAAATTCAGGAGTTTTTTTATTGAGAGCGGAGAGAGAGGGATTCGAACCCCCGGACCTGTTACAGTCAACGGTTTTCAAGACCGCCGCATTAAACCGCTCTGCCATCTCTCCGGGTGCAAAATAAAGGTGCGGCTGTTTATCTTCCAAAAAAATTATACTTTATCTGCTTCTTATTTTGTAATATCCTTTTTAAATTGTATTTTCCATTGGCTTTTGTAACTGCTAAACTGCTTCTAAATATGAAAAAAGTAAAAGATATTTTAAACAGAAAAGGTACTGCTGTGATAGGCGTACCTGCTAACACATTGGTTTTTGATGCTTTAAAATTAATGGCCGACAAAAACATTGGCTCTGTAGTAGTTCAAAATGAACAAAAACCATACATTGGCTTACTTACCGAACGTGATTATGCCCGTAAAGTAATTTTAGCCGGTAAACATTCTGAACAAACCACCGTTGCAGAAATTATGAGTACAGGATTGCCGCATATTACCCCCGAAACTTCTATTGAAAGTTGTATGCACATCATGAGTGATAACAATATCCGCTATTTGCCGGTGTTCGATCAAATAGATAGTTTATGTGGTATTGTTTCTATTAATGATGTAATTTATGAAACCATTCACGACCAAAAAGAAACCATCGAACAACTGCACAGTTACATACAATCCACTTAAAAAAGGGGTTCCACAGAAAAAATTGATACAAACCGCTTTTCTTATCTTTGCGGTTCATGAAACAATTATCCGTAATAAATAAATATTTCTGGAAATATAAAACCAGATTTCTGTTAGGTATACTTTTCATTATTCTGTCTAACTATTTTCGAATCCTGGCTCCTCAGGTTTCCGGTTATGTGGTAGATCAGGCTGAGCATCTGATTCAACACCAAATTGCAGCTAATACTATACATGAAAATAAACGGATTGCCAATTACGATTTTTTGGTGCAACATTTTATTAAAGTTATTCAGGCAGAAAACAACAGTTTTTCAACCAATATCTTCATCAGTGCAGTGGTTTTGTTTTTACTGGCATTAATAGGTGGTTTCTTTATGTTTTTAATGCGGCAAACCATTATAGTAATGAGCCGCCATATAGAGTTTGATCAAAAAAATGAAATATTTACCCATTATCAGCAATTAGACGCTGCTTTTTATAAAACGCATAGTACCGGCGATTTAATGAACCGTATTACTGAAGATGTAAGCAGGGTAAGAATGTATGCTGGCCCGGCAGTGATGTATTTTATTAATTTGGCCGCTACCATTGGTTTCTGCCTGTTCTTTATGTTTCAAACCAATTGGCATTTAACATTATATGTATTATCGCCATTGCCCATTTTGGCTATTACCATTTATTATGTAAATACCATCATTAACCGGAAAAGCGAAAAAATTCAGGCACTATTATCCGATTTAACTACCGCTGCGCAGGAATCGTATTCCGGTATTCGGGTTATTAAATCATTTGTTCAGGAAAAATCGATGTTGCATTTTTTTGATAAAAACAGCGAGGAATACAAAAAAAATGCCATTGGTCTGGCGAAGGTAGAAGCCATCTATTTCCCATCCATGACGCTGTTAATTGGCATCAGTACTTTATTAACCATTGCCATTGGCGGATGGTATCTCATTCATCAACAATATAATGTAAGTGCAGGAACCATTTTAGAGTTTGTAATTTATATTAACATGCTTACGTTTCCGGTAAGTGCAATTGGCTGGACGGCCAGTATGATTCAACGGGCTGCTGCTTCACAAAAAAGAATCAATGAGTTTTTAAACACTACACCGGAAATACAAGATAAACCGAATTTAAAACCGGTGCATGTTTCGGGTGATATTCATTTCAATCAAATCAGTTTTACATATCCCAACACAGGCATACAGGCATTATCTAATTTTAATTTAACCGTACAGGCCGGCCAAAAAGTATTGTTATTGGGACGAACCGGTAGCGGAAAATCAACCGTTGCACAATTATTATTGCATTTTTATAACCCCGATAAAGGCAATATTACCATTGGTGGGCACGATATTCAGAATATTCCACTGAGAATTCTTAGAAAAGAAATCAGTTATATTCCGCAGGATGTATTTCTGTTTAGTGATACCATTGCCAATAATATTGCATTCGGTCAGCAATGGCCTGTTGATAAAGCCCAGGTTGAGCAGGCAGCAAAAAACGCCAGCATACACAATGAAATTATGAGTTTTGATAAACATTATGAAACACTGGTAGGAGAGCGGGGCGTTACTTTAAGCGGTGGCCAAAAGCAACGAATATCCATTGCCAGAGCCTTAATAAAACAGCCCGAAGTAATTGTATTTGACGACTGTTTAAGTGCCGTTGATGCAAAAACCGAAAACGAAATTGTAACCAATCTGTATAATTTTTTAAAAGATAAAACCGGCATTATTATTACCCATCGTATTTTCTCAACATTCAGATTCGATAAAATTGTAGTGTTAGAAGATGGTGAAATTACCGAAGAAGGCACCCATGAAAGCCTAATGCAATTAAATGGTTATTACGCAGAATTGTACCGCATACAGGTATTGGAAAAAAATGCAACTGCTTTTGAAGCTTAAAAAAGCTTTCAGGTATAAAGTTTTGGTAATTCATAAACAATACTATATTTGCCAAGCACAAATAATTCAGTAACCAAAATCTTTACAACTGTGGCGTACGAGAATAACGAAAAAAAAATGGAAAGCGTTTATAGTAAACGTATCAGGGCAGGAAAAAGAAGAACCTATTTTTTTGATGTAAGAGCTACAAAAGGCAACGATTATTATTTAACGATTACCGAAAGCAGAAAAAGGTTTGATGATAATGGCTACGACAGGCATAAAATATTCTTGTATAAAGAAGACTTTAATAAATTTATTAAAGCATTGGGCGAAGCGGTTGATTTTGTTAAAACAGATTTAATGCCCGATTTTGATTTTGATGCTTTTAATCACGAATATTCCGAATCAGAAGGATATGAACCGGCAGAACAAAATGTTGTTGTTTCAGTTGTAGAAGAAGAACAAGTTGCCCCTATTGAAATAGCAACTACTTCAGTTGAAACGACAATATCTGAGGTAAATAATACCGGTACAGAAGAAGTTGACAAGTGGTAAAATAGAACATTATACTAAAATAGCTTTAACCTTACTTCGAGCATTCAACGCAAAAAGTAAGGTTTTTTTGTGCAAAATCTGTTACAGAACTGCATTTTAGAAGCATATCTTTTTATTTTTCCTCATTTTAACCCCAGTTCTCCACAAAATATTCCAAAGCATACAATTTTAAAGGTTTTTAGCTATGTTCGCAGGTACTAAAAAACTGTAGAACTGTGCGATTAAAGTCATTAGAAATAAAAGGTTTCAAAAGTTTTGCCGATAAAACCATCGTTAATTTCGATGAAGGAATTACCGGCATTATCGGGCCCAATGGTTGTGGTAAAAGCAATATTATTGATAGTATCCGTTGGGTAATTGGTGAACAGAAAATTTCCTCATTGCGTAGTGAAAATCTGGATGCATTGGTGTTCAATGGCTCTAAAACCCGCAGCCCCAGCGGTTTGGCTGAAGTAAGCCTCACTTTCGAAAATACCAGAAATTTATTACCTACCGAATTTAGCACCGTTACCGTTACCAGAAGGTTTTATAAAAATGGAGATAGTGAATACCGTTTAAACGACGTAGCATGCCGTTTAAAAGACATTCATAATCTGTTTTTAGATACCGGTGTTAGTAATGACAGTTATGCTATTATTGAACTAGGAATGGTAGATGATATTATTAAAGACAAAGATAACAGCCGCAGAAGAATGTTGGAACAAGCGGCCGGTATTACCATTTATAAAACCAGAAAAAAGGAAGCAAAATCAAAATTAGATGCTACCGAACAGGATTTAGCCAGAATTGAAGATTTACTTTTTGAAATTCATAACCAGCTAAAATCCTTAGAAAGCCAGGCTAAAAAAGCTGAAAAATACTATGAAATAAAAAAAGAATATAAAATCATAGCCGTTGAATTGGCCAAGGCTTCGCTGGAAGGATTTAATTTAACCTATAAAAATTTACAGGAACAGCAGGAACTTGAAACCGATAAAAAAATACGCTTAGAGGCTGAAATAGCCAATCAGGAAGCAGTATTAGAGCAGGAAAAAATTGGGTTTATAGAAAAAGAAAGGGCATTGCAAAGCATGCAATACCAGTTTAATGAACTGGTGCAACAGTTGCGTACCAAAGAAAATGATAAAAATCTCGCCTCACAAAAATTAGTTTTTTTAAAAGAAAAAGAAACCAATTTGAAGCATTTTCTTCAAAATGCGGAAGGCCAGTTAAAAGGAATTGATGAATCTCTTGCTTTCAGTAAAGTACAAATAAAGGATGAAGAAAATAAGTTGGCAGATATGCATGCCAATTTAGAAAACCTAAAATATGAGGTGGAACTGAAAAGGCAAATATTTGATGAAAAAAGAGCCGGCGTTGATCAACTACGCCAGCAATATCAGCAATTACAACGGTCACAGTTTGACGCAGAAAAAAAAGTAGCCATTGCCGATACTTCTATACAAAATTTGCAGCGTTCGCAAATGCAATTAACTACCGAACAAAAAAATAGGGAAGCACAATTGCAACAATTAACCATTGAGTTAACCCAAAAAGAACAAACCCTGGCTGAAAAGCGTACACATTTGCAACAAATGCAGGAACAACATGAAAAAACCAAACAGCAAATTCTGGAAACACAACAAGAGCTGGAAGTTTTACGCAATCAGTTAGCAGATGAAAGCCGCAAGTTAGATGCACGCAAAAATGAATACAACCTTTTAAAGAGTTTAATCGATTCAATGGAAGGTTACCCTGAAAGCATTAAATTTTTGCATAAAAATCCGGAATGGGATAATCAGGCCCCCATTTTATCAGACATTATTTATGTAAAAGAAGCTTATCGGGCCGCAGTAGAAAATGTGTTGGAGCCTTATCTCAACTATTTTGTGGTAAATAATTTAGAAGAAGGTTTGCAGGCAGTACGTTTATTAGATAAACACCAAAAAGGGAAAGCCAACTTTTTTATGTTGGATAAATTTCAACATTATTCTACCGGCATAGCACAGCCTGCACAAACCATTGCGGCCATGGACATTATTGAAGTAGATGATCAATACCGGCCATTAGCTGCTTATTTACTTGGCCATGTATTTATTGCAGAATCAGAAGTTCTAATGGAACAGGATATATTTTCTGATGCCATTATTTTGGAAAAATCGGGCAAAATTGTAAAGGGTAAATACACGTTAACCGGCGGTAGCGTTGGCTTGTTTGAAGGAAAGAAAATTGGGCGTGCAAAAAATTTGGAAAAATTAGAAGAAAAAATTCAGGAGCAGGAAGCAGTTGTAAATTTACTGAAAGCAGATATTCAGCACAACCATCAAAAAGTTGTGGGGTTTAATGAACAGTTGAAAGAACAAACCATACGTGCCACTGAAAATGAAATTAATCAGTTAATTAATCAGGTTTTTGCTGCTAAAAATAAAATTGAAAACATCACTGCTTCTCAGCAACAAACCCAGCTACGGATAGAAGAAATTGAACAACGTATGCAGGATGAGCAGGATAGCATTGCTGAAACCAGGCTAACCCTTGCGCAACTGAATGAACAGTTGAAAGCGTTGGGCAATGAAATGGCCATGATTGAACAGGACTATCAGTTGGCAGAGCAGGATTATAATCTTACTAATATTCAGTTCAATGAATTTAATCTGCAGCTTACCCGTCAGCAAAGTAAAATCAATGCCATTCAACAGGAATTGCAGTTCAAAAAAAATCAGTTGAACGATCTGCAAAAGCAAATAGAAAATAATACCCGGCAATTGGCAGAAGCCGCTACACAAATTGAAGATGGGAAACTGACAGTTGAAATCATTGAAGAAGAGCTAATACTGCTAATGAAGCAAAAGGAAACAGAAGAAAAGCAATTGAATGAGGCAGATCAGGCCTATTACAATTTGCGCAATATATTGCAGGAAAAAGAAAATGATGTACGCCAGAAAAATAAGCAACGTGAAATGGCAGAACATCTGCTGGCTGAAATAAAAGATAAATTGAATGAATTGAAGTTGCAATTGGCAGGCATGAAGGAAAGATTGAATGTGGAATTTAAAATTTCGTTGGAAGAAATTTTAGAGCAATCCCGTACCACAGAAATGCCGCTGGAAGAGTTACAGGCCACCAGCGACAAGATGCGGAAGCGGATGGAAAACATTGGTGAAGTCAATCCCACAGCAATTGAAGCGTATCAGGAAATGAAAAAACGATATGAGTTTATTGTGGAACAAAAAAATGACCTAGTTCAGGCAAAAGAAAGTTTATTACAAACCATTCAGGAGGTAGAGGCTACCGCCAATCAACAATTTTTAGATACTTTTAATAAGGTTCGCGATAACTTTCAAAAAGTATTTAAAGCACTGTTTTCAGAAGAAGATACCTGTGATATGGTATTGGAAAATCCAGAAAATTTAGCTGAAACCGGTATTGAAATTATGGCTAAACCCAAAGGGAAACGTCCATCCTCCATTACCCAGTTGAGCGGTGGTGAGAAAACCCTAACCGCAACAGCTTTGCTGTTTGCCATTTATTTGATTAAGCCGGCACCATTTTGTATTATGGATGAAGTAGATGCACCACTAGATGATGCCAACGTTACCAAGTTTACGCAAATGATTAAAAAGTTTAGTGAAAACTCTCAATTCATTTTAATTACCCATAATAAACAAACTATGAGTGCGGTGGATGTAATTTATGGTGTAACCATGCAGGAACCCGGTGTCAGTAAATTGGTTCCGGTTGATTTTAGAAGCCTGAATTAATTTTACCTTCAACAAAAGTATTTGAAACCGCTTTCTTAACACGAGGCGGTTTTTTTATCAAAACCTTGCAACATAGAATTTGTAAATTTGCAAACTGTGTTTACAGTGTGTTAACAATAGTTAAAATAACATTGAACAATATTTTGCATCAACTAAATGCGAAATGCTTTTTCCATTCACTTTTAAATTATATAAATGAAATATCAGGTAGGTGATGAGATTATCATTCTGCATAACCATGAATCGGGCAAGGTGGTAGAAATTATTAATGATAAAATGGTGCTGGTAGAGGTGCGTGGGGTTCAATTTCCGGCATATATGGATCAGATTGATTTTCCTTATTTTTATCGGTTCAGTAAGCAAAAAAAAGAGCAGGCTGCTCCCAAAGAAGTACCCAAAAAATATATTGATCAAATTCCAAAAGAAAAACCTATACCCAATAAAGCAAAAGTTGCTGATGGTGTATGGCTGTCATTGTTACCTGTATTTATGTTTGATGAGTTTAATGATGAGGTAGTTGAAAAATTTAAAATTTATTTACGCAACAGAACAGCAGTGGCTTACCAATTTGAGTATAGCCAACACTTTTTTGGTACAGCATCCTTCGAATTAAATAATTCTATATTGCCTTTTCATGATTTTTATCTGCACGACATTGATTTTGCTTCAGTAAATGATGCGCCATCTTTTCATTTTACTTTTAGTTTACACAATCCGCAAAAAAATAAAGCTCCTCATTTTGAAACTGCAATCAAAATAAAATCAAAACAATTGTTTTTGAAAATAGAAGAATTGAAAAGTAAAAATCAATCTGTAATTGAATATTTGTTATTTGAAACATATCCTGATAATGCACCGGAAGCTGAAAAATTTGAATTAACCGGGCTTGCAGCGCAAGGCTACAAAATATATGAAGCCAAAAAAATAAAAGAGCATTTGGCAGCTCCACGTTCAGAGGTTGACTTGCACATGGAAAAGTTGTTAGATAATTGGAAGGATATGAACAATTTTGATATTTTAATGTATCAACTAAAAGAATTTGAAAAATGGTATGATTTGGCTATTACCCACAGGCAACCTTCACTCATTGTTATACATGGTGTTGGCAGTGGAAAATTACGCGATGAAATTCATGCTATTTTAAAAACAAGAAAAGAGGTAAAAACTTTTGTAAATCAATACCATCCGCGTTATGGTTATGGTGCAACAGAAATTTATTTTCAATATTAAATTAAGAAACATGTATACAGACACCATTATATTGCCTGTTAGCGATGGATCACAAATGAATGCATTTATTGCACATCCTGAAACCAATAAAAGTTTACCCGGTATACTATTGTTTCAGGAAGCATTTGGTGTAAACCATCATATTAAAGATGTAGCACAACGATTGGCTAATGAAGGTTATGTGGTAATTGCTCCGGAATTATACCATAGAACCGCACCTGGTTTTGCAACCGGCTATGATGATTTTAGTGTTATTGCACCGCATTTTCAGGCTTTAACCACCGAACAATTATCGGTCGATATTCTAGCTGCCTACCATTGGTTACAAAATGAACAAAATGTTCAAATCAATAAAATTGCATCCATAGGCTTTTGTCTCGGTGGTAGAGTTGCATTATTGGCCAATATGGTTGCACCATTGTCAGCAGGCATTTCTTTTTATGGCGGTGGCATGCATGCACTTGCCAATAGAGTAAATGAGCTACATGGGCCACAACTCTTTTTTTATGGTGGTAAAGATCAGCATATTACAGAAGCACATAGAAACGAAGTGGAGCAGGCCTTAATAACCGCCAATAAAGATTATGCGAAAGTTATTTTTTCTTATGCCGATCACGGATTTCATTGTAATGAACAGGCAAGTTATCATCCAAAAGCGGCAAAAGAAGCATGGGCATTAAGTTTAGCTTTCTTACAAAATAATTTACAATAACTTTACAGTTGGCTACAAACCCGCGCTATCGCCTTGTTTTAACAGGGAGGAAAGTCCGGACAGCACAGAGCAACCCACCGGTGAACAGCCGGCCACCAATTGGTGAGAGAAAGTGCCACAGAAAATAACTGCCCTGCATTGACGGGGTAAAGGTGAAAATGTGAGGTAAGAGCTCACGGTTGTTATCGGTAACGGTAGCAACGGGTAAACCTTGGGTGCTGCAATGCCACATATAGAGCCGTTTTGAGAGCTGCTCGTTCAAGGCTCAGGGTAGGCAGCAACAGGTAAACAGTAATGTTTATCGCAGATAAATGATAGTGTAGAAACAGAATCCGGCTTATGAGGTTTGTAGCTTTTTATGGTTTAGGCATGGTGAATAACTGATTGCTAAAGGGTGGCGTGGTAGGAATAACCACTTCATTAAAATTATAATGTACTTCTTTATGACAATTATTGCAGGTTTGTGTTAAAAAAATAAAACTGCTTTTAAAAGCCAATTTGTTTTTTGACGCAATGGTTTTATTTAGACTATCTATTGCAGGTTGTAACATCACCACTTCTTTCGATTCCTGCCTGTCTGTGCAATATTGCTGAATATCATCTATGGCTTCCATTATTTCATGAATTTCAAAATTGGCTAATTCCCAGTTTTGATTGGTGCCGGCAAACCATAATTTGGCGTGATGTACCTGAATGGCCGACATAAATTCACCCAACCCCGGTTTGTAACTTTTATTCACTTGCTTTTGAAGACTGTCAATTTTTGCCTGCATTGCCTGAGAGTCTGATGAATGATTAGAACAGGATATCATTATCAATGGTAAGCAATAAATCAGTAACTTTTTCAAGGTGTCTTTTTTAATGATTTGAATAATCAATTACTACACAGCAGGGCATTTAGATATTGTATCAATGGTTGCACATTTCAAGAAATTAAAGATAAAAATATTCAATGAATAAGCTCCGTGCGGGATAATTAAAATTCGAATAAAATCAAACAATGTAAGGAAATACAATACTCCTTATCATTCATTCCTATTTCGTTACTGCCAAAACTTTTCAATTCCTTATTTTTGTAAGTATATGACACAGGAACAAATTAAGAATATGAGGGACAGAGTGCTTGTCCTGAGGAGGTTTCTTTGACGTGGATAATCGTTTGCAAAAATTAGAAACCGATCGACAGTTATCACTTTCTCCCGGATTTTGGGATGATAATCAGCGGGCAACAGCCATCATGAAATCTATTAAGATTCATGAATATTGGATAAATATATTTAAACAGGTAGATACCGCTGTTGAAGATTTTGCAGTGCTGTTTGAATTTTGGAAGGCCGGGGATGCTACGGACGAAGAAACTAAAGCAGCTTATGAACATGCGCTTTCCGTTATTGAAGATGCTGAATTTAAAAGCACATTAAATAAACCGGAAGATGAATTGCCTGCTATGATGCAAATTAATCCCGGTGCAGGTGGTACTGAAAGTCAGGATTGGGCAGAAATGCTGATGCGCATGTATATTATGTATGGCGAAAAGCAGGGCTGGAAAATAACGGAGGTGGATTTGCAGGAAGGTGATGGAGCCGGTATTAAGAGTGTTACTTTGCAATTTGACGGAACATTTGCTTATGGTTTTTTAAAAGCAGAAAGTGGTGTGCACCGCTTGGTAAGAATTTCGCCCTTTGATAGCAATGCAAGAAGGCATACTTCATTTGCATCGGTATTTGTGTATCCGTTAATTGATGATACCATTGAAATAACCGTAAACCCGGCCGATGTAGAATGGGAATTTTACCGAAGCGGTGGTAAAGGTGGCCAAAATGTAAATAAGGTTGAAACCGCTGTGCGATTGAAGCATATACCTTCAGGCATCATTGTAGAATGTCAGCAGGCACGTACACAGGGCGAAAATAGAGAAATGTCCATGAAGATGCTGAAAAGCAGGTTGTATGAAGAGGAATTACGTAAAAGGCAAGAAGCAGTGAATGCTACCAATGCAACTAAAAAGAAAATTGAATGGGGAAGTCAAATCAGGAGTTATGTATTTCATCCCTATAAAATGATTAAAGATCATCGCACCAATTATGAAGTGGGCAATGTGGGGCCGGTGATGGATGGCGATTTAGATGGATTTATTAAAGCTTACTTAATGTTGGAAAAAGAAGGCTTGTAAAATATACATCTGCTTTTTTCATTATTGAAAAAAAATTATCTGCTTGTGTTTCACAGCCATGCCATTATAAGTTTGGGTGTTATTTTTTAGTCACTTCTAAAAAGGAAACATATGAAACGGTTGTTCTCATTATTATTGATCTGTTGTTTTTTACAGGTACATGCACAGCAAAACAAAAGCACGCCTGATATAATTGCTGCACAGGCACTGGCTAAACGAGTAGTACCCCAATATGCCGCTGCTATACAATTTCAAAAAATTGAACATTGCGCCATTGATTCTTTTTTTATCAATTGGCAAAATAATCAACTCATTGTTAAAGGCAGTAACGTCAATGCTATGGCCGCTGGGTTAAACTATTACTTGAAAAATACCTGCTTAGCCAATGTTTCGTGGTACAGAAATGAAGGGGTAACCGTGCCGCAAAAAATGCCTGTTTTAGATAAAGCCATTGGGCTAAAAGCTCGTTGTAATGAGCGTTTTTTTCTAAATTACTGCACATTTGGTTATACCATGCCCTGGTGGGGTTGGCAAGATTGGCAATGGTTTATTGACTGGATGGCATTAAATGGCATTAATATGCCTTTGGCCATAACCGGCCAGGAAGCCATTTGGTATAAAGTATGGAAAAAATTTGGGTTAACAGATCAACAAATCAGAAGTTTTTTTACCGGCCCCGCCTATTTGCCCTGGCACAGAATGGCCAATATTGACAGATGGGAAGGGCCATTGCCCATGCATTGGATCAACACACAATTAGTCTTACAGAAAAAAATTGTGCAACGTGAAAAAGAATTGGGTATGAAGCCTGTTTTACCTGCATTTGCAGGCCATGTTCCTGAGGCACTTGCCACCATTTATCCTAAAGCAAAAATTCATTCATTGGGTGAGTGGGGCGAGTTTAGTAAACAATATGAAAGTTATTTTTTAGATCCATTTGATTCCTTATTTAAACCCATACAAAAAGCTTATTTAGAAGAACAAACCAAATTATTGGGCACCAGTCATATTTATGGTGCCGATCCATTTAATGAAGTAACTCCTCCCAGTTGGGAACCTAATTATCTGGCTTCAGTAGCCAAAACCATCTATGAATCTATGCTGCAAACCGATCCCAAAGCAGAGTGGTTACAAATGAGCTGGATTTTTTATTACCAGCGTAAACAATGGACAGATGAACGTATTAAAGCCTTTTTAACGGCTGTTCCGCAAGGTAAAATGACATTGTTAGATTATTACTGTGATAATACCGAAATATGGAAATTTACCGATGCCTTTTATGGCCAACCCTATATCTGGTGCTATCTTGGCAATTTTGGCGGCAATACCATGATGTCGGGCAACCTTGAGGAAATAGAGGAAAGAATGGAAAATACTTTTCAGAAGGGAGGTGCAAATATGAAAGGTTTGGGCTCAACTTTAGAAGGGTTTGGTGTTAACCCCATCATGTATCAATATGTATTCGACAAGGCCTGGAGCTCAGGCCCTGTAAATGTTGCCAATTGGGTAAATAACTGGGCTAAAAGCCGGTATGGATCCAACAACGAATTTGTAAAAAAAGCCTGGAATATTTTATTACATACTACATACGCTGAAAGGGCCGGTTTAGGGCGTGCTACTTTAACCAATGCCCGTCCGGCTTTTACTGGACACAATACCTGGACAACTGATCCCCAAATTAAATATAATAACAAAAACTTATTAGAGGCCTGGCATTTATTATTGCAGGCACCTGTTGATGCACATATACCTCCGGTTTATTTATACGATGTAGTAAATACCGGCCGGCAGGTACTCGGAAATTATTTTGCTGTGCTTCGTGATGGTTTTACCAAAAGTTATAACGAACACAATACCGATGCCGTTCAACAGTATGGCAAGCAAATGTTAGCATTATTGAGTGATATGGATACACTTCTGGCAACCAATCAAAATTTTTTGTTGGGTAGCTGGATTGCAGATGCAGAAAAAATGGCGGCCACTTCTCAGGAAAAACAATATTATGCCCAAGATGCAAAAAGAATTTTAACGGTTTGGGGCGAGCCCGGTAAACATTTAACCGACTATGCTAACAGAGCCTGGGCAGGATTAATGCAAACCTATTACCGTGAAAGATGGAAAATGTTTATTGATGCAGTTGAAAAAAATATGCAGGATAATACCAATTTTGATCAGGATAAGTTCAATCAGGCACTCATGGAATTTGAATCGGGCTGGGTTGAAAATAAACTCCATTTTCCGGATCAGCCCATTGGTAATACAATGCAGGTAAGCAAACGGTTATATTCAAAATATGCGTCTGCAATTATGGCTGTAAAATAATTTTGTTGGTTTCAAATTTCTGTATCATCTTCGCAAAGCAATGAAAAATACAATCAACAATATGTGGTGGTGGCATTCAAATCTCTTTCGGGGATTATAATGCCTTGCACATTGCATATGTACATTTATACAAGCCCCGACAATTGTGTTGGGGTTTTTTTTTGAAATCAGGTAATAGAATCATGCAGAGAAAACAGTATTGAAATGCTTTAATATAAAATAGATATTTTTTATGAAAAAAATTTTGGTAACAACAGAAGAGAAAAAATTACTAGCCGATGTGTACACACCGGTTGGTATTTATTTAAGATTCAGAGATAAATTCAGAGATACAATTTTATTGGAAAGTACCGATCATCATGTTGCAGAAAATAGTTTTAGTTTTATTTGCATTAATGCACTTGCGGGTATTGAAATCTCATCTAATCAGCAAATAGAATTTAAGTTGCCAGGCGAACAACCTGAAAAAATTCCTTTAAATAATAATACATCGGTTCAGGAGGTGGTTTGGAATTTTATGCAAAGATTTGAAGTGGCACCTGCTGACAATAAAACGGTAAAAAGTGCACAGGGCTTTTTCGGATATACGTCCTATGATACTATTCCTTTTTTTGATACCATCAAATTTAAAAAAGAAGCCACAACCCAACCCGCTATACCATTAATGCGGTATCGTTTTTATCAATATATTATCATCATCAATCATTTCAATGATGAATTGTTTTTGTGTGAAAATAAAATACAAGGTATTGAGTCGGAAGTAGAACGTGTTGAAAGTTTACTTCAAAGTAAAGACATACCGGTTTTCCCATTTGCTGTTAAAGGCAATGAAACATCCAACATTTCAGATGAAGCATATATTGCCATGGTAAAATCCGGCATTCAGCATTGTTTAAGAGGCGATGTATTTCAAATTGTTTTAAGCAGAAGGTTTCAGCAAACTTTTATTGGCGATGAGTTTAATGTATATCGGGCATTACGCAGCATTAATCCTTCTCCCTATTTATTTTTCTTTGATTATGGTGATTATAAATTAATGGGTTCATCACCCGAGGCACAATTGATTATTAAAGATGGGAAAGCAGTTGTACATCCCATTGCAGGAACTTTTAAGCGAACAGGGAATGATGCAGTAGATGCCATTGCTGCCGAAAAATTATTACTCGATGCCAAGGAAAATGCAGAACATGTAATGCTGGTTGATTTGGCTCGGAATGATTTAAGCAGATTGTGTACCGATGTAACGGTAAGCCATTTTCGTCAAATACATTATTACAGTCATGTTATTCATTTGGTGAGTGAAGTAACCGGAAAAATTGCCGAAGGTGCAAATCCATTTATATTACTGGCCAAAACCTTTCCAGCAGGAACCCTCAGCGGTGCACCAAAATTTAAAGCAATGGAGTTAATTGATGGTTTGGAAACAACATCTCGTAGCTACTACGGTGGTGCACTTGGTTTTATAGGGTTTGATGGCAGTTGCAATCATGCCATTATGATTAGAACCTTTTTAAGTAAAAACAATACACTGTTTTATCAGGCAGGTGCCGGCGTTGTTGCCGCAAGTAATCCGGAAAGCGAATTACTGGAAGTAAACAACAAGCTTGGGGCATTGAAAAAAGCCGTTGAATATGCCACTAACATCAACATCCATTAACTAAAATTTATTTGAATTGATGAATACTGAAATTGCACAACCATTTCACAGCTCCGGCACCATGCAGAAAGGAGATATAAAGCCTACTAAATTATTGGTGTT
The DNA here is from genome assembly GCF_004100315.1 of Hydrotalea sp. AMD. Lineage (NCBI taxonomy): Bacteria > Pseudomonadati > Bacteroidota > Chitinophagia > Chitinophagales > Chitinophagaceae > Hydrotalea > Hydrotalea sp. AMD. The sequence goes on along the minus strand of NZ_SCKY01000004.1, from coordinate 32,423 downwards.
TGATAATTACGATTCGTTTACCTATAATTTAGTGCACATGGTTTCATTCCTATTGCAACAGGAAGTAACCGTATGTAGAAATGATGAAATTGAATTGGATGCCATAGCACAATTTGATAAAATCATTTTATCGCCGGGTCCCGGCATACCGGAGGAGGCAGGTTTATTATTGCCCTTAATTCAAAAGTATGCTGCAACAAAATCAATTTTAGGAGTATGTTTAGGCCATCAGGCTATTGGTGAAGCATTTGGCGCAAAACTTACCAACTTAACCAAAGTGTTTCATGGTGTAGCTACGCAGGTTCATATTGCCAATCAGGCTACGCAAAAGCCGAATAGCTGGTTTAAAAATTTGCCACGCACCATTGAAGCAGGCAGGTATCATAGTTGGATTATTAATAAGGCAACCTTACCGGAAGAGCTGGAGATAACTGCAACCGATGATGCAGGAAATATTATGGCTATGCAACATAAAATATATGATATACAAGGTGTTCAGTTTCATCCGGAAAGTATTCTAACGCCTTTAGGTGAGGAGATTCTCCGTAATTGGTTAATCCATTCATGAAACCAATAGAACTAACTGCCTTGATTTTTAATCAGATCTTATTTTTTGAAAATATACAATATGAAGAAGATTTTACAATACTTGTTTGAATACAAGTCGTTCAGCAGGGAAAAAGCAAAAGAAGTATTATTGAACATCAGTAAAGGCATGTACAATGAATATGAAATTACATCATTTGTAACGGTTTATTTAATGCGTACCATCACCATAGAAGAATTACAGGGTTTTGGCGATGCTTTACTGGAACTTTGTGTGCAACTTCCGTTTGAAGATTATCAAACATTGGATATTGTAGGAACCGGAGGCGATGGAAAAAATACATTCAATATTTCTACCATTAGTTGTTTTATTGCAGCAGGTGCTGGCCAAAAAGTTGCCAAACACGGCAATTATGGTGCAACTTCTATTAGTGGCGCATCTAATGTTATGGAGCAATTAGGTTATCGTTTTAAAAATGATGTGGCCACTTTGCAAAAAGAATTAGATACCGTTCATATTTGTTTTCTGCATGCACCTTTATTTCATCCGGCTTTAAAAGTGGTTGGCCCATTACGGAAGAGCATTGGCGTAAGAACATTTTTTAACATGTTAGGTCCCATGGTCAACCCTGCTTCTCCTGCCTACCAATTAGTAGGGGTTTATAATTTAGAAATGGCCAGAATTTACAATTATCTGTTACAACAAACCAACAAATCGTTTACCATTATACATTCTTTAGATGGTTATGATGAAATTTCTTTAACCGGCGATACAAAAGTAATTACCAATAATGGTGAACAAATTTTAACACCTGAAAATTTGGGTAAAAGAATGGTACAGCCGCAGGATATTTATGGCGGCAACTCTGTTGAAGAGGCAGCTAAAATATTTTTAAATATTTTGAAAGGGGAGGGCACCTGGGCACAAAATGCAGTGGTGCTATCCAATGCCGCAATGGCACTTCATGCCACAAAAGCTTTTAACAGTTATGATGATGCATATCTTGCAGCGATTGAGAGTTTAGAAAGTGGTAAGGCCTATCAAACTTTACAGCAACTCATTCGTTTGCAAGCATAACATTCATCAACCGCTGGTTTTATTAGTTGAACAATAAAATTTACAATGAATATTTTAGAAACAATTGTAGCAAAAAAACAAGCTGAGGTTACATTGGCAAAGCAGCAAACATCTATTAATGATTTACGGCAAATGCCTTTTTTCAGGCGCAATACTATTTCATTGAAATCAATTTTACAGAAAGGCAATACAAGTGGTATAATAGCAGAGTTTAAACGTAAATCACCCTCAAAAGGAATCATCAATGTTACGGCCGATGTAGTAACAGTTACAAGTGCTTATGCAAAATATGCAGCCGGCATATCTGTATTAACAGATGCATCTTTTTTTGGTGGCTCGTTCAAAGATTTGCAACAGGCACGCATCCAACCTGTTCCTATTTTAAGAAAAGATTTTATGATAGATGCTTATCAGATTTATGAAGCCAAAGCCATTGGTGCCGATGTTATTTTGCTGATTGCTGCCTGTTTAACACCACAACAGGTAAAAGAATTGGCAACCGTTGCTAAACAATTAGGCTTAGAAGTGTTATTAGAAATACATGGAGCAGATGAGCTGCAACATATTTGTAATGAAGTTGATTTAGTGGGCGTAAACAACAGAAATTTAAAAACATTTGAAGTAAACATTCAAACATCTCTCCATTTAATTGCCAAAATACCTGATGATAAAATTGCAATTACCGAGAGTGGTATTTCAAGTATTGAAAGTATTCAACAATTAAAATTAGCAGGTTTTAAAGGATTTTTAATGGGAGAAAATTTTATGAAACATGCATCTCCGGAAATTGCATTTACACAATTTGTTCATCAGCTAAACTCTGAATTATGCGGGTAAAAGTTTGTGGTATGACAGATATGAATCAGGTGCGTCAATTGAACGATCTGGGGGTGCATTTTTGTGGCTTTATTTTCTATCCAAAAAGCCCACGCTACGTGTTGAATACCAATACAACCGATACAATTAAAAAAATAAAAGGGAATATTAATAAAGTGGGCGTTTTTGTGAATGAAAAAGAAGATACCGTTTTAAAAATGGTAGATGAATGTGGTTTGTATCTGGTTCAATTGCACGGCGATGAGAGTCCGCGTACCTGCGAAAATCTCTCAAACTATGTTACTACGGTTAAAGCATTTAGAATCAGCGAGCAGGATAATATTCTTTGGAAAATTAAAGATTATCAAGATGTGGTGGATATGTTTTTATTCGATACGGAAGGTGTTGGATACGGGGGTACCGGCAAAAAATTTAATTGGAATATGCTCAAAGGCTTATCTATTCGAAAACCATTTTTTTTAAGCGGTGGAATTCAGCCTGAAGATGTACATCATTTAGCCGCTTTTATGCAGGATACCGTTGCAAAAGATTTGTTTGCGGTAGACATTAACAGCCGTTTTGAAATAGCCCCGGGTATAAAAAACTTAGCTTTGGTACAGGAATTTGTAAACAGTGTTACAAATATTTAATTCTAAATTTTTTTTATGATAGCTGAAAAAAAACAAAATCAATCATTCACTCATCCCGATGCCAATGGTTATTTTGGGATGTTTGGCGGTGCATATATTCCGGAAATGTTACACAGAAATGTGGAAGAATTGCGTAGCAGGTATTTGGAAATTATGCAGGAAAAAACTTTTGTTGAAGAATTTAACCAATTGCTACACGATTATGTAGGAAGGCCCTCACCGCTATTTTTAGCAGAACGCCTCAGTGCACAATTCAACACAAATATCTATTTTAAGAGAGAAGATTTAAACCATACCGGTGCTCATAAAATTAACAATGCTATAGGGCAGGTTTTATTGGCACAACGTTTGGGTAAAAAACGAATTATTGCCGAAACGGGCGCCGGTCAGCATGGTGTTGCCACAGCAACTGTTTGTGCTTTAAAAGGGTTGGAATGCATTGTGTATATGGGTGTAAAAGATATTGAACGTCAGGCCCCTAACGTTGCCCGTATGCAAATGCTGGGTGCAAAAGTGGTTCCGGCCACCAGTGGCAGCCAAACATTAAAAGATGCAACCAATGAAGCCATTCGCGATTGGATTAATCATCCAAACGATACCCATTATGTAATTGGCAGTGTTGTTGGTCCGCATCCTTACCCTGACATGGTGGCTCGTTTCCAAAGCATTATCAGTGAAGAAACAAGATGGCAGTTAAAAGAAAAAGCCGGAAGCGAATTACCAACGCATGTTATTGCCTGTGTAGGAGGTGGCAGTAATGCAGCGGGTGCATTTTATCATTTTCTGGAAGATACTGCTGTACAGTTAATTGCTGTAGAAGCTGCAGGGCATGGTATTAACAGTGGCATGAGTGCTGCTACCACACAATTGGGTAAACCGGGTATCTTGCATGGCAGTAAAAGTTTAGTGATGCAAACCATTGACGGACAAGTGGTAGAGCCACATAGCATTTCAGCCGGATTAGATTATCCTGGAATAGGTCCTTTACATGCTCATTTATTTAAAACCGGAAGAGCTACATTTTTAAGTGCAACAGATGAAGAAGCTTTAAAAGCGGCATTTGAAGTAAGTAAATTGGAAGGTATTATCCCCGCATTGGAAACAGCACATGCTTTTGCCGCACTACATCAATTGCATTTTAAACCCACCGATGTTATTGTGATTTGTTTAAGTGGGAGAGGGGATAAAGATTTATCTACTTACATGCAGGCAATGGAAATAAATGCTTAATTTTTTAAAGAATTAAAAGGATGGATGTTCATCAATTGAATCTGAGGCAGGCAACAATCAACGACAGTGCTTTCTTTTATGAATTAAAAAAAACAGTGCTGTATGATTATGTACATGCAATATGGGGATGGGATGAAGTCATTCAACAGCAGTTTCATCGGGATAATTTTCTTCCCGAACAAACACAGATCATTGAATGGCAAAATCAATCCATTGGTACCATAGAAATTGCAGAAGATACAGAAAAAATTTTCATCAGTAGTTTATACATTCATCCCTTATTTCAGAATAAAAAAATTGGTACAACCTTAATTAATCAACAGTGTATTAAAGCAACAGCGCTTAAAAAGAAAGTAGCATTAGAAGTATTGCATTTAAATACCGGAGCACAAAAATTGTATCAGCAATTAGGTTTTATGATTTTTCCCACAAACGATCCAATAAAATTATACATGCAAAAATATTTTTCTATATGAGTAGAATAACAGAGGTATTCTTAAAAAAATCAAACAATGTACTCAATGTGTATTGTACGGCCGGCTATCCTGAATTAAATAGTACTTTAACAGTAATGCAGGCATTACAAAACCACGGTGCAGATTTAATTGAATTGGGTATGCCTTACAGTGATCCTTTAGCAGATGGCCCTATTATTCAGGAAAGCAGCAGTATTGCACTTCAAAATGGCATGACCATTCAGGTATTATTTGAACAATTGAAGGATTGCCGAAACACCATTCATGTGCCCATTATTTTAATGGGTTATATGAATCCGATTTTGCAATATGGCTTTGAAGCTTTTTGCCAAAAAGCTGTGGAAGTGGGTGTAGATGGATTAATTCTCCCCGATTTACCGGAATACGAATTTGAAACCATGTACGGAGCCATGATAAAAAAATATGGTTTAGATTTTATTTTTTTAATAACCCCTGAAACCTCTGAAACAAGAATCAAAAAATTAGATGCATTAAGTTCAGGATTTTTATATGCAGTTAGTTCATCTGCAACCACAGGAAATGATAAAAATTTTGCAGAAGTAGAAAAATATTTGCAAAACTTACAGCAAATGCATTTAAAAAATCCAATTATGGTTGGATTTGGCATAAAAGACCATGCAACATTTACTGCTGCTTGTAAGTACAGCAATGGCGCCATTATAGGTAGTGCTTATATTAAGGCTTTGTCGAGTTCAGTTGATATTGAAACCGGCACAAAAAACTTTTTACAAAACATTATCAAATAGTTTTTTTGAGCGTGAAAATTGTTTTTTATACCATAAATAGTTAGCATTCATGAAAGTTGTAATTATAGAATACAATGCAGGCAATATTCAAAGTGTGCGGTATGCGTTGGAAAGAATTGGTATTAAAACCATACTCTCTAATGATCATGCAACCATACTGAGTGCAGATAAAATTATTTTCCCCGGAGTAGGAGAGGCAAGCAGTGCCATGAAAAGTTTGCAGCAAAATAATTTGCATCTTCTAATTCCCAAATTGAAACAACCTGTATTGGGTATATGTGTGGGTATGCAATTGCTTTGTAAATATTCGGAAGAGAATAATACAACATGTTTAGGGGTTTTTGATGAACCGGTAAAAAAATTTGAAAGTGGTGCAATGCTTAAAATACCACAGGTGGGATGGAATACCATTTATCATTTATCATCACCGCTTATGCAAGATGTACCTGAAGAAAGTTATTGTTATTTTGTACACAGCTATTATGTTCCACATAATCAGTATGCCATTGCTATAACCAATTACATACAACCTTATGCTTCAGCTATCCATAAAAATAATTTTTATGGTGTACAGTTTCATGCTGAAAAAAGTGCACAGATTGGAGAAAAGATTTTAAAAAATTTCATCGCATTATAAAAGTTATTCTATGCAAATTATTCCCGCCATTGATATTATAGATGGAAAATGCGTCCGATTAACGGAAGGCGATTATGATCAGAAAAAAATTTATAATGAAAACCCTTTAGAGGTTGCCAAAATGTTTGAAGCTTCCGGTATTCAACGATTACATCTGGTTGACTTGGATGGTGCAAAAATGGGTAAAGTTTCCAACTGGAAAGTGCTGGAAACCATAGCTACCGAAACCGGTTTAATAATTGATTTTGGCGGTGGTGTTAAATCCACACACGATGTACAAGTGGTTTTAGAATCAGGAGCTGCATTGGTTACTGTAGGAAGTATAGCAGTGAAGAACAAGGAATTGTTTGTAGAATGGTTACAGCAATTTGGCGTTACTAAATTTTTATTGGGGGCAGATGTAAAAAACGGATGTATTGCCATTCATGGATGGATGGAAACCACCGATCTACCCGTAAAAGATTTTATGGCCACCTATCTTGCCTTGGGTGTACAGCAAATTTTTTGTACCGATGTAAGTAAGGATGGCAGAATGGAAGGTCCTTCCATTGAATTGTATACAAATCTGATTGAATCGTTGCCTGATTTGCACTTAATTGCCAGTGGTGGTGTCAGCCAATTGCAGGATTTGGTTGATTTAAAAGCAATAGGTTGCAGCGGTGCCATTGTAGGTAAAGCTATTTATGAAAATAAAATATCATTGAACGATTTGGTTCATTTTAATGCATCATTGTAATGGAAACAAAAAATAAACCCATATTGTCCGGCTTAACCAAACGTATTATTCCCTGTTTAGATATTAAAGATGGCCGCACCGTAAAGGGAATTCATTTTGAGCAGATTCGTGATGCCGGAGATCCTGTTGAGCTTGGTGCTTTTTATGCACAACAGGGAGCTGATGAATTGGTTTTTTTAGACATTACGGCAACTGTTGAAAAACGCAAAACGTTTAAAGAATTAGCCAACCGAATTGCACAGCATATCAATATACCATTTACAGTGGGCGGTGGAGTAAGTTCTATTAATGATGCATCCATATTACTGCACAATGGTGCTGATAAGGTTTCAGTAAATACAGCTGCATTTAAACAACCTGATTTAATTACACAATTAGCCAATGAATTTGGTAGTCAGTTTGTGGTGCTGGCAATTGATACAAAGCAGGAGGCTGATGGACAATGGTATGTTTATTTGAATGGTGGCCGAACTAAAACAGCAATGCTTTGTATGGAATGGGCTCAGCAGGCATATAATGCCGGTGCCGGCGAAATTTTATTAACCTCTATGAATAACGACGGCACTAAAAAAGGTTTTGCTTTGGATATTACCAAACAGCTCAGTACTGCATTACCTATACCGGTAATTGCCAGTGGCGGTGGTGGCACCATGGAACATTTTGAAGCAGTGTTCAACCATGCACATGCAGATGCTGCGCTGGCCGCCAGTATTTTTCATTTCAAAGAAATGGGGATACCCGATTTAAAAAAATATTTAAAAAGCTGCAATATCCCAATTCGATCGTAGTATAATGTTATTGAATTTGGATGGCAAATAATTTTGGCCAGTATTTTCCTGTTATATAAAATGTTTTATTGGCATTATCGTATGCAATGCCATTCAGTACATCACGTTTTGAGGTTTCGGCAGGTGGGGCATAACGTTCCAACAATCCGTTTAAATTCAAAATACCCATTACCTTACCGGTTGCAGGATCAATTTTTACCAATTGGTCAAAATCCATGGTATATAAATTGGCATAAATAAAACCATCTACATATTCCAACTCATTAATGAAAACATCATGTCCGTTATAATCTTTTGGGACACCGGTAACAGGCACGGTTTTTACAATATTAAAAGTTTCCGGATCGCGATAAATCAACTCATTACTGCCATTATCCATAATTAAATATTTTCCATCATTGGTCATACCCCAGCCTTCACCCTGATAAGTAAATTCTTTTAATTTTTTAAAAGTAGCGGCGTCATATACAAAACATTTTTGTTCTTTATAGGTAAGTTGATAAATTTTTCTATTCAATAATGTAATGCCTTCTCCAAAATAGGCGGGTGCTAAAATAATTTTTTGTTCATCCATGCCTGTTGTAGTATTTATTTTTGCCAATTTACTTCTTCCTGCATAATCAGGGTCGCCGGTACTTTCGTACAAATAGCCTTTGTGAAACTCTAATCCTTCGGTAAAGGAAGTAGTATCATGCGGCAATACGCTAATGATTTTATAAGAAAGCGATGGAATGGAAGGAGTAGTGGGATAGGTATTTTCTTTCTCGTTGTTATTATGGCATGCTGTAAAAAACAGCAAAATACTAAACAATACAATATTGATTGGGCGCATCAACCGAATTTTTTTTTTAAAAAAAATTTTTTCTGAAATGTTCATTGTAATGGTTTCGTTTTTTGAATAGAAAAGTATGTTGAATGGATTAGTTTCATTGTATTAATCTATCAGCAACCTCTTCGGCAATGATGGGTGTTAAAGCAACTCCCATACCATTGCAGGCAATGGCAGCTAAAATATTGGGTTCTATAAAATGAATGTAGGGTAAATGGTTGTCGGTAAAGCCCATAATACCACTCCATCTTTGTTCAATGGTATAATGAATGGAAGGGTGCAAATGTGTTTTCAAAAAATCTTCCAATGCAGTTTGTATGGTAGCAGAAGTAGTAAGTGAGGTAGTGGTTTCTTCTTCAAACGCTTTGTTTCTGGCACCTCCCAGCAAAATACGGTTGCCCAAATTGCGCCAATAGTAAAAACCTGCATCAAAATGAAATGTGCCGTGTAATGGCAAATTTTCGATGGGCGACGTGAGAATAATTTGACCCTTTCCGGGTGTTACGGGAATGGTTTGCCCGGTAAAAATGTTATTTGAAAATGCATTAGTACATAACACCACTTTTTCAGCGGTAAATACCAAATTTTGACGGGTATGTAACTGTACCCCATTGTTGTGTTGCAAACATTCAGTTACTTCAATACCACTTAATATTTGTACACCCAAGCTTATTGCTTCTGTTTGTAATGCCTGTACTAATTTACCGCTATGTAATCCGGCCTCCATTTTATTTTGAATCAGCGCATCAAAATGTTGTAAGCCTAAAGTGGAGAGTGCAGCATCATTTCTAATGAATGTGCGTTTCGTTCCTGTAATGGGCGCCAGTAATTTATTGAGATAGGCAATGCTATCTGCAATCGTATCTAATTTTAATTGATCATTAGTAATACATTCATAACCACCACAGGGATCGTATTCAATTTGATTTTTAGGAATATAATGTGTGATTTTTTCTATCCCTCTAAATCGCTTTTCTGTTATAGTTAACATGGCCGATTCTCCCAGTTTTTGTGCATCATGCAGTAATTCTGTTGGGCTGCCAAAGCAGGCAAAACCGGCATTTCGGGTAGAAGCACCTAGTGGGGTAATATTTTTTTCAAGTATGGTAACGCGTAAAGTACGTGCATTTTCTATCAATGCAATGGCGGTCCATAAACCCATTAATCCACCGCCCACAATAATTACATCCTGAGGTGCAAAAAAACTTTCTTTTTCCCAAATTGAAATATTTGCTTGCATTTATCAAATGTACAAAACATCACATCAAATACTTACATTTTAAGAAAGCATTTAGAAGTTGAATTGATGCTATTTCTAAGCGTTAAACATTAAACCTGAAGTGCATAATATCGCCATCTTTAACAATGTATTCTTTTCCTTCAATTCTTAGTTTGCCATTATCGCGGCAGGCGGCCTCACTACCATATTTTATGAAATCTTCATAAGCAATTACTTCCGCTTTAATAAAGCCTTTTTCAAAATCACTGTGTATAACACCGGCAGCTTGCGGTGCTTTCCAGCCCACATGTATGGTCCATGCTCTTACTTCCTGAACGCCAACCGTGAAATAAGTTTCCAGATTCAAAAGTTTATATACACTTTGAATTAATCGGTTTAGCGCCGGTTCTTTCATGTGGTATTCTTCCATAAATAATTGGCGGTCATCTGCCGATTCCATCGCTGCAATATCTGCTTCAATGGCATTATTCATAATAATCATCTGAGCACCCTCTTCATTGGCGGCTTTCAGTAAAATATCAGAATATTTATTGCCGGTATGCATACTGGCCTCGTCTACATTTGCTACATATAAAACTGGTTTGTCGGTTAGCAAAAACAAATCATCAATAGCTGTTTTTTCTTCTTTTGAAAGTTGTAATGAACGTATGCTTTTTCCTTGTTCCAAATGTGCTTTACATTGTAAAAGCGTTTTTAACTCTGCCTGCGCTTTGGTTTCGGAACCTACACGAGCCAACTTTTCCGTTTTCTGAATTTTTTTCTCTACACTTTCTAAATCTTTTAATTGTAGTTCTGTATCTATAATTTCTTTATCTGAAACAGGATTAATGGCGCCTTCTTCTCTCAAAACATTTTCATCTTCAAAACAACGGATAACGTGTATAATCGCATCTACTTCGCGAATATTGCCTAAAAATTTATTGCCCAGGCCTTCTCCTTTACTGGCACCTTTTACCAAACCTGCAATATCTACTATTTCTACCTGTGTGGGTACAATTCTATTGGGATTTACTAAAGCGGCCAAATGTTGTAAACGTTCATCGGGTACATCTACCAAACCTACATTGGGTTCAATGGTGCAAAACCTATAATTACTGGCCTGCGCCTTGGCACTGTTGGTAACGGCATTAAATAAAGTTGATTTTCCTACGTTGGGTAATCCTACAATTCCTGCTTGTAAAGCCATTGTTTTTTGTTTTAGTATAACTGTAACTAGCTCCCGAACAGGTTTAATTACAGCAAAGTAATTTGTTCTATTAAGCCGCAAAAGTAAGGTCTTATTCATATTTACAGAATGCTTATTTTCAATGAAAATTTGGAAGAGCCTATTTTAAACAAGTATTTGAAATTTTGATAAAAAGTTGGGATAATAGCACAGTTTAACTGTAAAATCAGGCTTTACATTCATTGATTGTATTAAAACCTTTATAAAATGGCGTTGAATATTGTATGGATTGCTTTTTTTCTGATTGCATTTGTAATTGCATTGTATAGATTTATTTTTTTACATGATACCGAAATTTTTAAAACATTGGTGGATGGAATGTTTGATACTGCCAAAGGTTCTGTAATTGATGTGGCATTTCCTCTGGCAGGAACCATGGTGTTTTTTTTAGGATTGATGAATATTGCAGAAAGGGCAGGTGCTATCCGATTTGTATCGAAAATATTAAATCCTTTTATGAAGCGCTTATTTCCCGGAGTGCCGGATGGGCACCCGGCAATGGGTGAGATGGTGATGAATTTTTCTGCCAATATGTTGGGGTTAGATAATGCTGCAACTCCTTTTGGGTTAAAAGCAATGGAAAGTTTGCAAACGCTAAACCCGGTAAAAGAAAAAGCCACCAATGCACAAATTATGTTTTTAGTGCTGCATACCAGCGGATTAACCATTATTCCTTTATCTATTCTTACCTATCGTTTGGCGGCAGGTTCGCATGAACCGGCCAGTGTATTTATACCTTGTGTATTGGCTACAGTTGTTGCAACAATGGCGTCTATTATTATTGTTGGGTTTTGGCAAAAACTAAAATGGGATATGGTTTTGGTAACGTGGCTGGCTTGCCTGCTGGCCATAATGGGTGCATTATTGTTTTGGGTAAATGGATTATCTGCGCCCGATAAAGCCGTTTTTAGTAAGGTATCGGGTAATTTATTGTTAATGCTGATTGTTGTACTGATTATTATTGGAGGCTTATGGAAAAAAATAAATGTATTTGATGCTTTTATTGATGGCGCAAAAAATGGATTTGATGTGGTGTTGAAAATTATTCCATATTTAGTTGGTATGTTGGTTGCAATACGGGTATTTAGAGATAGTGGTGCCTTAGGTTATTTGGTAGATGTGTTAACACACGGCATTCAATTATTGGGCATTAATGCCGATTTTACACCTGCTTTGCCCGTTGCCATTATGAAGCCATTTAGCGGCAGTGGTGCACGTGGATTAATGTTGGATGTAATGCAAACGCATGGTGCTGATTCTTTTGTGGGCAGAATGGCATCTACCTTTCAGGGATCAGCAGATACTACTTTTTACATAATAGCCCTGTATTTTGGAAGTGTGGGTATTAAAAAAGTACGTTATGCAATTTGGGCCGGCATGCTGGCTGATTTTATTGGTGTTATAGCAGCCATTATTATTGGATATATCTTTTTTAGATAATTATCACTACTGTACTGTAATTTCTTTGGTACCCAATATTGCGTAGGCTTTATCGCGGTATACAATTTGGTATTTTCCCGGATATAAATACAGGTAGTAAAAACCATTTTCTGCATTTACAAAAGTTTGGTCTGCAGGTATATAAATTCCCTCTTCTTTTTCGCCCCATTCGTTTTTATAAAATGCCTGAACAAAGAAGAGTGTTTTGTATGCGGGTGAAACAGGTATCTCTTTTCTGGTGTTATTAAAATTATACCAGGCAGGTCTGCCATCCTGGTATTTGGTAGGTGGGTGTACAACATACATATCATACACTCCCGAATCTAACAATTGTACCGGTATATTGTTACGCAAAGGAATTACCGTTTGTTTAATATTGTGTTGATGAACGAATGCAGCATAATACAAGCGGCCATAATCAGAATTACTACCCTCGGTCATTTCAGTCTGGTCAATACTCAAAGGTTTTATACCGGATAAATAGCGCAAATACACTGCCATGGGAATACTTTCACGATCCCATGCCAATTGAGCTGTGTGTTCATACCCGGCCAACACGACAATTTTTTCAGATGGATGTTTTTTCATAAATTGAGCTAAATGAACGGCCTGCATTGAATCACGCTGATTGTTGCTGAGCCGGTTGGCATTCTCATCTTCATAAGGCAATAATGTAAATCCCATTTGCAATGCTTTTCTCACCAATTCACCACAAACCGGCTCGGAAGTATAATATCCTGTTTGTACGGTAAGTTGTTTTAAAGATGCATTTTTATAAGGATTTAAAGTTTCCATAGCTAAGTATCTAAAACCCTGCTGATACAATCCTTCTAACAACACAATGGCAAAAGCTCTGTGCTGTGGTTTGCTATGCGATTCATTTATTAAAACAATGGAACGATTTCCTGCTTGCTTTAAAATAAATGGAATGGCGGGAACCATTTGAAGATTGTTCAATGCTTCCACCTTTTTTGTAACCGTGTTAATATAGCTGTCGGGCAGTGGTTCAGAAGCTTGTTCCTGATAATACAAAGCTGACTGATAATCACCTGCAAATGCCAAAGCCTGCGCTACATCTTCGTTATAGGCCGGTAAACCATGCGTGTCAATTAATTCATTTTTTAGTACAAAAGCTTTGTATAATGGTTTAAAATATTGGATGCGTCCTTTTTCTAACATCGATAAAAATGGGTTGGTTGTATCTGTTACCAATTGTTTATTTTGCTGAATAAAGTGTTCTAACTCCAGTAAAGATGCTGTTGCTTTTCTTTGTGCAAGCAGATTTCCGGTAACAAATACAAACAGTATGATGCTGAGAATGATTTTTTTCATGGATGATGCCTTAGATAATCAGAATGTTATTATTGATAATGTATTCTTCAGAATTGTTCAAATAAAAAATTGATATCGGCCGGATGTTATATGCAATGTTACAATCAATTTTATGTTTGTATACTGTTACCAACAGTTTTTAACAATTTAACCTGGCAAAACATACTTAGGAATCGCTAAGCGCCTCAAGTACGGCCGGCAAACTTTCAACACCTTTGGTAGCAGGCTGCTCAATTGTAATGATATTCTTTTTTGAAGGGAAAGGGGGTATATTTTTATCAATAATTACAATAGGTGTACCGGTCAAAACAAAGTTGATTAATCCTGCTGCCGGGTATACTTGTAAGGAAGTGCCAATAATGATCAATATATCTGCTGCGGCAACCCATTCTGCCGCTTTTCCCAGTAAGGGTACTTCTTCATTAAACCAAACAATAAATGGCCTGAGTTGTGTTCCATCTGGTGCAAGATCACCCAAATGAATATCACCATGAATGGGGTAGGTTAGGAAGGGGTTGGCAATGCTACGCATTTTAAAAATTTCGCCATGCAGGTGTAATACATTTTTACTTCCGGCTCGTTCGTGTAAATCATCAATATTTTGCGTAATAATCTGAACGGAATATTGTTCTTGCAACGATGCAAGGAAATAGTGTGCAGCATTGGGTTGTGCATTGGCCACATCTTTTCTTCGCTGGTTATAAAAATTGAGCACAAGCGCTGGATTTTTTGCAAACCCCTGTGGTGTGGCTACTTCGTTGATATCATAACCATTCCAAAGCCCATCAGCATCTCTGAAGGTTTTTAATCCACTTTCGGCACTAACACCGGCTCCGGTTAGTACAACAATATTAGGTTTAAGCATTATGAATAAATGTAAATGCGATACCGTTATTTTTTTAGTTTGGTTTCACTTAATTGCATAATGACCTTCCATTCTTCCGGTTTTACGGTTTGAACGGAAAGTCTACCCAAGCGAACCAAATCCATATTTGTTAAACGTTCATCTGCTTTTACCTGTGCAAGTGAAACCGGTTTTTTAAGTTTTTGAAAAGGTTTCAAATCAACCACTACCCATGCAGGTTCAGCAGTAGTGGGGTCCTGATAATATTCTTTAATTACCTGTGCAATTCCTACAATTTCCAAGCCTTCATTACTATGGTACCAAAGCACTAAATCACCTTTTTTCATGGCTTTTAAATTGTTACGGGCGCCATAATTACGCACGCCGTCCCAAAAGGTTTGTCCATCTTTTTCAAATTGTTCCCAACTGTATTTAAAAGGTTCTGATTTTACTAACCAGTATTGCATAATATCATTTTTTAACTGACTAAGTTTACCAACCGCTTGCCAGCACATCGGCCAAATGCATTACCTGAATGGGTTTTTGCTGATAGTTAATTATGCCCTGTAGGTGCATTAGGCAACTCATATCGGTGCTAATAATGTATTCAGCTTCTGTAGCAAGTGCATTGCTTATTTTTTGATCGCCCATAGCTGCGCTGATGGGTTCAAATTTTACGGCAAAGGTTCCGCCAAATCCGCAACAGGTTTCTACATCCTTCATTTCAACCAATTCTAATCTGGCTACCTGCTGCAATAATTTTCTGGGTTCCTGTTTCAATCCACATTCCCGAAGGGCTGCACAACTGTCGTGATACGTTGCTTTTGCAGGAAAACTGGCACCAAAAGATTCTATCTTTACAATATTTACCAAAAAATCACTAAACTCATACACTTTTTCAGTTAATGATTTTACCTCGTTGTGCATAGAAGTGTTTTCAAATAGTTTGGGATAGTAATTTTTTACAAAACCTATACAACTGGCGCTGGGTGCAACAACAAATTCATCTCCTGAAAAATCTTTGATAAATTTTGAACAAACTTCTTTTGATTCGCCCCAAAATCCGGCATTAAAAGCCGGTTGGCCGCAACAGGTTTGGTTGGTATTGTAATGAACCGTGCATCCTGCTTTTTGCAGTACTTTTACCATATTGAAACCAACCTGCGGATACAACTGGTCAATAAAACATGGTATAAACAATTGCACATTCATTTCCTAATACTTTATATCAAACTCAAACTGCTGGGCCTGAATCTTTCTGTTTAAATCAATCATTTTAATGGCTGTAATGGCCGCTTCTTCTCCTTTGTGGCCATGTATTCCGCCAATTCTTTCTTTGGCCTGTTGTTCATTTTCAACTGTTAGTACACCGAAAATTACCGGTTTTGCTAAACTCAAATTCAGTTGTAATATACCTTCGGTTACATACTTGCAAACATAATCGAAGTGTGGTGTATCGCCTCTTATTACCGTTCCCAATGCAATATAAGCATCGGGTATATTAACAGTAAAGTCGAAGTGTTGTTGAATAGCAAATGGGATTTCAATGGCGCCAGGTACCGTCATCACTTTATAACCAATATGATTGGCTTTTAAAATTTTGATACAACCTTTTTCCAATGCATCAACAATAGGTGCATTCCATTCGGTTTTAACCAATAATACAAAGGCATCCTTTATTACGGGGATGCCTTTATGTAATGTTGTATTTCCTTTTGCAGTCATTATTTTACGCTTAAATCATTTTTTTCGATGCTTAATCTATAAATGTATTTATCGGCCTGAAGGCCTTTATCGGTTTGCGGGTATTTTGATTTGATTTCTTTATAGAATTCAATGGCATCTTTCGTTTTACCTAATGTTTCGCTTAATAAACCTGCGCGGAACAGGTATTCAGAAGAGGAGAACGCATCTTTAGGGAAAGTGGTTCCGGCTTTTTTATAATCTTGAATGGCATCATCATTTTTTCCTAATTCAGCTTCAGCATCAGCCAATGCGCCATAGGCAGACATCTGAATTTGCAGGGCATCGGTTGAAAATTCTTTCAGGTATTTTACAGCATTTGCAAAATTGCCTAATTTAAGGTAACTGATACCTGCATAATATTTAGCTAAATTGGCTGATTTTGTACCATCATAGTTTTTAATGATATAAAGAACACCTTTGTTAAATCCGTCACCGTTTAATACCAGATTAGAAGAATCCTGAGCAAAATATTCCTGTGCTTTATAAATAGCTTCTGCTGCTTTTTCTTCTTTGGGTTTAACAATGTATTGATTGTATCCATACCATCCACCCGCCACAACAATAATTGCAATAACGGCAATGGTAATTTGTTTTGAATATTTATTCCAAAAATATTCAGCTTTTAATAATGGGTCTTTTTCAACGTGTTGGTGTGTATGTTCACTCATTACAATAGTGGGTTTAAGTGTTAAGTTGTATTGTGTTATTGTTTTAATTAATCAATATCAAAAACATAATTGTCGTTTGCATATACATCTTTGTAAACTTCACTATCATCGGGGAATGGACTTTCTTCGGCAAATTGTACGGAGGCTTCAACAACCTGGGCAATTTTAGCATCAATGGCATCAATCTCTTCCTGTGTAGCAAATTTATTGGTTAAGATGGTTTGTAAAACCTTGTGAATGGGGTCCTGATTTTTGTATTCATCTACTTCTTCTTTGGTACGGTATTTCTGGGGGTCAGAAATAGAATGACCTTTGTATCGATATGTTTTCATTTCTAACAAAGTAGGGCCACCGCCTTCACGGGCACGTTTTACGGCACGGGCTACGGCTTCGTGTACATCTTCCGGAATCATACCATCTACTTTATCGCCGGGCATATCATAACTATCTGCTAATTTATAAATGTCAACAACATTTGATGTGCGTTGAACAGAAGTGCCCATTGCATAGTTGTTGTTTTCACAAATAAAAATAACAGGCAATTTCCACAGCATAGCCAGATTAAATGTTTCATGTAAAATTCCCTGACGGGCAGCACCATCGCCAAAAAAACATAAGGCAACATTATTGGTGCCACGGTATTGTTCAGCAAAGGCTAGACCTGCACCGGTAGCAATTTGTGCACCTACAATGCCATGACCGCCATAAAATTTATGTTCAACACTAAAAAAGTGCATACTGCCACCTTTTCCTTTAGAACAACCGGTAGCTTTTCCATATAATTCCGCCATACAGGCATTGGGTGATACTCCTTTTGCTAATGCCCAGCCATGGTCTCTGTATCCGGTAATGAATGGATCATCGGGCGTAGTTGCTGTCATACAGCCGGCTGCAATAGCTTCTTGGCCTACATAGGCATGAAAAAAACCTCTGATTTTTCCGGCCATTTTATACATTTCTTCTGCTTTCAACTCAAACTGGCGAATCAATTGCATTAATTCGTACCAGTATAGGTATGTTTCTTTCGTAAATTTTGTTGCCACTGCTACTTAATTTTGAGGGGCAAATATAGTACTTAGAATGTAAATTACAGAGGGCAATATTTTAAGTGAATTTCAGTGAATGAAAGAGTCGCTCTATCTAAATTTTAGAAATGTATTTGTTACCGTGAGAGCACAAATATTTTATTGGTCTGTTTTTTCCGCTTTAAGTGTTCGATAAGCGAACGCTGTACTGATAAAAGTAAGTAAGGCGCCCAATAACATGGCTGCTCCCGGAAAATGCACCGGTGCTTTTGAGGAAGTGAAATAAGCGAAGATGTGTGTCATCATTAATGGGCCAATGATGGAAGTGGCGCTCATTAAACTGGTTAATGCTCCCTGCAATTCGCCTTGCTCGTTGGGTGGAACATGGTTTGAGATGATACCTTGTATAGATGGGCCGGCTATACCACCCAGCGCATAGGGTATCATAAATACAAACATCATCCAGGTAGTTGAGGCAAATGCAAACAAAAGAAAACCTACTGCATATAAACTTAATCCAATGTATATGCTTTTCTCCTGACCTAATCTGGGTATAATGGAACGTATTAAAACACCCTGCACAATGCCAACAATTAACCCGATGAAACCGAGAGAATAGCCAACCATTTGTTCATCCCAGCCAAACTTACTCATAGTATAATAGCTCCAGCAACTTTGTACAGCATGGCCGGCAATGTACAACAATGTAATGGAGAAAACCAAACCGGAAATAACCGGATATTTTTTTAATTGAACCAGTGAACCCAAAGGATTGGCGCGTTTCCATTCAAATTTTCGGCGGTTTTCGGCAGGCAATGATTCAGGAAGAATAAAATAGCCATATAGCCAGTTAACAAAAGCCAGAACAGCTGCTGCGAAAAAAGGTACTCTTGGTCCGTAATGACCTAAAATACCACCTAAAACAGGTCCTATGATAAAACCTAAGCCAAATGCTGCACCAATCATTCCAAAGTTTTGCGCTCTTTTTTCAGGAGTACTGATATCGGCAATATAAGCAGATGCTGTGGTAAAACTACCCCCGGTTATGCCTGCAATAAACCTGCCCACAAATAACCAGAATATATTGGGTGCAAAGCCTTGTAACAAATAATCCATTCCAAAACCAAAAAGAGAAAATAATAAAATACGACGCCTGCCATATCTGTCACTTAAATTGCCTAGAATGGGGGCAAAAATGAATTGCATCACAGCATATACAAACAATAACCAGCCACCGTAATTCGATGCCTGGCTTAAATTACCATGAATAAGTTGCTCAATGAGCTTGGGCAATACGGGAATAATGATGCCAAAACCGGTAACATCTATTAATAATGTAATAAAAATAAAACCCAATGCCGCCTGCTTTTTGTCTTTTGCCATGAAGTGAAAATGTGGCAGCAAAATAACAGTAAATTATCTATCCTGAATCAATCTTTTTTAATAGATTGGAATAGGCTTGTTTTGCTGATGCCTGCAATACATCCGAAATATTGGTATACTCGGTTAATTTTTCTTCAAGCAATGCAGCAAAAGCTTGCAGATATAAAATCATATCCGATTTGTTGTTTTTTTTGAGCCATCTGAAATCCTCCCGGTAAGTTAGTTGGTCGGAATAAAACAAATTTAAATAGCAGGTTAAACTGCATTCAGGGTGTAGTTTATATAAGAATGCAAGAAATTACACAGCTTATTTATTTTCAGTTGCTGTATGATTACTCATATCATTATCATTTACTTTTCTTCCTTTCATTTCGCGTTGACTGATATTGAGTTTACGCAAAATTTTCGATTTTATCATAATACTCGCTTCGGTACCTGCGGGCTCAATGTGGTATGGTTGGCCATCATAATTAATTACACCATATTCATTAATCCACTCATTGGCTAAAATACGATAGGGATCGTTGGGCCGAGCCTGTTTGGTTTTGCCAAAAGTGATAAAATTATTGTTGTCTTGTTCAAATGCAATGCCTACAATATTGTTCCGTTGTAATACACAAACACCAGGCGTATTTTTCTTTAATGTAATAATATTTACATTACGGCCATTTTCCAAAACTACTTTACCATCATTTACTTTAGCTTCACCGGTTTTTACATCTCTTCTTAACACAATATTCCTGTCATTATAAAATTGAATTTTATCAAGTGGTTGATGATTAGCTGCTAATTGAGAGCGGATGGCAGCAGTAAAATATGTTTTAGGGGTAGAACAGGCAGCAAATAAAATGGCTATTAAAATAGTATTGAATATTTTTTTATAAAGCATAATAAATTTTTTTGCAATGAAAACGTGCCTGTAAAGACTGTTTTTGTACATAAAGGTTTAGCCCATGATTGAGAAAATTTGTTAAAAATTCATCAATAGCAGTTGTGCATTCACGCTTATTTAAATTTCTTTTTTGAGTCTTGGTAAATTGGCAATAATTATGCCTGCAATAATAATGATACTGCTTATCAAGTGAATGTTACTGAAGGCTTCCCCCAAAAAAATAACGGCTTCAACAGTACTTAGTACCGGAATTAAATTGCCCAATAAGGCCGTTCTTGCCGCACCCAACAAGGGTATCGCTTTATTCCAGCTTAAATAAGCCAGAACAGATGCGCCTAAGCCCAAATAAAGAATTATCCAAATGGTATTTGGAGTCCATATCATTTTTTGTTGCAAAAAAAATGGTTGAATCCATAATAATGGAATTAGTAGCAGGGTTCCGGCTGTTATTATTATGAAAAGAAATACCGTT
Source organism: Hydrotalea sp. AMD (assembly GCF_004100315.1). Lineage (NCBI taxonomy): Bacteria > Pseudomonadati > Bacteroidota > Chitinophagia > Chitinophagales > Chitinophagaceae > Hydrotalea > Hydrotalea sp. AMD. The sequence goes on along the minus strand of NZ_SCKY01000004.1, from coordinate 11,603 downwards.
GCATCAAGGGGTGCAGGTTTTTTCTTTACCATAATGGTATATACTGCAAATAAAAGTGCGCTTAAGAAAACCCAAATATCGCCTGTTGAAAATTTCAACAACTGTAAATGTTGCCAGTTACCTTTTGCCATTAAAAATAATACACCCCATAAACATAAAAGCATGCCCGCTATTCTGGCTATACCAATTTTTTCTTTTAAAAAAATAGCGGCTAAAAAAGTAGAAAAAACCGGTGATGCCGAAGTTCCGATGATGGCAAGATTGATGGCTTGTGTATAATGACCACCAAAATAAAGCAGTGTATTAAATAAACTAATTCCAATAAATGCAGTACCCAAAAGATAACGGCGATATTGAATAATGAGGTTCCATTGTTGTTTGGTTTTTGTATATGCAAATGGTAATAAAAGAATGGAGGCGGTACACCATCGTAGTAAACTTAATTGTACCGGTGGAATTGATTTTGCCAATCCTCTTGCAACAATAAAATTGCCAGACCACAATACCACTGCAAGTATTGCAGCAGAAAAACCTACCAGAACTTTTTTGTTACTCATTTGAGATTCATACATTCATTAATGGGCAAAATCTTTTTCGTAATTGCCTTTTATTCGCTCAATGGGAGGATTGAAATAACCGAATTTTACTTCCGGAAATTCTTCATGTATTAATTGTTGCAATTGTTTAATACCCAGCATTTCGCCTGTTTCGACCATATTAATTTGACCCAGATACCAGTCGGGATCAATATTAAAATTACGCCATTGTATCATATTGAGTTTTGTAGTTTGGATCAATTTTCTTAAAGCCTCATATTCTTTAACAGTATCAGTTACGCCGGGAAAAACAAAATAATTAATACTGCTCCATCCTCCAAATTGGCGAACTGTTTTCAAGCTTTCAATAATATCTTCAAATGCATAATTATTGGGTCGATAATAGCTGGTATAAATACTTTTTTGTGCAGAGTTGGTGCTCACCCGAATACTGTTTAAACCGGCTTTGCATAATTCGGCCACTGCATCGGGTTTAGAGCCATTTGTGTTGATATTAATACTGCCTTTGTAGGTATGCTTTCTGATTTCAATGATGGCATCACGAATGGTTTCCCACATCAATAAAGGTTCACCTTCGCAACCCTGCCCAAAACTTACAATAGGATAGGGGGCTTGTAGCAAATGGGGTACCGTAAATTCAATAATTTCTGCAGCAGTAGGTTTAAAAGTTAGCCGATCCTGGGTTGAAACAATAGTTTCTTCTTCCGGTTGAAAAGAAATACAGCCAATGCAATTGGCATTGCAAGCCGGAGAGGTAGGCACAGGGCATTCCCATCTTCCCAAAGCAAAATTTCTGGCAGCGGGGCAGTGATAGGTATTACAACAATTATTCATTAAATGTTGTACTAACCTGTTTCTCGGATAATTTTTCAGTAATTGATTAGCGCCGGTTTGAATCAGTTTTTCATCATATCCTGCACATTCCTGGCGAATATCTTTCTCAATTCTGATAGCAGGTACATAAATGGTATTGTTATACCAACCTGCTGCAGTATAGCAGAATAATGGAAGGGTGGGCGCATCGGGAAACGATTCGTAGGCAGCCAAAAATAATCCTGTATGTGCGGGTGGAATAAACGCCGCAACCGCCCAGCCTTTTTCACACAATCGCATTTCACCGGTTTTTATATCAACGCCAATGCCCCTACGTTGTGGTAATTCATACAGGTTACCTCCTTCAGGTAAGGTTATCCAGTCTTCTACCGGCACCTGAAATGCATCCCAACCAGCACGTCCGGTTGCAAAAAGGGTTTCATCTTCAAAAATATTGCCATTACCATCTGAATACAATAAAAAAGGCGATTGTTGTAACATGTGTAATTTCATTCAATTCAAAAATAAATTAATTTTTTTGTGCGGCCCGTAATTGCGCTGCACAAAAAGCATTAAATTCAGCTTCTTCTTTTTCCGATACTTCAGCATCCACATTTTTTTGTATCAATTGATTGTTTTTTAAATCAATTGTTAAAATATTGTCTTTCAGTATCACATTATTTACCTGTAACCAGCTAATTCTTTTGGAAGGAATACTGTTGAAAACAATTTCTTTGCTGTCGAAAGCAACTTCCGGCAATACCTTGGCCGGCTTTTCAAGTACCGCAGCAATTAAATACAGAATGGCAAAGAACAGGCCTTTTGGATACAAATACCATCCCCAGGCTGCTATCATTAAAGCAAACCGGTAAAAAGGCATATAGCCTCTGGATTGTTGCCGGTAACACCATATCCACCAGCTGAAGATTAAAATGGGAATCAGAAAAAAAAGGGTGTATATGCCGCCGCTAATGCCGGCATGATATAATAAAATACCTCTTAAAATAAAAGTCACACTTGCAATAGCCAGCATTAACTGACTAATGATGTCAATTGCTTTAAAAAAACGAACAGGGTATTTTAAAACAATAATATAATCGTATGTTTTTGAAGGGCGTGCTATCATAATCCAAAACCGCAAAAATAGGTTTAAAAACTGCACCCACTCATATTTTTGTTAAATGAAAGGCAATAAATTAAGAATAGCTGAGTAACATCAGTATTATCTATTCATTTTACAAGTACTTTTGCGCAGTAAAATACGAATGATATGAAGAAGATGCATTTGATATTATTAGTAGCCATTGCAGCAGCCATTACTGTTTTAATTAGCTATACCGGTAATTTAACCACTTATGAAACCATTGCTTCAGCAAAAGAAAAGCCGGGAAAATTTGTGAATTTAATTGCTAAACTCGACAAAAATGAACCCATTCAGTACGATGCAGTGAAAGACCCCAATTTTTTAAGTTTTACTGCCATTGATACTTTGGGCAATTCAGTAAAAGTTGTTTACCATAATACCAAACCTACTGATATGGAAAAAAGCGACCGGTTGGTATTAAAAGGCCGTATGGATGGTGATCATTTTGAATGTAAAGATATTTTATTAAAGTGCCCTTCAAAATATAAAGATAATCCCCAGTCTACCGAAAAATCTATGGCGAAGCAAGACTAACAATAAACAACAGGGTTTTTCATTCAATCCTCATTTTATGCTTAGTTTGCCACTCATTTACCCTTTTTATTAAGTTGATACATTATGCAGTATAACGGAGAACACCTTTTACCCGGACAAATTGGTCATTTTTTTTCTATCCTTTCTTTGGTGGCTTCATTAGTGGCCACCATTGCTTATTTTAATGCAGCTCGTATTCCCGATTTGCAATCAGACAAACAGAGCTGGATAAAGCTTGCCCGTATTTCATTTTTAATTGAAACCATTTCTGTATTGGGTGTTTTCTTTTCATTATATTATATTATTTATAACCATTATTTTGAATATTTTTATGCGTGGAACCACTCCTCCCGCAGTTTGCAATTGAAATATATATTAAGTTGTTTTTGGGAAGGTTCGGAAGGTAGTTTTTTATTGTGGAGTTTTTGGCATTGTGTGCTGGGTTGGATTTTAATAAAAACCAGCAAAACATGGGAAGCAGGCGTGATGACGGTGATAAGTTTTGCACAGTTTTGCATAGCCTCTATGTTAATTGGCATCTACTTTTTTGGTTACAAGGTAGGTAGTAATCCATTTATTTTATGGCGTCAGCAAATGCCTGATATCCCTATTTTTTCTGACCCAAATTATTTGCAATTGCCCCGCATTCATGAAGGAAATGATTTAAATACATTATTACAAAATTATTGGATGGTCATTCATCCGCCGGTATTGTTTTTAGGTTTTGCCTCAACCATTGTGCCTTTTGCCTATGCTATTGCAGGCTTATATAAAAAAGACCATAGCTGGATAAAAATAAGTCTTTCCTGGGCCGCATTTTCAGGTGCTGTTTTGGGTACCGGAATTATGATGGGCGCTGCCTGGGCTTACGAAAGTTTATCGTTTGGCGGCTATTGGGCATGGGATCCGGTTGAGAATGCCTCTTTAGTACCCTGGATTGTAATGATTGTAGGCTTACATACGAATCTTATCTATAAATCAACAGGCTATTCTTTACGTTCTACCTATCTTTTTTATATTCTTAGTTTTATTTTAGTGCTTTATTCTACCTTCTTAACCCGTAGTGGTATACTGGGCGATACTTCTGTACATGCATTCACCGATTTAGGTATGAATGTGCAGTTGTTATTGTTTGTACTGGTATTTTTATTTCCTGCTCTTGTTTTATATTTCTTGCGTTATAAAAAAATTCCGGCTATCCAGAAAGAAGAAAATACTTACAGCAGAGAATTTTGGATGTTTATTGGTGCATTGGTACTGTTTCTTGCTGCTATTATTATTGCGGCCAAAACATCCGTTCCTGTGTATAACAAATTATTTGGTACCAATATAGCTCCACCTGAAGATCCGGAATTTTCTTTCAATCAGGTTCAAATATTTATTTTAATAATCATTGGAATTTTAACGGCGGTAACGCAGTATTTTAAATACAAAAGCACGCCTGAAAAATATTTTGGTAAAAAAATATTATGGCCAACAGTGGCAGCATTATTGGTTGGTTCAGCCATATGCATTTGGGGCAATATTCATTATAACAAACAAGGTATTGGCTTTCTGGTAGCCATTTATGTGGGAATTTATGCGGCTATTTATTCCATTATTGCCAATGCTGCTTATATATGGATTGTTTTAAAAGGAAAATTAAAGGTTGCCGGTGCTTCTGTAGCGCATGTTGGATTTGGAATGATTTTATTGGGTGTATTAATCTCTTCAAGTAAAAAAGAAGTATTGAGTTGGAATACAACAGGTATTGCAGTGTTTAAAAAAGACAAAAAAGAAGATCCTGTAGAAAATATTACTTTGTTTAAAGGGGTTGCTACCGATATGGGTAAATACATGGTAACCTATGTACAGGATACATTAAACCCCAAAGACCGTAAACGGTATTATGAAATTGATTTTAAGGCCAAAAATGGTAAAGAACAGTTCAAAGTATATCCTGATATCATTAAAAATAACAAAGGGATGGAAGGCTTTTCTCCCAATCCGGATTCAAAACATTATTGGAACAGAGATATTTTTGTATACATATCATCCTTTCAGCAAAATGATCAGGCAGATACTGCCACTTTTAGAAATATTGCCATAAAACCAGGCGATACTACTTTTTACAGCAATGGTATGCTTATCTTGAATAAAGTGCAGGTAAATCCTGAATCGCAAAAAGATAAATTTAAAAATGGTGAAACCGCATTGTTTTTAGATATGACTGCTATTACTAAAGATGGTCGCCGTTATCCCATAACACCCGGAATTGTTATTGATAATAACGATTTAATCAACTATCCGGATACGGTTAAAGCACAAAGTCTGATAGTGAAATTTAATAAAGTGAGTAACCCGCAGGATGGTAAAATAGAAATAGGAGTAAGAGAGAGTGGCGCCATTACCGATTTGGTAACATTAAAAGTATATGAGTTTCCTCTGATTAATATGCTTTGGTTGGGGGTTGTAATAATGGTAATTGGCTTTTTTATGTCTATTTATCAGCGAATCCGTCTGGCACTTTTTTCAAAAGAATAGGTTACTTTTATTACGCTGGCAGCATTAACCAATGAATATATGTCTACAGCATATCAGCGTGTATGGTAAAGCGAATCCTGCATATGATTGTAATCGTTTGTTTGTGTTTGATTGCCAGGCAATCACATGCACAGCACAGCATTTATGATACCATTCCCGTTCATGCTTTTATTACACCGGAAGGTGATACCATTCCCATGGGATATTTACCGGATGTTTCTATTCTTTACCGCTTAAATGCCCGCCAAAAAAGATATTGGACTGAATGGACAAGGCTACGCAATGCAGTGTACGTTACCTATCCTTATGCAAAAGCTGCAGGCAGAATTATGAATGAAATTAATGCCCGCCTGGCAGGTGTTACTAATAAAAGCGAAAGAAGAAAAATTATTCGCTCCAGAGAAAAAGAATTAAGAAAAGAATTTACAGATAAGTTAACGCAATTATCCATTTATCAGGGCAAAATTTTAATGAAACTGATTTATAGAGAAACCGGGAATAATTGTTATGAAATTATTCAGGAATATAAGGGAAGTTTAACAGCCACTGTTTATCAAACTGTTGCCTTCTTTTTCGGTACCAGTTTAAAACAAAACTACGACCCCAATGGAAATGACCGGGATATTGAAACCATTGTACGCGACCTGGAAAGAATGTATGGTATGCGGGGTTAAATATTTCTCGACAAAATTTCGGTAAAATTTTCCCGACTGATAAATTGTGCACCCAGACTTTCTAAATGTTCTGTATACACCTGACAGTCAATTAATACAATTCCTTCCTCCATTAATTGTTGCACAAAACGTATAAAAGCAAATTTGCTGGCATTGCTCACCAAGCTAAACATACTTTCCCCAAAAAATATATTTCCCATTTTTATGCCATAAAGCCCGCCCACTAATTGGCCATTTTGCCAGACTTCAGCGCTATGTGCCCAGCCTGATTGATGCAGTGTGGTATAAGCTTCAAGCATTTCATCGGTTATCCATGTTCCATCTTGCCCATTTCGTTTGGTTATTTTGCAGTGTTTAATCACAGCATGAAATGCCTGGTTAACAGAAAACTCAAAAGCATTTTTCTTTAGCAATACCTGCATGCTTTTGCTAATTTTAAGTTCATTTGGGAAAAGTACAAATCTGGGATCCGGGCACCACCACAATGGTGAATTCCCTTCATACCAGGGGAATATTCCTTTTTTATAGGCTGTGAGTAAACGAGGTATTTGTAAATCACCGCCTATTGCCAAAAGGCCATCTTCCATACTTTCGGTAACCGGCGGAAACCAAAATGTTTCATTTAATTGATAAAGAGGCATAGGGTGGTAATCAATATCGGGAAATGAATGATTAAGAACCAATAGGAATGGTTTCGATGGTGGCGTTGATACCTCTGTCTAAAATAGCACTACGCATGGGATCTAAGGTTTCATAATCTCCATTTTTTACCACACACTTGCCCTTCATATGTATTAATAAGGCACATTGCTCTGCCTGCTCTTGCGTATGGCCACAAATTTCAATCAGGGTTTCAATTACCCAGTCAAAAGTATTCACATCATCATTCCATACAATTAAATGGCAGGTAGGCACTGATGCTGTAATGGTATCAATGGAGGCCTCTTCCCAATTTTTTTCTTTCGTATGATTTAAAATCTGAATCATACTGCAAAAATAGGTAGTTCTGTTAAAATAGGAAATACAACACCCTACATGGTCATTTGTTGAAAAGAGCAAAGTTTTGAAAAAATGATTCAGGCTGTTTTGGAAGAAAGTAGGAATTGCTTATACATTTTGGGAGAAAACCCGGTATGTGCTTTGAATAAACGGTTAAAGTGGGTAACCTGATTAAAACCTGACTGGTAGGCAATTTCATGAATTGGATCATTTGATTCTATCAGTAACTTGGTTGCATAAGATATTCTTTTTTCAATTAATAAATCGGTGAAACATTTACCTGTCTGCATTTTAAAAAAACGGGCTAATGTAGCTTCACTCATATTCATAATGCACGACATTTTTTTCAGGCTGATTTCTTCTTTGAAATGGGTGTTTAAATAATCCATTACTTTATTAACCTGATTAGTATTGTTTTGCAAATTTTGAATCATTGTTTCTGAATTATCATTCAAAATTTCCCATTGCTTTTGCAATGAAACAGTAGATAATAATTTCAGTAAAATGAGTAACCCTTTAAAATCATTTTCTTTTTCCAATAGTTGTATTGCTGCCAGTGCATTCTGAGCTGAGTTATTTGAAAAACGAATGCTATTGATTCCGGCTTGAAATAATTTTCTAATGTGGAAAAACTGGTTTTTGTTAAGCATGCAATCTCCAAACAAATCTTGTTGAAAAATTACTTGCTTTACAAGACCGGTAGAAGAGGAATTGTGCCCGGTACACCAGCCGTGCAATGTACCGGGTGGTAATAAGAACAATGCAGTATCGTGGTTGATTTTAGTAATGCTATTACCAATAATACAAGTAGCTGTTTCAGAATTTTGAAATAATAAGAGTTCCCAATAATCATGATAATGTAATCTTTGGGCAGGATCATTGATAGCATGCCTCAGTACAATAAAAGCATCTGCTTCTTCTATGGGCAAGAATCGTTTTTGGTTGAGATTTTTCATGCAGTGCAGTTAAAGCAATCAGTAGGTTGAAAATAGTTGGTTAGAATATAGCTGCTGGTATCACCCATCACCCTCTGCAAGGCAAAAAAATGATTTGTTTCGCTGCAACAGTATCAAATATTTATAGCCGTTGTGAATAAGATGTGCAATGTATGGGTTTATAGTTTGTCAGTGTTTAATTTACTGAACAAGAATTATTAACCCGGTTCAATTTTAAAATGGGCTTCAATGTTTTATCTATCAATGTTTAAGTGAGCACTGTTACCTCGTCATTGCTATACCGTTATTGAAAGGTATGTAAGTGAGAATGTGTATTTGTGTAATATGTTACCCGTTTATTGTAGAAAAAATATTTTTTGATATATATCAATTGTAGAATTGCTGTATTGTCAAACACTGAACGAGAGCGGCTTTTATTAAATTAATGTGTAAAAAATACATAATTGTATGTTAAAAAATCACTGAAACATGATGGTAAAAGGTAAGAACACAATCGTTTGCGATACTTAAATTTGTTAAAGATTATTTAACAACCTAACGAAAACATTGCTTATGCCAAACAATCCACATCTATCTCGATGTTTTTTGCTTTTTTGCGGCCTCTTTTTTTGCACATTGGGGGCTTTTGCACAAAAAACAGTTTCCGGTAAAGTAACCGGTAAAAACAATCAACCCCTTGCCGGCGCTACGGTAACGGTACAAGGTACCAACAATGCTACCGCTACGAACGATGATGGTACATTTACCATTAAAGTTCCGGGCGATAAAAGTGTATTGGTAATTTCTTCAGTGGGTTACAACAATGTAACCATGCCTGTAAGTGGCCGTTCAAGAATTGACGTTACCCTAACCGAATCCACTAGTGATTTAAATGAAATTGTGGTATTGGGTTATACATCGCAAAAGAAAAAGGACATTACCGGTTCTGTTTCAGTTGTAAATGTAAACGATATGAAATCTGTACCAGGTGGTAATACTGCCGCTTTGTTACAAGGTCAGGCTTCAGGTGTTACGGTTATTAATTCCGGTGTACCTGGTGGTGGTACCAGTGTAAAAATTCGAGGTATTACTTCTCCCGGAAGTACAGCGCCATTAGTTATGATAGATGGTGTACAGGGAAATTTACAGGACGTCAATCCCAGTGATATTGAATCCATTCAGGTATTGAAAGATGCCGGAGCTGCTGCTATTTATGGGGTACAGGGTTCTAACGGGGTAATTATTGTTACCACCAAAAGAGGCCGTCAGGGTAAAGCCAGAATTAGCTACGATGCTTTTGTGGGCACCCAACGTCCGTTGAAAAATGGCTTTAACTTAGAAAACACACAGGGTTATGCCAATGTGGTGAAAGCATACGAAATTAACAGTGGTATTGCTCCCGGAAGCAGAAATGCACAGTTTGGACAGGGTGATACGCCTGTAATTCCGGATTATATTACTCCTACCGGAGCAAAAGTGGGTGATCCTGGAACAGACCCAGCTTCCTACAATATAAATTCCAATCAAATTACAAAGGCCAATAAAATTGGCACAGATTGGTTTCATGAAATTTTTAAACCTGCCATTTTTCAAAGCCATACTTTAACAGCCAGTGGTGGTAATGATAAATCAACTTACCTGTTTTCAGTAGGATATTTAAACCAGCAGGGAACTTTGATTAATACCTATTTAAAGCGCTATTCAGCAAGAATGAATACCACTTTTAATATAAATAATCATATCAGAGTTGGAGAAAATGCCTATGTGTTTTACAAACAAAGTCCGGGCTTTACCAACCAGAATGAGGGTAATGCTATTTCAATGAGTTACCGTGAACCACCTATTATTCCTATATATGATATCATGGGAAATTATGCCGGTACTAAATCAGTGGGTTTAAGTAATGCACAAAATCCTGTGGCAAATCAACAAAGGACTGCCAATAATAGGAGTAATGATTGGCAGGTAAACGGTAACGTATTTGCTGAAGTGGATTTTTTAAAGCATTTTACAGCCCGTACAAGTTTTGGAGGTTATTTTGATAATTATTACTACTATTATTTTACCTATACGGCTTATGAAAATGCAGAAGGCAATACCAATCCTAATGCCTTTACGGAAGGAGCTGGTTACAATAGCTTATGGCAATGGACAAATACCGTTAAGTATAGCAACACTTTTGGCAAACATAGCTTAAATGTATTAGTGGGTCAGGAAGCCAAAAACCAATACAACAGAGGTATTAGCGCCGGCAGGGGATCATATTATAGTACTGACCCAAATTATTGGACATTAAATACAGGTGCTCCAAATTCACAAAGTAATATTGGTTATCCACCTTATCAATTAGCAATATCTTCCTATTTCGGGAGAATTGATTATAGTTATGCAGATAAATATATTTTAGCAGCTACATTAAGAAGAGATGGTTCTTCCGTTTTTGCTCCCGGCCATCAATATGGTAATTTCCCTTCTATTTCTGCAGGATGGCGTATTTCCAATGAAAATTTCATGAAAAATGTTAGCTGGATTAATGATTTAAAATTGAGAGGAGGATGGGGTACATCCGGTTCTATTAGAGCGTATCTCAAAAGTAGTTTCTTAATAATATAATTGTACAAGCTAATTGTACAAATCCGAGAAAATTAGCATCATAGTAATCAAATCTTGTTTGACAACGTCGAAACTGCTGAATCCAGGCAAAGACTCTTTCGATCTTCCACCTGTTTTTGTATCGTCGTAATTCACGTCTATCCTGTGTGGCCTTTTTCACCCGGTTGGTTTTATGTGGAGCGATCATTTTGATGCGGTTCCCTTTAAGTATTTTATCAAGAGGATCACTATCATAAGCCATATCCCCAATCAAGCGTTTAGGCTTTGTTCGCGTAAATCGTTTTGATATCGTTTTTTCAACGAGTTTAATCTCATGGGTACTTGCTTCATGTGTGGAAATGGCGATAGGAAGACCATTACGGTCTGCAATTGCCATGAGCTTCGTACCCTTGCCCCGCTTAGTTTTCCCAACTCCAAAGCCCCTTTTTTAGCCGCTGAAAAGCTGCCGTCAATATAACATTCTGCCAAATCAATCTTTCCCCTAGTTTTTAAATCCACCGCCAGGCGACTTAATATCTGCTCCCATAGCAAACACTTTACCCATTCCTGAAATCGCCGGTGACAGGTCTGATAAGGTGGATATCGATCTGGCAGGTCTTTCCATGGTGCCCCGGTTCTACATATCCATAATATCCCATTTAAAATTGCTCTATCATCTACTCGAGGACGTCCGGCTATCTTTTTGGCCGGAATATTTTTTTCAATCAACCCACAGATCAAGTCCCATTGTTCGTTTGTGATATCCATAAATGTCGTTTCTCTTATAAACGGCAAATTCATTCAATTTATTACAAAAAACATACTTTTGAGA